>CANQKV010000091.1 GCA_947624545.1 uncultured Alphaproteobacteria bacterium | reverse complement strand
TTTTTTATATGAAAATCCAAAAAAAAGTGTTGCAAAAAACGTACGTTTAATTTAACATGTTTTCTTCATTTTCAAGAGGCTGATTTGCCTTGCTGTTCTCGGCATTCAGCGCCGTTCAATGTTCTATATACAAGCACTTTCCGCCGAAAATAAGTAAAAATAAATTCAATGCTTTAAAAAGGCTTGATTCGAATGACGAATTAAATGATTTTGCTCATAAGCGGTATATGTCTTTAAAACAGAAACAAATGAAACATACTTTTGATTTTGCACTCATTTCTTGACAGCTTTCATTCAGCTTCTTATGTCTATAAAAAATAAGTTTTTGTGGGGGATAAATGACAAAAGAACGTGTTGTGTTTGGTTTCATTATATTGATTTTGTTGATTTTTATCATCTTTTTAATTTATCGGCAATTCAATGATAAAAAAGAAAATACGGCGTTGCTTAAAAACAATAACATACCCGCTTATGCAGGTACCGCCGTTCAAGAGAAAAATATAACGGTCACACAAACATTTATCGGAACGGTGGCGCCTGTTCACACGGTTGACGTGTTACCCTTTATCAGCGGATTTATCGATCAGGTGTTTGTTAAGGGCGGACAAACCGTTCAAACGGGTGAAAAGTTATTTGTATTGCAACAGCAGCAATATTTAGCGCAAAAGGAAGCCGCGGCGGCGAATGTGCAATCAGCCGAAGCAACGCTGAAAAATGCCGAGATTTATTTGAACAGAATTAAAAAAACAAAATCGGAAGCCGTTTCGCAAACGGAATTAGATAATGCGCAAACGTCTTATTTGTCTGCCGAAGCGCAACTCAAAGCCGAAAAAGCCAATCTGGCGCTTGCCGAAGTTAATTATGATTATACCGTGATTAAAGCGCCTATTGAGGGTATAGTGGGTAATATTGCCATAACCAAAGGCAATTATGTTACGCCTTCCGGGCAGCCGTTGGCGCGCATTATTCAACAAACGCCCATGCGTGTTCAGTTTTCCATGAGCAATAAAGAATATTTGCAAACCAAAACGGCAGATAAACCGTTGTTTGAGGGCTGGACAATTAAAATTAAAACCGCCGACGGTAAAATTTACCCGCAAACGGGAACATTTCAATATATTGATAATATGGTGGCGGGGCAAACATCGGGCATAACGGTTTATGTTGATTTTCCCAATCCGAACGGCGTATTAATGGCAAATGCTTATGTGGAAGTTTTGCTTGAAAAGGAAATAAAAAGTATCGTTCTTGATAAAAATCAGGTGCATTTGGCAGAAAACGGGGCTTATGTCAATGTAATTCGAAACAATAAAATCGAACGGCAAAATGTGGAACTCGGATGGAGTGTCGGACAAAATTATGTGATTGAAAAAGGGTTAAAAGGCGGCGATTTTGTTTTAAAAGGCACCATTCCCGATTCGCTTTTGAATACGCCTGCAAAACAGGGAATAAATAACCGAGAAAAGGCGGGCGCATGAACTTTTCACGTTTTTTTATCGATCGTCCCCGATTTGCCGGTGTTGTTGCCATTGTGACGGTATTAATGGGACTGATTGCTCTTTATTTATTGCCGATAGCGCAATATCCGCAAATTACACCGCCGCAGATTGTTGTTTCGGCATCATATCCGGGTGCCGATTCCCAAGTATTGGTTGATACGGTTGCCGTTGTGATTGAAAATGCCGTGAACGGTGTTGAAAATATGTTGTATATGGAATCATCGTCCGATGATAACGGAAATTATACCTTAACAATCACGTTTAACATCGGCACCGATGCCGATATTGCACAGGTAAAAGTGGAAAATCGATTACAGCAGGCAACAGCGCTTTTGCCTGCCGTCGTGACGCAGGAAGGTTTAACCGTTCGAACGCAATCAAGCAATATTTTAGGTTTTTTGGTCTTGTCCTCCCCCAATCAGACTTATAGCGGATTACAACTCAGCGATTACGCTTATACACATCTTAAAAATCCGTTGGAGCGCATTGCCGGTATGGGTAACGTGAACATTTACGGTCCGCAATACAGTATGCGCGTTTGGCTGAACCCCGATAAAATTACATCGCTTCAATTAACAACGCAAGATATTATTCAAGCTATTGAGAATCAAAACGTGCAAGCTGCCGTGGGAGCCGTCGGGGCGGCACCGTCGCCGAACAGTAATCAGGTGTTGTATTTAAGCGCGCAAGGCTTTTTAAATCAGCCCGAAGCGTTTGAGCAAATTGTGGTCGCCGTGTCGCCTGACGGGGGTATTGTGCGCTTGAAAGACGTGGCGCGGGTGGAATTGGGCGCCGATACATATGCCGTTCAGGCAACATACAACAATCAAGCTTCGGTTATTGTTGCATTAAGTCAGCTGCCGACGGCAAACGCGTTAGATGTGATGAAAGCCGTTCAAAAGGAAACGTCCGTTTTGGAAAAATCGTTTCCGAAAGATATGAAACTGACGCTGGCTTATAATTCCACTGATTTCGTGCGCGCTTCCGTCAGCGGCATTATTTCAACGCTGATTATCACGTTTTTGTTGGTAATGATTATTGTTTTTCTCTTTTTGCAAAACTTGAAAGCAACGTTGATTCCCATGATTACCATTCCCGTTTCGCTCATTGCCACGTTTGCGGTATTGTATGTGGCGGGATTCAATTTAAACATTTTAACATTATTTGCCGTTATTTTGGCAATCGGTTTGGTGGTTGATGATGCCATTGTTGTTGTCGAGCGCGTTCAATATTTAATGAA
>CANQKV010000090.1 GCA_947624545.1 uncultured Alphaproteobacteria bacterium | reverse complement strand
CCACCGGAGCTTTAAACTCATCAATCGTATCAATTTTATCAAGTTTTCGATTGACGGCTCGCGTGCGTGTTTGAGCTTCATCAACCACTTTTAAGGCTGCTTCAATGTTTTTGCGAATTTTATCCGTCCAGTCGGCATATTTACCGAATTCCGTTTTTGTTTCATTCAACAAACGCCACACTTCACCCGAACGCTTTTGAATGGCCAGTGTGCGAAAACCCATTTGCAAAGAGTTTAAAAAAGCACCGAGCGTACTCGGACCGGCAACACTGATGCGATATTTGCTTTGAATTTCGGCAGCCAATCCGCTTTTGCGCATAATTTCGGCATAAAGCCCTTCGGTCGGCAAAAACATAATGGCAAAATCGGTTGTTACGGGCGGATAAATATATTTATCGGCAATGCGCTTGGCTTCCGATCGAATACGCCGTTCCAACTCGTTTGTTGCCGTTTCAATGCCGATTGTATCATTGTTTTCGGACGCCGTTATTAAGCGCTCGTAATCTTCAATCGGAAATTTGGAATCAATGGGAATTAACACATTACCGTCCGGCAGTTTAACGGCATATTCCACCACTTCTTGCACGTTTTCTTTAATATGCGCATTTTTAACAAACTGATCGGGTGCAAGCATTTGCTCTAACAGGGCACCCAGCTGAACTTCTCCCCATGTACCGCGCGTTTTAACATTGCTTAACACGCGTTTTAATCCGCCCACGTCGGAGGCCAGTGATTGCATTTCCCCCAATTCGCGATGCACTTTTTCCAACCGTTCCGATACCAGCGAAAACGATTCCGTGATGCGTTTTTGAAGCGTATCTTGCAGTTTTTCATCAACCGTTGAACGCATTTGATTGAGTTGTGTGGTATTTTCGCTGCGCATCACGTCTAACCGTTCTTCCAAACTCTTGCGAACGGAATCATTAAAGCGTAACAGCGAATCGCCCAATTCTTGCCGCAGCTGCGCCGAATCGGAACGATTCATTCTTTCCAGTCGTTCCAATTCCAAGGAAACGTTTTTCTTGTCATTCCCTATTTGAATGATTTTAACGATTAAAACAATCAGGATGAGGCCGAAAATGCCCAAAATGCCCGATAAAAGATAAAAAATTTCCCGTTCCATAAAATATCCTTTGCAATATCGATAAAGATTGTTTATAGTATAACAAAAAAGGAGAAAAAATGAAAATATTTTTTTATGTTTTTTGTGTTTTTTTCGTATGGACTTCTTCCGTTAATGCCGAAACCATGAACGCCGTTTATCGGGCAGAGGGGTTGAAAATACCGTTGTTAAGCGGTTACATCAATATGAATTTAACGAAAAATGATTATCATCTTGAAACTTCCGCCGTTGCCAAAGGCTTGCTTGCGGCTTTCATTCATGCGCAAACCGTGTTCGAAACGAAGGGAAAAATTGAGGGCGATACTTTAACGGTTCTTGACTCTTCCATGAAAATGAAAGACGGTAAAACCATTGAAACAACCAGACCCAATTTTGAAAATAAAAAGGGATATTTGGATTATCAGTCAGTATTGCTGCATTTAATGCGCCTGAAAGAGAAGAAAACGCATTCCGTTTTGGTCAGCGACGGTAAGCGGGATATGGAAATTCGGCTTTTATACGGCGGCGAAAAAGAGTTGAGTTCCGTTTATAAAGGATTAAGCGGTACGGCGGAAAACTGGTCGGTCAGAATTAAAATATTGAGCGGAAAGAAAAAAGGTTGGTTTTTCAAAAGAATAAATGAAGATGTTCATTCACCGCTTCAACTCTATTTTGTGTCGGAAGGCAATCATAAATCTTTAATATTGGGTACCTTTGATACCGGTGTTGTCGGAAAATTATACATTGTCAGAGAAAAGGTAACGCATGAGTAAAATTTCATCAATCATTGATAAATGTATCGATCTTTTAAAGGTGCCTGTTGCCATTATAATGTTGCTGATTCTTGTTCCCTCTTTTCAGCTCGATTTTATGCTTGTTAAGAAAATGATGAATATGCATTATGTGCTGAATTTCTTTTTGCCGATGGGGGTAGTGATTATTTTCTTTTTGATTATGCCCGGGCTTTCCGGCTCGTTTTTTGCCATTGCGGAGCATGAATTAACGCATATGTTGTTTGCCGTGTTAACACTGCATAAACCGAAAGGCTTGGATATCGATCAAGATGTGGGCGGTTCGTTTTCCTTTGTCGGAAAAGGCAATTGGCTGATTGCTTTGGCGCCTTATTTTTTCCCCACGTTTACTTTTGTTTTAATGGCGGGCTTAGTCGGTTATGTGGCAATTTACGGTAAACTGCCCGATTATTATTTGGTTTTATTCGGCATTTTTATCGGCTATCACTTTATTGTCACGCTTTTTGAAATTCATCCGAAACAAACCGATTTTGAAGTTGCAGGGCCGATTTTCAGCATTTGTTTTATTCCGGGGGCGAATTTGCTTATTTACGGTATGCTTTTTGCCTATTTGCAAAAAGGGTGGCTCGGTATGGCCGCTTATTATGTGCAGTTATGGCATCACGCCTTAACGTTAATCGGTATGGCTTAAAAAAATAAGCATCAATTTGCATATAGTTCTTGCATTTTTTTGCGAAAGGTTGTAATTTACATACCGAATTTATTAAAACAGTGTCAAATAAAGGAGTTTTTTATGCATCAGTATCGGACACACACATGTGGCGCTTTACGGGCGACAGATCAGGGCAAACAGGTTCGTTTATCGGGCTGGATTCATCGCAAACGCGATCACGGCAATTTGCTTTTCGTTGATTTACGGGATAATTACGGCATTACCCAATGTGTGTTGGATACGGCTGCGCCGTCGTTTAAGTTGCTTGAAAAGGCGCGGCCCGAATCGGTGGTGCGCATTGACGGTACGGTTGTTTTAAGAACAAAAGAAACCGTCAATCCCAAAATGCCGACCGGTGAAATTGAAGTGCAGGTTTTAAATGCCGAAATTTTATCTCAAGCCGAAGTGTTGCCTGTTCAGGTGGTGGCCAACAGTGAAGATTTATCGGAAGAACAACGCTTAACGTATCGTTTCTTGGATTTACGTCGGGAAAAACCGCATGCCA
>CANQKV010000089.1 GCA_947624545.1 uncultured Alphaproteobacteria bacterium | reverse complement strand
GTAACCGTCTTGCTTCTTCTTTCTTTTCGGGTGAAGCAGTCGGGTCGTTTAGTATAGCCTGACAGTTATTTATAACGCGATTATTATCTTCTATCCGTTGATTATTGAGCATTGTCGCTCTGAGTTTGGCTTCTTCCAACGGAAGATTTTGTAATTTTTTGGCTTCTTCTTCCCGCCATTGCTTTTCAAGTTCAGCATCTTTTTCGCGCCATTTTCTTATGTCTTCCGCGGTGGCTTTTTTCCAATCAATGTCATTTTTTCCTGCCCAAAAATCATTGTAATCTTTGGCGGCTTGCATTTGAATTTGCGCTATTTGTTGCGCCGTTAAAACGGCTTGTTGCTCTTGGTGCTTCTGTGCTTGCGCCAGTTGCTTACTGTCATTTCCCGCTGTGTTTATGCCTTTAAACGATTCTTTATAGTAAGAATATACCTGGGGGGGGGTATGTTGCATAGCATTTTCCCGACTTTCTGCCGGTAAATCCGCCAAAGCCGTACTCAACGCTTTATCACAAGCGGCTTTGGTTGTTTCATTCGAATCCCTGTTATATGAATCAATTAAAGAAGCTAAATCTGCCATTCGCGCTTGAAACTTTGTCAGGGCTTCATTTGTTAAAGTAACAGTTGTCTTGGCAGATATACTCGGTGCTTCGGGTAGATTTGAATTTAATAGAATTGTTGTATTTGACGACGCAGGTTGTGTTTTTAACGACGCAGTTGTTAATGACATTTATACCCTCCTTAACAAATTTTTAATAATTATATCACAAAAAAGAATCCCTGTCAACGAAAAAAAATGAGCTGTTCGGGGTGCTTGTTTTTAATAAAAAAATCCGACAATAATGTCGGATTTTTTATTGCTTTTTAAGACTTTATTTTTTAAATAAGTTACAATGGCAATGTCCCATTGTGGCAATTTCCTGCTCATGTTCACCGCACGGACAAAATCCCCGTGAAACATCACACGGGCAATGCCCCTGACAAGCGTTAATACACCGATTGATAATTTTATCGGCAAACGGTGTGAGTTGATAGCCTTTCGCTTTGGCATAAAGTTCCAAGGCGTGCTTAAAGTGATTGTTGTTGTTTAAAATTTCATCTTGTTCCATTTTTCTCTCCTTGATTATAATATAAAATGAATGCCGTATAAAACAAATGAGGCATATAGACCGGCAATAACATCATCTGCCATCACACCGAATGCATTATGTGTTTTTCTGTCAATAATGGAGGCCGGCCACACTTTCACAATATCAAAAAAACGAAATAACGCGAATCCGATAAAATAATCATACCATATTAAACCGTTTTGTGCAACCCATAAAAAGGTGAGCAGTTGTCCTACCGTTTCATCAATGACCACATAGCCCGGATCGGTTGCTTTTTTTACTTTTAAAACAACGCTTGTTGCTTGTTGCCCGATAAAAAACAAAAGAATGGCGAAAAACAAAATACTCCAAAAGCCGAGCGGGGCAAGTAAAAAAACAAGCGGTAACGTGAAAAACGAACCGACGGTGCCGGGTGCTTTGGGAGATAACCCCGAAAAGAACCATGTTGCTATGGCAAAAGCCGCTTTTGTTTTTATCGGCTGATTTTTTATGTCGGCAAAATGAAGATGTTGTTTTGTCATAACCGTTACGCTTTGGGAGTGGGTTTAACAGGCATATCGGGGGCGCGCAACCCCGTTACTTGCGGTTTGGTTTGTCGGGATTGATCGGATAAAGAATCGGAAGCTTGCGTTGCTGCTTGATTTTTTTCCGATTCGTCCGATTCGGAAGAAACGGGCGTTTGTGCCGATTCGGTTGTTGTGTTATCGGCGCTTATGTCCTTATCTTGCGCAATTTCATTTAAACTTTCGCGAATTTGTTCCAATTCATTATCAAAATCGGTATTTTCATCCGTCGATTCGGTTGAAGCCGATTCGCTTGCCGTTGTTTCAGCGGGGCTTGCTTCGGTTGCTGTCGGTTGAGCTGATTTTAACGGTACTTTTTCAACAGGATGCGGTGCCGGATCGGTTTCGCCGTCTTTTAAATCGAAATACGCACTTAAAAACGAAGCTAAATCAGGCAATTCGTCTTTGGGTTCGGCATTATTAAATCCCAAAAGAAAAATGCCTTTGGATCGAAAATATTCAACGGCTTGTTTGGTGTTTAAAACGCGCCCGTCCGTAACCAAAATGGCAGATAAAACTTCGGAATTCGGTTCGGATTTCGCCAACGCTTTGGAGGCGCCCATTAAATCTTGCGCCAGACGTTCCATAATGCCGCCTTCCGAATACCAACCGCCTGCCGTGACATCATCGGTAAACTCAACCGACCAATTCACTTTCTTTTTGTTGACAATTTCAATTAAAACGGCGCGCGCATCGGTTGAAATTGCCATTGGAACCCGAAAACCCTCTAAAAGAATATGTTGGAAAATTTCCACTTTGTATTTTCGCGCCAACGCCGCCGTTTGCTTAATCATTTGCGCTAAATTGGCGTGACTCTTCTCACCCGAAACAACTTCCTCTTTCTGATTGGGTAATTTCGGCGCCACATAACGATTAATTTGCATGGTGGAAGGCATTTTGCGCGGCATGTGATAAATAGGTTTCGATTCCTTTAACTCAAACGCTGCTTTAACCGCTTTCTTCATTTTAACTTTCGGTTTTAACTTCTTCCAGTTTAAGTGATAGAACAAATACCAACCCCAAAGCCAAAGCGGAATCCAAGCAATCATCATTAAAAGCAAAAGCGTGTCGGGCAGGGTGTTAATGTTCCACTTATAATTGAAGAAATCTTGATACCGCTTTCCCCAATCGTCTGCCGATAAAAAATTGAAATCTAAAAAATAACCGATAACGGGTAATAAAAGATATCCGTAAATCAGAAACCATAATATACCTGTTAATATGAGTTTTATCGGTTGTATTTTTGCTTTTGCCATGACTTTTCCCGTTTACTTTTCTATTGAATTGTTGTTGCGTATGTTCATTGGCGTGTTTGCACTGTTTTCAACACCGGTTCGAGTTTTGGTTATCTGTTGTTGCTCTCGTATATTTTGGTTTTTTTTCTCATCATTGTCACGCTTTTCGTTTTCTAATCGTTGAGCTTTTGCCGTTAATTGGTCTTTATTGTCATTATTA
>CANQKV010000088.1 GCA_947624545.1 uncultured Alphaproteobacteria bacterium | reverse complement strand
GCAACGCGTTTAATGACAACTCTGTCTAATAATGGTTTAAAATTCATATTTTTCCTTCCTTTCGTTCAATTATCAAATATGATGTGTATTAAATAGTATGCTTTAAGCCAAAAGTCAAGACAAAGAAATTTATTTTTACAAATTTATTTTAAAATAAATTTTAAATAATATGCTCATCGGCTTTCAATCTGTTTTATTCTGACGGAAAAAGCGAAGAAATTTTCTTTCGAACAAGAAAATAAAAAAGCCTTTCTGTTAAGAAAGGCTCGATTTAAAAATGATACGTGGTGCCGATTGGGTGACTTGAACACCCGACCCACGCATTACGAATGCGTTGCTCTACCAACTGAGCTAAATCGGCAATGCAAACATTTTATATCTTTTTTTTTACAAAAAAGCAAGCAAAAAATCAATTTTATGTATTTTTTTATCTTTTCCCGACAAACCGCTTACAAAAAAAGCCTTGATAACAAGGCTTTTAACACATTTTAACGAACATTTTGTTTCGTTGGTACGGTATTATAATTTGTAAATTCCTTTACTTTAAATTGATCCAACAGATGAGAACGATTTTCTGCTCCGCACGAAAAACTTTCGGAATATTCGTTTTTGATATCATTTACGGAAAAGGTATTTTTCAAACCGCTTGCAAAGCGTTCATTATAATTTCCCCCCGCTCTAACATCTTCTACTGTTCTCATCAGAAGTCCTTTCTAAAAAACTTGCCATTGTTCCTTATATATCATATTTTACAAACATTGTCAACATTTTTTTTACAAAATTTAATTTTTACCCCGTGGGGGTTGTTTTCAATTCGTCCATCATCAACACGCTGCCTTGGGCATACGGTATCATCAAACGCCTGATAATCTGCCCTTTCGGCAAATAAAGATATTCTTCGGTAACGCGTGTTAACTGGGCAAAATTTTTCATTTGTACTTTTTTATATTGCGCAAAATCTTTCACCTGCGGCAGCATTCCTTTTTCTTGAATCTTATCTAAAAACTCGGCATACAGCGGTTCTTTGCGCAACCAATGCGAATCGATACCCCACAAATTGCAAAAAGCGCCGTTAAAAAAGGTTAACCGTGCCGTTGAGCTGAACAACACCACCCCGAAGGGTATTTCTTTCAACACGGTACGATGCGCCTGCTCCGCCTCTTTCAACAAAATAGACAATCCTTCTTCCGTTGTCTTATCCTGCCCGTATTTTAACAAGAACGGCATATTTTTCCCGAGTGACAACGGCATTTCCACCCAATGCATATCCATTAAATCTTCACGCGCGGATAAATACGCCTTGTTTGAAAAACAAATCGCACCGTTTTGATCTTCCACATATAACGGAAACGGCAATGAATTTAATGTTTTGGTAAAAATTTCCCGTTGTTGCAATAACTGCGTATAAGCTTTGCGTTCTTCAATCAAAAGAGCGGTTTTATGGGTAACGTCTTTAAACCACAACACATAAGAATTCAAATTTTTATCCGCGGTATGCAACACACGCCCGACAACCATAAAATAAAGCTTTTTACCTACCGTTGAAACCGTTAATTCAAACGGCATATTTTTTTGCGTTAAGTTTTGAAACGATTCGGCAAGCAAGCGCGCATCATCTGCCGAAAGCCGATCCAAAATAACGCTTAATGACGCATTTGTTTCCACAATGTTTAATAACAGACAAAGACGCCGCGAACACCGCGTATATTCTTTTTTCTTTAACACGGTGGAGCAAAAATATCCGTCAGGCGCCGAATCCAACAAATCTTCCAACTGATTCGTTATTTCATTGGCTTTTTGCACACGGCGACGCAAGCGTGTCAAATAAACACCTGCCAACAAACAGCAAAGAAATATAAATGTGTAAACCCAAAGGAAAACAAGCGTCATTTTTTATCCTTTTTGCAACGGGTTCCGAAACGAAAGCGCTTCACTGACATGCAACCGATTAATCACATCCGATTCGGCTAAATCGGCAATGGTACGCGCAACACGAATAATCCGATGATATCCGCGCGCCGACAGCATTAACTTTTCGGCAGCGTCACGCAGTAATGCGGCGGCATCGGAGTCCATCGGGGCAATGGCTTCCAAAAACGAACCGTCTGCTTGGGCATTATTACAAAACGGCGTTTCAATAAATCGATTCTGTGAAAACAGGCGCGCCTTTTTAACCCGTTCGCGAATCGTTTCGGACGATTCGCCCGTCGGCACCTGCGCCAACTCCCACGGATTGACGGCCGGCACTTCAATTTGCAAATCAATTCTGTCCAAAAGCGGGCCGGATATTTTTGACTGATATTCCGCACCGCATTTCGGCGCCCGCGAACATTCCCGCCCGCGTGTTCCCAAATAACCGCATCGACAGGGATTCATGGCCGCTACCAACTGAAACCGCGCGGGATAAGTAATGTGTGCATTGGCGCGCGCAACGGTGACAATGCCCGTTTCCAGCGGCTGCCGAAGCGATTCGAGCGTTGTGCGATTAAATTCGGGCAATTCGTCCAAAAACAAAATACCGTGATGCGCCAAAGAAATTTCCCCCGGCTTGGAATGCGCACCGCCGCCCACCAACGCCGGCGTGGTTGCCGAATGGTGCGGATTGCGAAACGGACGCTCGGTAATTAACCGTCCTTCGGGTAATTTTCCGGCAATGGAATGAATTTGACTCACTTCCAACACTTCATAGCGATTCATGGGCGGCATAATCGTGGTTAAACGCCTTGCCAACATTGATTTTCCCGAACCCGGCGGGCCGATCATCAACAAGTTATGTCCGCCGACGGCAGCAATTTCCAACGCACGCTTGGCAATTTCCTGTCCTTTAATTTCTTTTAAATCAATCAGCGTTTGCGGTGTTTCGCTTTCCTCTTGTACCGCGGGCGCCGGTATGGCAATTTGATTTTTAAAATAATTGAGTAATTGCACTAAATTTTGCACGGCCAACAACGGTTCTGCTTTTCCGTATAAGGCTTCTGATCCCTGTTCGGCGGGACAAATAAGCCCCATTTGCTTTTTCGAAGCCCACACCGCCGCCGGCAGAATACCCGAAACGGCGCGAACGGAACCGTCAAGCCCCAACTCACCCATCATAAAATAAGGGCTGATTTGATTCGGCTCAACAACACCCATGGCAGCCAAAAGCGCCATAA
>CANQKV010000087.1 GCA_947624545.1 uncultured Alphaproteobacteria bacterium | reverse complement strand
GATCCCATTTGAACGGTATACGGCGTTTTGCGATTCGTTTTATCTTTTCGGGAGGGCGGATAATGATCCAGCGTTTTACCGTGAAAACAAACGGCGGCTATTTTCGCAGGCATTATTTTAAAGCGCTTGATAAAATCAACGACACAATCGGATATTTTCTCGATATACGCCTGATGAAGTGTTTCAAAGCACGCCAAACGCTCAATATCGTTTCTTGTTTGACAGAGAATTAATTGCGCCCGTAATGCAGCCGTATCCGCCTGCATTTTATTTGAAAAAGAATAGGAATAAAAATCTTTCTTTTGAATAAAAGTTATCCCGTCGGTTTCGGCGGAAACCACATCGACGGCGTCCATTGAATTTCCGGTCATAATTCCGATATATAACGGCATTTTCCTCTCCGAATTTTTATTTGATTACTCTATCCGATATTCCGCAAAATGTCAAACTTTTCCGTTTGTTTTTTTTTCAGATTAAAATAATGGTTGATTTTTTTAAAAAATTGTTTAGAATACTTTTTGTCTTAATTTTTTATGAAAGGGTATCTCATGATAAAATTTTTATTCAAACTTATTTTGATTGTTGTCGTTCTTGTTTTACTTGCGGCAGGCGGTATTTATTATTATGCCGGAACAATCATTAAAACGACAGTTGAAAAATATGCGCCCCAAGTAACGCAAACGACCGTGAAACTGGACAGCATTGATTTATCGTTATTGCAAGGAAAAATTTCTTTAAACGGATTAAGTGTTTCAAACCCCAAAGATTACGGCGCTGCCAAAGCTTTCGGATTAGGCGGTATTTATGTTTCGTTTGATCCCAAAAGTTTATTGTCCGATAAAATTGTCATCAATCAAATTATTATCGATAAAACAGCCGTTGATGTGGAAGCCACATATAAAGACGGACAAATCACTTCCAATTTAACGGAAATTCAAAAGAACGTTGAATCGTTTATCGCAAAAAACACGTCAGCTTCGTCACCGAAAGCCGAAGAACAACCGACACAGCCGACAAGCGACGCAAAAACCGAATCAGCGCCCGCAAAGCAGGTTGTCATTCGTGATTTACAAATTAATAACAGCGAATTAACCGTCGGTGTGTTGAAAAAAACATTAACGGTTCCTTTGCCGAATATTCATCAACAAAATATCGGCGAAAAAGGAAAACAAATGAGCTGGCAAGACAGCATTGCTTATGTCTTTAACCTAATTTCAACCGAAGCGGTTAAAGAAACGGCAACCGCGGTTCAAAAAGTCGTTCAGGATGCGGCAATGGAAGCCATTAATATTTCCGGCGCCACCGTTGACGGTGTAAAAGAATCGGCAGACGGCATTTTAAGCAATGTAAAAGGTCTTTTCGGAGAATAAATACCTTTTGCAATCAAAAAAGGGCGCTTTTCAAGGCGCCCTTTTTAAAAACAGGTTGATTTTTAAAAGGCTTTATGCTAATCTTTTATATCATCAACAACAAAATGAGGATCAAATGAGTTATACAGAAATAAAAACCGATATGCAAACACGGTTGGGAAAAACCGTTGAAGCGTTAAAAAAAGATTTTTCGGGTTTACGGACGGGTCGGGCGACAACTGCCCTGTTAGACGGCATTATGGTTGAATCATACGGCACTGTTGTGCCTTTAAATCAGGTCGGAAACGTAACGGTAGCCGATGCGCGTATGTTAAGCGTAACCGTGTGGGATAAATCCCTGCTTAAAAAAGTTGAAAAAGCCATTATCGAATCGGGTTTGGGATTAAATCCCATGAATGACGGGGTTGTTATTCGTATTCCCATTCCGCCGTTGTCGGAAGAAAGACGGGTTGAACTGACAAAAATTGCCGGTCGTTATACCGAAACGGCGCGTGTGTCCGTTCGGAATTTACGGCGCGATGCGTTGGACGGCATTAAAAAACTTAAAAATGCCAATGAAATTTCGGAAGATGATCAAAAACGCTATGAAACGGAAATTCAAAAATTAACCGATGAAGGCATTAAGGAATTAGATGAATTGCTGAAAGCAAAAGAAACGGAAATTCATCAGGTTTAATCTCAAAAAAATGATAAAAAAACACCGTTTGTCAAAACGGTGTTTTTTATTATCGAACTCTTTCAATATCAGGCAGTGCCTTTAAAAACTTTTCATACGGTTTTTGATCTTTATCATCTTTCTGAAAATAAAGTTGTGCGGTAAAACCTTGAATACGTCTGTCCTCTCCGTCGGCAGCGGCAATAAACTTGCCGGATACGTTATTTTCCTTTAACGTTTCGTTATATTGTCGACACAATCCGCCCAAGGCATGCATAAAGTTTAAAAAGCGATATGAATGACGGGCAAAAGATTCGTAATCTTTTTCCGCTTCCACGGGAACGACATAATAACTTTTTTCCGTCGGTTCTTTCTGAACCAACAAAAAATGGTCATTTTGCAAAACAATATTTGATTCCGGATAAATCTTTCGAATGGAATCAACCGTATTATTTCGAGTCATCGATTTCATTTTCATATCCTTTCATTATTTCTTTATTATACTTTAAAAAAATATTTTGTCAATATTTTTTCTTGCGCTTTTTTTTTAAAAAAACATTGCCTTTTTATGAATTTTTTTTATAATTGAGTTGTTGAATCATAAAACTTTATTTAAAGGAGTCATTCTATGAAAAAATTACTTGTTTTATCAGCAGCCCTTTTTATTTCAACCGCTGCCGTTGCCGGCTTAACCGATGTTTACAATGCCGTCAATTCAAACCCGGACGCTTCGGCAACAAAAGTTGATCAAAAAGCGGCGGAAATTAAAAATAAATTAGATGCCAAATTAGGCGGCATTCAAGACAAAGTCGCCGCGCAAAAAGAGGAAGACACCGCCAAACAAGAAGCGTTAAAAGCTCAATTAGAAGCAAAGTTGTCGGAATTAAAGAACAGCGGTGAAGGAAACAGCTCGCAAGCTGCCGACATTAAAGCCGAAATTGAATCCGTTCAAAAATTGATTGACGCCGCCAAAAAATAAAAGGGCGTTTTATAAAAAAAACAGGTAAAGCAATTTACCTGTTTTTTTATACCCGTGAAAAATTTTATTTTTTACCCGATTTCTGTTGCGTTTCAACCCGCACTTCCACCGGCTGATTTTCCGTATGCAAATAAACCACACGTTGCGGGAAAGGAATGTTAATGTTCTCTTCCCGAAAACGCTTGATAATGTTTTCCCGAATGGAATTGGAAATATTCACTTTATTAAACACATCTTGCGTATA
>CANQKV010000086.1 GCA_947624545.1 uncultured Alphaproteobacteria bacterium | reverse complement strand
ACTCCCAGCATTGAAACCGTAGCAAACGTGCGCGAAAAAAAATATGCGCATATTGTTCTGCCCGAACGATTCGCCGGTGCCGTTATGCCCGATATTCTGCTCGCGGATATGCGTCAAAAAACAAAAGGCGCCGTTCGGTTTATTTCTCCGCTGCTGGAAACGCATTTACGGCAAAATCTGGCGGCAGGCAATCAAAGCTTGCTCTTTTTAAACCGACGGGGTTATGCGCCTTTAATTTTGTGTCGTGCCTGCGGAGAACGCTTAAAATGTCCGCATTGCAGCGCATGGCTGATTGAACATAAGCAAAAGAAAAAATTGCTTTGTCATCATTGCGGATATGAACGCAAAATGCCGCCGCTCTGCCCGAAATGCGGGGCGGAAAATATGTTTGTTTCCTGCGGTCCGGGCGTTGAGCGAATCGCCGAAGAAACGCAACTGCTGTTCCCTACGGCGCGAACGGCACTCATTACTTCCGATACGCTGACAAACATGAAAGAGTTTGACACTATTTTACAAAAAATGGCACTGCACGAGCTGGATATTCTCATCGGTACGCAGATTTTGGCAAAAGGACACCATTTTGCCGATTTAACGCTTGTCGGCATTATTGACGCCGATATGGGGCTTTCGGGCGGTGATTTACGCGCGGGCGAACGAACATTTCAGCTGTTGCAACAGGTCATGGGGCGCGCCGGACGCGAACAAAAAAAAGGAACGGCAATCATTCAAACTTTTTCGCCCGATAATTTAATTATTCAAGCCCTGCAAAAAAATAATCGTATCTTATTTTTAACGGAAGAAATGAAAGCCCGACAACTGCTTAAAATGCCCCCTTTCGGGCGATTGGCTTCTTTTATCGTCAGTTCGAAACATCAGGCGCAGGCTTATCAAACGGCACGACAAATTGCCCTGACAGCACCCAAAATAAACGACTTGGAAGTTTTGGGACCCGTAGCGGCACCGTTGAGTCTGTTACGCAATAAATATCGCTTTCGTCTGTTGGTCAAGGCGCCGAAAAACTGCCGTTTACAAAGCATTTTAAGGCAGTGGAAAGAATCGTTACAAGTACCCGCAAGCGTTGACGTACGGCTTGATATTGACCCGTACAGCTTTTTTTAAAAAATTACTTGACAAAAAACCGCTTTTTCTTTATACTTTATTTAACATCAATTTTATAAAGGGGAAAAGCCATGCACACACATCCGAATAAATATATTTGCATTGAAAAATTGAACGGAACGCTTTACCATTCATCTGTTTGGGCAGATGAAAAAGAAGTCATGCAAGAAAACTTAAAAAAACCGGTGTTGTTACACCAAATCAAAACGCTTGCCAAAAGCGGAAAAGTTATCAAAACGCGTCCCATCGGTTATGCTTATGCTGGCGTTATAAAAGACAGGTTGGTACATCAATTATATCACACGCCCGAATTTCCCGTAAACGCCGAGCGCATTCTTTTGAAAAAAACAACCAAAGGAAAAACAACTTCCGCGCTCTATGTGTTGCCGGTGGAAGATAAAGCCAATCAACCGATCGGCGGATTTTTGTTTCGGCAAGTCACGCATGATAATTATCCCCTCACGCAATTTATCGGCTCGGTGTCTTTAAAAGATTATAAAGTTTTAAAAGAAAAAGGATTAACCTCCGATAAGGAAGAAAGCGTTCAAAACTTTACGGCACCCGTTTTTCCCGTTATGCCGCAAACAACCGTTCCTTTTGCCGATGTTCATTTTGTTTCGCAACAAAACCCCAAAGAAAACATTGCATGTTCTTTGTCGGTTCAGGTAAAAAATGAGGAACAGCGTTTTATTGAAAGATTAAGTCGAACAAAAGCGCTTGAAAGAAACTGAATGAAAACAAGCTGTTCTTGGCATAAAGCGTTTTTTAAATTTTTAAAACAAGTTACGATTGCTTTTTTATGGCAAATACCGTGGTTATTCATTATCGGCGGAAGTGTTTTCTATGCCCGCTTGCATTTAAACGATTGGCTTTCAACCTATTTTGAACTGGCGCTTCATCAACAAACGGCGCAAACACTTCAAAGCCGATTAAACACGCTTCAAAACAATTTTTCCGTTTTAAACTGGCATTCCGTTTCCGATTATGTAGCAACGCTTTCCGCTACCGCTTTTGCCGATGCGAAAGTTTCCGTCATTCATCAAACGCTTACGCTTCTCACGGGCTTTTTTGATATGATTCTTTATCTGTTCACAATCTGGATTTGTTGGCATGCTTTTTGGCGCGCCTGCGCTCGTTTCCGTCAAGAAAAAACGGAACAACATATTGCCGAAGCCGTTGCGGAAAAGTTGCGTCCGCTTCTGGTACAAAAAGAGTCGAAGCAAAACTAAACAAGCGTCATCCACAAACGGGCAAGCGTGCTTGTTTTCATGTGGAGCAATAAAAATAATGCAATTCGATGATGATATTTCAAACCGTCATAAGAAATAATGTTTTCCCGATACAGTTTTTGCGTTTCCGCTTGAATAAGATTAAACAACTCTTTGCGTTTTTCAATATTTTTTTGTTTGCGAACGGCTTGATTGACCATCATTTTAAAACGCCGATTTAAAACATAACGGCGCACATCTTCCCGACAGGCGGGATTTTCTTTTTGCATATATTCGTTTAAATACCGAATTAAATGCACATAGCTCATTATTTTTGCTTCATTAAAAGACGTGCGCATAATCGAATGCGGATTCGAATAGTAATAATGAACCTTATAATCCGTAACGACAACTTTTCGAACCTGATTCATTAAAACTGTCATAAACGGAACATCTTCAAAATAAATACCCTCGATAAAACGCAAGTTTTTGATTGCCGAACGCCGATATAAATGCCGACAAACACCCGTTGCAATCATCGATTTCTTTAAAAACGTTTCAAACGGATTATCAACGATAATGAGGCGGGCTTTTTTTTCATCAAGCGGTTTAAACGGAATCGGATATTTTTGATGTGTCGATACAATTTGTCCGCATACGACATCAGCTTTCGTTTTGGTCATAATTTCAATAAACTTTTCAAAAAATTCGGGATGAAAATAATCATCGGAATCACAAAAAGAAACATATTCGCCGATAGCTTGATCAAGTCCTGTATTTCTTGCCGCCGATAAACCGCCGTTTTTTTGATGAATGACTTTTATGCGCTTGTCTTTTCGTGCCGTTTCATCAACAATTTGTCCGCTCGAATCGGTTGAACCGTCATCAACACAAATAATCTCGATATCTTTTTCCGTTTGCGCCATCAGGCTGTTTAAGCACCCCTC
>CANQKV010000085.1 GCA_947624545.1 uncultured Alphaproteobacteria bacterium | reverse complement strand
GATTTATTAAACATTTTTTCATCCCTCACTAGACAAATTAAATATTTATTGATATGATATGAACAACAATATACAATAATTTAACAAGAATTGTCAAGAAATGAAACGAAAATTATTACAACCAAAAATTATTTTACTTGTCGGGATGATGGGTGTCGGTAAAACAAGTTTAGGGCGAATCTTGTCGCGTAAGCTGCAATTACCGTTTGTCGACAGTGATAAAGAAATTGAAAAAAGCACCGGTTTTTCCATCAATGAATTGTTTGCCAAGTTTGGCATTGATGAGTTTCGGTTGGGAGAAGAACGTATGATGAATCGGCTGTTAAACGGAGCGCCTTGCGTGTTATCTTCGGGCGGCGATGCGTTTTTATCGGAAAAAACAAGGGCGCTTGCCAAAGAAAAGGCAGTATCCGTTTGGCTGAAAGCCGGCAGTGAAGTTATCAGTCGGCGTACGCAGGGGCGCACGCATCGACCGCTTGTTCCCGCTGCCGATAATAAAAAAGTGGTTGAGCAATTAATTGCCGAACGGTATCCGTATTATGAAAAAGCCGATTTAATGATTGAATCGTTTCGCGAATCGCCGTACAGAACTGTCGGCAGATTGCTGAACGAATTGGAAAAGCGCGGATTGATTGCGGTTGATTTCGATGATGAAACGGAACAAAAATCGGATTTTAAAAAATCATTTCGCTATAAACAAACAAAAATAAAACGGCGTTTTTTTCATCGATATCGGCATCGTTTCGAATCGAACTTAAACGCTTGTAAACCGACAGGTGAGAAAAAAAATGATTGAATACGGCTTATTACTTGTTTTATTAATGCTTTCCTTTTTCTTTTCGGGAACGGAAACGGCTATGACGGCGGTTTCGCGTCCGTTATTGTGCGAGTTGGAAAAAAACGGAAATGTGCGCGCAAAAAAAGTCAATCAATTAAAGCAAGATTCCTCTTGTCTGTTGGGAACGTTGTTATTCGGAAACAATATTGTTAATATTGCCATTACCGCTTTGGCAACGGGTTTGTTAATCGAATTGTTCGGCGATAAATACGGTGTGTTGATTGCCACGTTCGGTGTGAGTTTCGTTGTGCTTGTTTTTTCCGAGATTTTGCCGAAAACATATGCCATTAATAACGCCACGAGTTTCACGTTAAAAGTAGCGCCGATTTTGTCGGTAATGACAGTTTGTTTTTCGCCGTTCGTTAAAGCCTTAAATTGGATTTCAAAAATGTTAATGCGTTTATTTCCGGCAAAAGAAAACAATCAAACAACGGCGGAAGAAGTAAAAGCCGAAATTCGCGGCGCATTATTAATGCCGACGGATGATGCCGTAATGAGTCAGGAAAAAGGTATGCTGAAAAGCGTGCTGGATTTAAGTGAAGTAACAGTTGAAGATATTATGGTTCATCGCAGTCAGTTAGTCTCGTTAAACATTAATGCGGGTTTGTCGGAAATATTTGATTTTGTCAGTCGTTCGCCATATAGCCGATTGCCTTTGTGGAAAGGAACATCGGATAACATTATCGGTATTTTGCACGCAAAGGCGTTGTTGAAAGTGATGAATTTATATTATCACGGCAAAAAAAATATTCATATATCCGATTATATTACAAAACCGTGGTTTGTGTTGAATACAACATCGTTATTGGATCAGTTGCATGCCTTTAAAAAACGGCGCGAACATTTTGCATTGGTGGTTGATGAATACGGCAGCATTGAAGGCGTTGTCACGTTGGAAGACGTGTTGGAAGAAATTGTCGGCGATATTTCCGATGAAAATGATCGACCGGAAGAATCGATTTTGCAAGTCAAAAAAACGGAAGCCGGCGGTTATTTGTTGGAGGGATCGGCAACCATTCGCGATATTAACCGCTATTTTAAATGGAATCTGTCCGATGAGCATGCGGCAACCATTGCCGGGTATTTAATGTATGAAACGGAAAAAATTCCGCAAGTCGGCGAAACTTTTGTGTTAAACGGTTATTCGTTTATGGTAACGGAAAAAGAACGAAATCGTATTTTGAGTGTTGAAGTGGTACCCCCTACGTTGTAGTTTGAATTTCGGGGGCAAAAAGCACTTAAAAAATTACAATATATTTCAAAGAGTTATAAAAAAAATAAAATAAAATGAAAATTTTTCTTGCAAAATGGGAAAAAAGTGGTATAAAAGAAAAATATTGAATGCGGGCGTAGCTCAGGGGTAGAGCGCAACCTTGCCAAGGTTGATGTCGAGGGTTCGAATCCCTTCACCCGCTCCAAAAAAACCACCGAAGAGGTGGTTTTTTTAATGAGCGGAGGGGAGGGGATAAGAAGCCGAGAAGAGGGTTCGGTCGCGAAGCGAAGCGGAGCGGACGCCGGAGGCGGTCCGAACGAAGAGAGGACGAGGGCAAAGCCCGAGCAATCCCGAAGTCGCTCCAAAAAAACCACCGAAGAGGTGTTTTTTTAATGAGCGGAGGGGAGGGGATAAGAAGCCGAGAAGAGGGTTCGGTCGCGAAGCGAAGCGGAGCGGACGCCGGAGGCGGTCCGAACGAAGAGAGGACGAGGGCAAAGCCCGAAGCAATCCCTTCACCCGCTCCAATTTCAAGCACTTACAAGGAGAGAGGAAAGCGTTCCTCTTTTTTTTGTGTCTCGGCCTCAGACACAGTCAAAGTAATGCTTAAATCATTGAGAAACAACGGATATATTATGCTTGATACCCTCGACACGAACCTGCGTGAGTCACAGTCCGGGACACAAATTTTGTGTCAGAATCAAAAAAGTCCAGACACACTGTTCGCAAATTGTTATCTGATCATAATCCATGTATTATAAGGTTTTTCGAAGTATTCAAAACCCCTCGAAATGAGGGGTAAAAAATGTTTGTGTCGAGCACTGTGTCTCAAAGCTCCGAAAAAACATTCTTTTCTTTAAAGCTGAAAAAGTTCTCAAATTGAAATTCAACAAGCATTTTAACCCCTTCTGTGAAAAAAATAATCAAAGAATAATATAAAAATACTATTTCTTTTAAATAAAGTCAACAAAAAATCATTTTTTCTTTCAAAAATATACATCCGTCATCAAAGCATTTTGAGTTTAGCAGAAAGGGAAGACTTTATATCGTTTTGAGTTTCAAGGATTTTTTACTTTGATTGAATTTTATGCAACGAAACACATAACGGCATGAAAGATAAACATTTTAAATGATTAGTTTCAATCATCGATACCATTTAGGCTCTTTTTTATTCACGAAACAATATCATTTCTGTTGATGTTTTATTAAACCAAGTTCGTTATTTTAACCTTACCAATTAAACTA
>CANQKV010000084.1 GCA_947624545.1 uncultured Alphaproteobacteria bacterium | reverse complement strand
GTTATGGTTTTACCGGCTTATTTGGTTTCGTGTTTATATTTATGGAAAATCTGCGAAGATCACGAATTTCCGATGAATACGGGCGTCAGTCGGTTTGCGGCGCTGTTAACGGGTATGTTGGGAACGGTATACGCCATTTGGTTACTTTATGCCGCGGGCTTAACATATTTATTAATGGCGGTTGTGTTCATTGCGTTGGGAATACCGTTTTACATTTGGGCGCGGTGTGAAGAACGCGACATGATGACGGGCAACCGAATCGCAAGGAATCGCTCGGATATGAATAATCGGAACACGATTGCCTATCAACGGGCGTGGTTTACGACGGGTGAAAAGATTTTGTGCGGCGTGATAATCATTGTTGCCTTAATTGCCGTCTATGCCTTTGCGCGCGGGCTGGTCACCTTATAGCCGACTTATAGCTCAAGCCTCAACTTTTCAAAAGCCTGTTTAATTTATTTAAGCAGGCTTTTTTGCATACAAGAGTATGATTTTATTGGATTATTTTTTTTAAAGCGATTCGTTTTGTTTTTATGCCCGCAAGGGGTAAACGGGGCGTAAAAAAAAGCCTCTTACAGCGCGTGTAAAAGGCATTTTTTCTTAAAAATCAACGATTCGCGATTATTTAACGATTCGCAAACTTTTCACATCGATTTCTGTTTTTTCCATAAACTCTTTATCGACGGTACCCGAAAGTTCGACGGTATTTTCGGGTGTGACGGTTTGACCTGCCCAATATTTATTGTCGATATCGGCAATAACGGTGCCTGTTGCGTCTTTAAAGAGATATTTTTCATCGCCCAAGTTTTGTTGGATAGAGCCTTGCAGAACAACGGGCGAATCGTCGGGCATACTCAAAGCCTGTTCAACGGTTGAAACGCTTAAACCCGGACCTTTAAAGCCGCCGACGGGCGCTTGTGCGCCTCCTGCAAATTGAGCGTGAGCGCTTGTTGCGAACAAAGCGAATGCAGCGGCGAGAGTGAACAGTTTATTCATAATAACCTCCTAAAAATAAAGTTTAAATTCATTGCAAATTAAATATAAGATGAAAGCAAAGGAAAAGCAAGTAAAAAAGAAAGCAGAAAATCCTGTTGAAGTGTGTTTTTTTATAAGATATTGAAAATGAAGTAAAAAATTAAAATTTTCGCAATTTCTGGACAAAATATTTGCAATAATGTTCATTTTTTTGTTGCTTTATGTAAATTTTTATGATATATTAAAAGAAAAGCTGGAAATCAACATTAACAATGGAGGAAAAAAATGGCTGATTTAAGAAATGATCCATCTTTACAAAAGGTTCCCGAAAAATTTAAAGTAATTATGACGGAATATGCTGAAAATATTAAGCAACACGGCTCATTTACCGGGTTTGTATATGGTTCTCAAGCCGAGCAATACATTCGTTCATGGAATTCGGCTGATCAAGCCCAATTAAAAGCGGCGTTAGATGAATATGCTGCCAAGCACAACGGTGTTTTAGAAGGGTTTACCGATTTGCGCACGGGAAAACCGTTGGTTGATCCGAAAACGGGGAAGGCTCCCACGCCCGATGCGTTTTTGCAACAATTGGGTGAGTTGTCACTGGCTCATATGGCAACGGTCGTGAAAACGCCAACGCTTAACATGGGTGATAAGAAAATTACCGCAATCGGTCAGCCTGCAACGGAAGAACAGCAAAAGAAAGATGATGAAAAGAAAGGCTGGTTTGCACGCAACTGGAAATGGCTTACGGCGGTTGTTGCCGGTTTGGGTGCCATTGGCGGTTTAATTGCTTATTTGGTGCATCGGAACAGAAAGAAAAATGATAAACCGATTGATAAAGATCCGGGTGATAAGCCGGTTATACCAACGCCGGGTGGCGATAAAGATCCGGACAATCCGGGCAAAGATCCGACGCCGAGTAATCCGGGATTAGAGGGACCGGGTTCATCAGATGAAAAACATGATCAAGCCGAACCGGGTATGGATGGCAATGGCGGTAACAGCGGTGACAGCGGTAATACGCCGAGTACAGGTAGCGGAACTCTTCCCGGTGCCGGTCAGGATATTACAGGTGGTGACACGCCAAGCGCGGGTAGTGGTAGTGAAAATCCAGGTCATACATCGGGTGACACGCCAAGCACAGACACGCCTGGCACAGGTGGTGGTCTTGGTAATCCAGTAGAGGATACGCCAACACAAGGGTCAGTAGTAAGACCTCCAATCCACGGATATTATTAGTGAACAAAAACTCACCCGAATCGGAAACGGTTCGGGTGTTTTTTTGTGCGCAAAAACAATTTAAACAATTATGTGTAAGAATAGTTTTAAACATTTGCACCCCAAGAACGCTTTAAACAATTATGTGTAAGAACGGTTTTAAACATTTGCACCCAAAAACAGTTTAAACAATTATGCACAAAAACAGTTTTGAACATTTGTGCGCAAGAACGGTTTAAACAATTTTTCATTTTTTTTTAAAAGCAATTCTTTTGTATCGGGCTGAAACTGTCACTTATCGGGGGGAGGGGTATAGAAATGTTAAATCTTTTTTAATCTTTTTTAAAAAAATAATTGATTTATGCCTTTTTTTGGTGTATAATTAACTCATAAGCCCACAAATTAACCCATAAACTAAAACAAGGAGGATATTATGGCAGATACTGAAAACAAAACCACCGAACAAACAAATGCAGCGGCGGAACAAGCAAAAGCGCAGGCAGATGCCGAGCAAAAAAAACAACAACCGCAACAAACCGATGTGAAGCATACGCCTTACGGGGTTATATCCGAAAGTGAAGAAGCTAAAAAAATCAGATCAACGCTTCCGACGGCTGATCGAAACAAAGCTTATAATAACATTCGCAAATATGCCGATGAACACGGCGGTTTGTGCGAGGGGTTTGTTGATGCTAAAACAGGGGAAAAGATTGTTGATCCGAATACGGGTAAACCCTATACGGCTGATGCTTTAATTGCCGAAATCGAATATCGCAACGCAGCAAAAGTTGATGAGAAAGGGCAAGTGGTTGAAAAAGCCAGCGATTGGCAAATAAACGCCCCGGGTATCGGTGCAAACGGCAGCGATTCGTTTAATTTTGTCGGCAGCGATTCGAAAACCGTTCAACAAAAGAAAAAGGAAGAAGAAGATAAGAAAAAAGAAGGCAGTTGGTGGAGTCGGAACTGGAAATGGTTAACGGCAACCATTGCCGGTTTGGCAGTCGCCGGCGGTGTTATCGGTTGGTTGGTGCATAGACATAATAAAAATAAGAAAAAGAAAGAAGCCGAGCGGAAAGAAGCCGAAAAGAAAAAGGATGAAAACACCGAAACAAAACTTGACGATAAGTCAAAAACACCTGAAGCCGACAATGCAAAAACGACGGAAGCCGATAATACAAAAAAACCCGATCAGGCGCAAGCGGGACAGCAGCAGACGCCTCCTGCAGATACGAATCCGGCGCAGAAGCCGTCGGCAGATAAGCAGCAGCCGTCGGCGCAGCAGCCGTCGGCAGATAAGCAGCAGCCGTCGGCAGAGCAGACGAATCCGACGCCGAAGCCGTCGGCAGAGCAGACGAATCCGACGCCGAAGCCGTCGGCA
>CANQKV010000083.1 GCA_947624545.1 uncultured Alphaproteobacteria bacterium | reverse complement strand
ATATGATATTCTCTAATCCAAAACAAAGCGTTTGCCGATAAAAAGCAGGAAACTTCATTTCTGCCGTAATTATAGATTTTTGTTCCCCAATCTTTATGCTCGCCCAAACGCGGATCCTGATGTTCATAAAGTGCCGTACCGTCAAAGTTTGAAAGCCCGAAAGCATCTTTCGGAAAGTGCGCCGGCACCCAGTCCATGATAACCCCGATTCCCGCCTGATGCAGTTTATCAATCAAATATTTAAAATCATTCGGCGATCCGTATCGACTTGTCGGCGCGTAAAGCCCCGTCGGCTGATATCCCCACGAACCGTCAAACGGATATTCCGCCAAAGGCAAAAACTCCACATGCGTAAACTTATTTTCAAGCACATAGGCAGGCAATTCTTCCGCCATTTCCCGATACGTCAGCCAGCGATTATTTTCCAACGCATTTCTGCGCCATGAGCCGAAATGCACTTCGTAAACCGAAATCGGTTTATCCAATGCGTTTGCTTGATGTCGTTTACGGGAAACCCATTGAGAATCATTCCATTCATACGTGTTTTGATCAAAAACAAGTGTTCCCGTTTTCGGACGCATTTCAAACGCCTGTCCGTAAGGGTCAATTTTTAACGGCAACAACTCGCCGTCAGCTCCGATAATTTCATATTTATAAATGCTCCACTCGGGCAAATGCGGAATGAATAATTCCCACACGCCCGATTGTCCGCGCGGACGCATGACATGACGTCGTCCGTCCCAATCGTTAAAATTACCCACGACGCTCACTCGTTTGGCATTCGGCGCCCAAACGGCGAAACAAACGCCTTTGCAGCTCTGGTGTGTTATTAAATGCGCCCCCAACTTTTCATAGATTTTCTTATGCGTGCCTTCATTAAAGAGATATAAATCAAAATCTCCCAAAACGGGTAAAAAACCGTAAGTATCACGCGTTTCATAACTATTACCGTCGTAAAGGGTAATTTTAAAAGCATAGTCAAAAAATGAGGAACAAGCAAGCGTACATTCGAAAAAGCCGTCTGCGGTTCTTTTTTCCATTAAAAAAGTTTCTTTTGTGTTATGGTTTATTAACTCGATTTGATTCGCCTGCGGTTGAAAGGCGCGAACGACAATTACTTTTTTACCTGCCGTATTTGTTGCTTCATGTATACCCAACACCGAAAAGATATCGCCGTAATAACGCCCCGTCCGAATTAAGTCAATCGTTTGCATATCCAGTTGTTCTGTCATTTAACCCTCATTTAATTCGATTCAATTCTTTATAACATTATTTCGGTATAAAAGGGAAGAAAAAAAAGAATATTCATCTAAAAAAAGCATTTTTATGAGTTTTTTTTGAAATTTTATAAAAAAAGCCTTGCATTCGTCTTGAAAAAGTGGTAAACAAGCAAGGTAAAAAATTCAATTTCCATAAACAAAAGTATTTTATGGTTTTTTTAACAAATAACAAAGGAAAAATAAATGACAAAATGGGTTTACACATTTGGTGACGGCGCAGCGGAAGGCAATGCCGACATGCGTAATCTTTTAGGCGGTAAAGGCGCGAATCTGGCTGAAATGAGCCGTGTCGGTGTTCCTGTTCCGCCGGGCTTCACCATTACAACGGAAGTTTGCACATATTATTATGAAAACAATCACACGTATCCGGCTGATTTGAAAGATCAGGTTTTAGCCGCTTTGGCCGGTATTGAAGCCAAAATGGGTAAAAAATTCGGCGATCCGAAAAATCCGCTTTTATTCTCGGTTCGCTCGGGCGCTCGTGTTTCCATGCCCGGTATGATGGATACCGTTTTGAACTTAGGTTTAAATGATGAAACGGTTGTCGGTTTGGCTGAAAAATCGGGTAACGAAAAGTTTGCTTACGACAGCTATCGTCGGTTCATTCAAATGTACGGCGATGTGGTGATGGGTGTTCACAGCTCAAAATTTGAAGCCGTGTTAGACAGAGTTCGTGAAGAAAACGGCTATAAGTTTGATAATCAAATGACGGTTGAACAATTAAAAGCCGTTATTAAAGAATACAAAGAAATCTGCGAAAAAGACGGACATCCCTTGCCGCAAGATCCGAAAGAACAACTCTGGGGCGGTATCGGTGCCGTTTTCGGTTCATGGATGGTCGATCGTGCCATTTACTATCGGAAATTAAACAATATTCCGGGTGACTGGGGTACGGCCGTTAACGTTCAAACCATGGTATTCGGTAACTACGGTGATACATCGGCAACCGGCGTTTGCTTCTCGCGCGATCCGGCAACCGGTGAAAATTACTTCTACGGCGAATATTTGAAAAACGCCCAAGGGGAAGACGTTGTGGCCGGTATTCGCACACCGCAACCGATGACAAAACTCGTTAAAGAACGGCGTCATATCGATCTGCCCTGCATGGAAGAAGAATTTCCTGCCGTTTATAACGAATTGAATGCCATTCGTGAAAAACTGGAAGCGCACTACAAAGATATGCAAGATATGGAATTTACCATTCAAGACGGCAAATTGTGGATGTTACAAACACGGAACGGCAAACGCACGGGTACGGCTGCGTTACGCATTGCCGTTGAAATGGTCAAAGAAGGGTTAATTGATAAGAAAACAGCCATTATGCGTGTTGAAGCCCCGCAATTAGATCAATTATTGCACCCGATGTTTGATAAATCGGAAAAACGCGTTGTTTTAACAAACGGTTTGCCGGCTTCTCCGGGTGCTGCCGTCGGTCAGGTCGTGTTCTCGGCGGAAGATGCCGAAAAACAAGCCGAAGAAGGCAAAAAAGTTGTTTTGGTTCGTATTGAAACCTCTCCTGAAGATATTGCCGGTATGCACGTTTCGCAAGGTATTTTAACGGCCCGCGGCGGTATGACATCTCACGCAGCCGTTGTGGCGCGCGGCATGGGTAAACCCTGTGTGTCCGGCGTGTCCGATTTAAGAATTGACTATGAAGGTAAATTCTTAAAAGTCGGCGATACGGTTATTAAAGAAGGTGACATGATTTCCATTGACGGAACAACCGGTCAGGTCATGGCGGGTGCTTTAAAGCTTGTTTTACCTGAAATGACGGGTAATTTCGGCGAATTCATGAGCTGGGTCGATGAAATCCGCACCTTAGGTGTTCGCACCAATGCCGAAACACCGCTTGATGCCAAAACAGCGCGTCAATTCGGGGCGGAAGGCATCGGTTTGTGCCGTACGGAACACATGTTCTTTGATCCGGCACGAATTAACCACATGCGTGAAATGATTTTATCGCACACGGTTGAAGATCGTCGGAAAGCATTGGCAAAATTGTTACCCTATCAACGGCAAGACTTTGTTGACTTGTTCACCATTATGGAAGGGTTACCGGTCACCATTCGTTTCTTGGATCCGCCGTTGCATGAGTTCTTACCGAACAAACGCGAAGAACAAGCGGAAATTGCTCGTGAATTAGGCGTCAGCGTTGAAGAAATTGCAGCGCGCACGGCAAAATTGCACGAAGCCAACCCCATGTTAGGTCATCGCGGTTGTCGGTTAGGCATTACATATCCTGAAATCAACGAAATGCAGGCACGCGCTGTTTTTGAAGCGGCTGTTGAAGTTATGTCGAAAACAGGTAAAACCATTGTACCTGAAATTATGATTCCGCTGGTCGGCACGAAAAAAGAGCTTGATTTAGCCAAAGCCGTTGTGGTGAAAGTGGCTGATGA
>CANQKV010000082.1 GCA_947624545.1 uncultured Alphaproteobacteria bacterium | reverse complement strand
TCGGTTGAACCGTCATCAACACAAATAATCTCGATATCTTTTTCCGTTTGCGCCATCAGGCTGTTTAAGCACCCCTCGACATATTCGGCAACATTATAAACGGGAACGATAACGGAAACTTTCGGCACGTGTTTTTCTCTTTCAATAAAGTTTAAGCTTCTTTTGAGTATAAAAGAAAAAAATAAAATGTCAAATAATATCTTTTTATATTTCTTTTTTCATTTTTTCTCTTCGATAACTCCCGACAAACGTTATATATTTTTGAATGGTTTTGCTTGAAATAAAAAAAACGGCACGTTATTTAAGAAAATATTAACAATTTATTAACACGAGAGAAAAAATGATTCGAAAACAACCCGTTTTTATTCAAAATGAAAAAAATTACGTAGCCCTGCCCATGCCGAACGATCATTTGGTTATTGCCATTCCCGTACGAAAAAAAGCCCCGCTGAACCCCGGTCTTATTTATAACGGACAGAAAAAAGCCCTGCTCTTGCATGATAAAAATAACGGTCTTCTTTTAAATCGATTGGATTTAACGGCACAACATATGCTTAAAAAAGCAAAATATATTCATATTGCCGAAATTGATTATCACAAAAAGCAAATGAAACGCGATTATACCGTACCGGTAAAATGCGGAGGATTTAAAAGCGATTTTTTTGAATAATTTTTCTTTTTTTTGAACAAAATGCATTTTTTTCCGTTTTTGTAAATAAAATATCTTGTCAAATAAATTTTTTTTCGATATTTTATATAAAAACAAAAAAGGATTTCGAAAATGCAAAAAAAGACTCATTTTAAAAACATTCATTTTTCAAAAAAAACAATTTTCTTTCTGGTATGGAGTGCCGCCCTGTTTTACATCGGCTTTTCCGTTAAATCGGCAACGGCACCCGAGCCTGTGCGTCCGCAGGGATTAAGCACCGCCGTTATTACGGGGCAGCCGATTGAAAAAGACATTCGCCTTTTTAAAAACTTTATTGCCCGCGTGGAACCGGTTAATGAGGTTGACATCAAGCCACAAGTTTATGGAACGCTTGATGCGGTATTGTTTGAAAACGGCTCGTACGTGGAAGAAGGCACACCGCTGTTTATTATCGATAAAAGCCGTTACGAAGCAAACGTTCAAGCCGCCCAAGCCGATTTGGACAAGGCGTCGGCAAACGTAACGCAAATTGAAAACGATTATAATCGAATGACAAAACTTTACAAAGATAAATTTTTGGCAAAAGCCGAACTCGAACTCGCCGAAAGCAATTTGGAACAGGCAAAAGCCGCTGTCAGTCAGGCAAAAGCCAACTTAAAACTGGCACAGCTCGATTTGGAACATGCAACCATTTCCGCCCCTATCAGCGGCTATATCGGTAAAGCCTTGGTAACCAAAGGCAATTATATCGATTCATCGGCAACCACCATGGCACGCATTGTGCAAACGAATCCCGTTCGAATCGCCTTTTCCGTCACCGATAAAGAACGATTGCAAAAAGTATCGGGTCCGAATGAACACGCACCGATAAATATGCGTCTTGTTTTGGCAGACGGGAACGAAATGGATATTCAACCTTTAAAAATATTTACGGAAAGCGAAGTTGACGAAGCTACCGCCAGCATTTTTGTTTATGCCGAATATGCCAACGAAAAGCGATTGTTGCTGCCGGGAAATATTTTAAGCGTGAAATTAAGCGATTCTGCCGAACATAAAGCCGTTCTCATTCCGCAAGATGCCGTTATGCAGGATAAAGGCGGAAAATATGTAATGAAAGTCGATGAAAACAATACGGCACATCAACAATACATTGAAGCCGATGAAAATTGGGATAATTATTACATTGTGGAAAAAGGTTTGAATACAACCGATACCGTTATTTTATCGGGTGCGCAAAAAGTGCGGGAAGGACAAAGTGTTCAAACAAAACCCGTTAAACCGCTCGGAGAATAACCCATGTTTTCACGCTTTTTTATCAATCGTCCCCGTTTTGCCGTTGTTATTTCTCTTATTTTAAGCATTGCAGGGCTTGTGTGTTTGTTTAAACTGCCCGTAGCGCTTTATCCGGAAGTCACGCCGCCTGAAATTTTCGTTCGTGCCAATTACCCGGGTGCCAGCGCCGACGTGATTGCCAAAACAATCGGTATTCCGTTGGAAGAAGGCATTAACGGCGTGGAAGATTTGCTTTATATGAATTCAACCTCGGCGGACGGCTCTTATTCGTTAAATCTTACCTTCAACAGCGGTGTCGATCCCGATATGGCGCAAGTGAAAGTGCAAAACCGTATTCAACAAGTCAATTCCTCTTTGCCGACGGAAGTGCAACGGCGCGGATTGGCAGTGCGGCGGCGTTCATCAAGTATGTTGGCATTTATTACGTTCTTATCGCCGAATAAAACGCATGATACCGCTTTCATCAGTGATTATGTTCAAAACAACATTCAAAAATCATTGGTCAAAGTAAACGGTGTGGGTGATGTGAATATTTTCGGCGCCAAAAAGAGTATGCGTATTTGGCTGGATTCCGACAAAATGGCAGCGCTGAACTTACCTGTTTCCGCCGTTAAAAGCGCGATTGAAAGCCAAAACTATCAGCCGTCTCTCGGACAGCTGGGCGTGCGTCCCACCGAAAGCGATAATCTGATGGTTTATTCTTTGCAAACAAAAGGGCGAATCGATACCATTCAAGACTTCGGCAATATTGTGGTTCGTACCAACAAACAAGGCGGCTTGGTTCGGTTAAGAGATGTTGCCCGTATTGAAATCGGACAAGAAAATTATTCGCATAAATCGGCATATAACGGCGTGGAATCGGTGCCGATGGGTATTAATCTGTCATCGGGCGCCAACGCACTTTCCACCATGGACGGCGTTAAAAAAGAATTGGAGCGGTTAAGTCAATTCTTCCCCGATGATTTTACATATATCATCAATATGGATACCACGCAATACATTAACGAATCGATTGAAGAAGTTTCCTTCACGCTGATTTTAACATTTTTATTGGTGATTTTGGTATGCTTTGTCTTTTTACAAAACAGCTGGGCAACGGTTGTGCCTGCCTGTGCCATTCCCGTTTCGTTATTGGGAACGTTCATTGTAATGATGACGCTCGGTTATACTATTAATATGTTTACGCTTTTCGGCTTGGTGTTAGCTATCGGCGTTGTGGTTGACGATGCTATTTGCGTTGTGGAACGGGTGATGACACTGATGGAGCAGGAAAATATGACGCCGAAAGAAGCCACCATTCAAACCATGGGGGAAATTTCAGGCGCCTTAATTGCCACCACGTTGGTGTTGTTGGCAATTTTTGTGCCGATTGCTTTTTTAAGCGGCGTAACGGGTAAAATTTATCAACAGTTCGCCGTTACCATTTCAACGGCAGTTTGCTTTTCAACCTTAAACGCTTTAACCTTATCGCCTGCCATTTGTTCCACGGTTTTAAAACCGCATTCACAAGTTAATATTCGTGTGTTACACTGGTTTAATTCGGTGGTGACATTTTCTTCAAGGCGTTATCAGGGCATTGTAGCCCGATTGGCTCGCAAAGTGGTGCTTATCGCACTTGTTTTTATAGCGTTTGTCGGGTTTGCTTCTTATATGATAACACACTTGCCGACTTCCTTCATTCCGAATGAGGATCAAGGCAAAATTATGATTAACATTCAACTGCCCGAAGGGGCTTCTTTTAAGCGCACGGAAGAAATTGTCAATCGTGTTTCGCCGCTTTTACGCAATCAAAAGGGCGTGACGGGCTTAATGACCATTATCGGTCACAGTATGACGGCAGGCAGCGGTGAAAATATGGCAATGGGCTTAATTTCTTTGGACGATTGGGATAAACGAACCGATCCGGAACTTTCATCAAGCGCGGTGTTAAATCGCATTAAAGCCGAATTGGATAAAATTCCCGAAGCGGAGTTTCAATTAATGGAATT
>CANQKV010000081.1 GCA_947624545.1 uncultured Alphaproteobacteria bacterium | reverse complement strand
AGGAAATATTTTAAAATGGCAACATTTTTTTTCTGCGGGGTCGGCGGAATTGGTATGAGCGCCATTGCTTTATACCTTAAAAAGTCAGGAAATACGGTATTCGGATCCGATCGTTCATTCGATACGGGCAAACATAATGCCGTCAAAGAATCTTTAATTCAAGCGGGAATCACGCTTGTTTCGCAAGACGGAAAACACGTTCCCGATTCGACCGATGTTTTTGTGGTATCCAGTGCCATTGAAGAAAGCGTTCCCGATGTTAAAACCGCCTTATCGAAAAAATTAACGATTAAAAAGCGCGCGGAAGTCTTGGCGGAAATTTTTAATCAAAAAACGGGCATTGCCGTCGGCGGTACTTCCGGAAAAACAACCGTTACAGCCATGATCGGGCATATTTTATTTACGGAAGGAAAACACCCGACCATGATTAACGGCGGTATCAGTTTAAATACTTACAATAATGAAAGCGAATCAAATTTAATTTACGGCGATTCGGACTTGTGTGTGATTGAAGCCGACGAATCGGACGGTTCCATTCAACTTTATGAACCTGCCGTTTCGGTTTTAACCAATATTTCATTGGATCATAAACCCGTTCAGGAAACAACCCCCCTCTTTTCAAACTTTTTAAATAAGGCAAAAAAAGGAGCCGTTTTAAACGCCGATTGTCCGTATTGTCAAAATCTGTCTTTATCGCAACCGTTTATTCGCACTTTTTCCGTTTCGGGGAAAACAGCTTCTTTAAGCGCTCAAAATGTGGTTTTCGATTCCCATGCGATTCGTTTTGAGTTAAACGGTGAAACGTTTACGCTTCCCTTTACGGGACGCCATAATTTGGAAAATGCCTTGGCGGCGGCGGCTGCCTGCCAATATTTTGACATTCCTCTTTCGCGCGCCTTAATTGCCTTAATGACATTTAAAGGCACCAAACGGCGACTGCAATTAATCGGAATTGAAAAAGGCGTTGCCGTTATTGACGATTATGCCCACAATCCCGAAAAAATCAAAGCTTCGCTTGAAGCGCTGCAACTGCATGCCGGGCGATTGTTTTGTGTGTTTCAGCCCCACGGATTCGCACCGCTGCGTCTGATGAAAAATGATTTAATTCAAATGCTGACGGATAAACTGAACAATCAAACTTTCTGGCTTATGAGCGATGTCTATTACGCGGGCGGCACAACCACGAAAGATATTTCATCAAACGACATTATCGTACCGCTTCAACAAGCAAAAAAACAAGCCTTATACTTAAAACGAGACTCTGTTCCCGACTGGTTATCCGCTCATGTTCAATCAGGCGATATCGTTGCCGTTATGGGTGCAAGAGATGATACTTTAACATTATTGGCACAAAATATTTTAACAAAGATAAAGGAGAAAAAATGAAACAAATTACTATTGTCGCACCGGCTTCACCGATACCGGAAAATCCCGAAACGGAAAAAGCATTGATTACCGATTTTTTTGAATCGGAAGGATACAAGGTTCAATTTTCTCCGCATTGTTTTGACAGCGAACGTTTTTTGGCAGGTACCGATGCCGATCGTGCCAAAGATTTCAATGAAGCGTTCGCCGATCCGAAAACAGATATTGTTATGGCACTGCGTGGCGGATACGGTTCACCGCGCTTGTTGGACAAACTGGATTACAAAACCATTTGCCAAAACCCGAAGCCGTTTTTCGGATTCAGTGATTTAACCGCCATTCAGCTGGCGTTATGGCAAAGATGTCAACTCATCAGCTATACGGGTTTCAATGCCAATTTTGCGACAACGGCTCAAAAAGGACGTTTAAAAGACTCTTTGTTTGCGGCATTGGCGGAAAAACCCGTATCGGTTAAAAATTTAAAAGCGCTTGTTCCGGGAACGGCACATGCTCCCGTTGTAGGCGGTACCTTAACTTTACTTTGCGGTTTGGCGGGTACGCCGTACATGCCGAATTTAAACGGCGTTATTTTGGTGTTGGAAGAAGTGCATGAAGAACCGTATCGGTTGGACAGAATGCTCAATCAACTGCGTCTTACGGGTGCGTTATCACAATTAGAGGGTGTTATTTTGGCAGGCTGTGAAGATTGTCAACCCAAAGATCCTGCCGACGGTACGGCGGAACAGGTCATGAAAGAATATTTCGGACACAAAAAAATTCCTGTCGTTACCAACTTCCCGTACGGGCATACACCCGATCACATTGTGTTTCCGATCGGACAAACGGCACATTTGGATGCCAATGCCGGAACGCTTGTGTTTGATGATTTAAAGTAGAGGTATCATGCAAACGGAACTGCTTTCGCCTGCCGGCAGTTTAGAGGCTGCCTATGCTGCTTTTTATTACGGCGCCGATGCCGTTTATTTGGGCTTACGCGCCTTTTCGGCACGGGCAGACGCCGTTAACTTTTCTCCCGAAGAATTAGATGAAATAACCGCTTATGCGCATACACACAATAAAAAGGTTTATGTGGCTTTAAACACGTTATTGCAGGAAAATGAGCTTCCGTTGCTGATGAAGCAACTGGATATTTGCGCAAAATGCAACGTCGATGCCCTCATTGTGCAAGATTTAGGTGTCGCACGAATCATTCGGCACAATTATCCACAACTGACTTTGCATGCCAGCACACAAATGGCGGTTCATCATTTAAGCGGTGCATTAGCCTTAAAAAAACGCGGTTTTTCCCGCGTGGTTTTGGCGCGCGAACTCACTTTAAACGAAATCAATGAAATAAAAGCCAAATCAGGCTTGGAAATTGAAGTTTTCATTCACGGTGCGCTGTGTTATTCATACAGCGGTCTGTGCGCTTTTTCATCATTGACAACGGGGCGCAGCGCCAATCGGGGCAAGTGCGTTTATGCCTGTCGCGGACTTTATCGGCAGGGAACGGAAAAAAAGCATTTGTTTTCCATGAAAGATTTGGCATTAGAAACGGAAGTTTGTCATTTAAAAGGCTTATCACTTAAAATTGAAGGACGAAAGAAAAATGCGCTCTATGTAGCGGCGGTAACCGATTATTATCGGCGGATTTTAGATACCGGCAAAGCCGACGCGCGATTATCCGATAATTTAAAGCAAATTTTTGCGCGTCCGTGGACAAAATTACATTTCAAGGGCAAAAATAAAAACGTAATCGATTCCGAATTTATTTCTCACCGCGGATTAAAAATCGGCGAAGCACTGGGCGTAATTGACGGAAAGCTTTTGTTCTGTCCTACCAAAACCGTTGAGCGATATGACGGCATTCAACTGGATTTACCGGGGTTTGAAAAACCGTTCGGCTTTTCGGCGGAAAGTCTTTTTGCGGGGCATAAATCGGTGTTTCAAATCGCGGCAGGACAAAAAGCAAGCGTGCTTCTGCCCCCCAAAACACCGCACATTCCCAAAGGAACTGCCGTTTATTTGGCTTCTTCATCGCGCGTGAAAAGCGCCTACCCTTACGATAAGCCCAAAAGCGGTCTTTATAAAAATCGAATGCCGATAACGGTTGATGTTTATTTGGATAGAACAGGCATTTCGGCTATCAGCGGTGAAACGGGTGTGACGGAATCGGTTGCGTTAAGTACGGCGAAAAATGCGGAAAAAACAACCGATGCCGTCAAATCGGCGTTTCAAAAAACGCATGAGACGGCTTTTCTTGTTCAAACACTCAATATTCACAATCCCGCGGCTTTATTTGCCCCCGTTTCGCTTTTAAATCAAATTCGGCGAAAGCTTTTTGAAAAATTAAGTGCGGAAAATAAGGCCGTTTCTTTGCCTTTACCGCCGGTGCATTTGAAAAAAAGCCCGTTTGTTGAAACAAAGAAAATTTTAAAAACCGATGATGTAAATCTTTTAAAAGAGGTTGATTTAACACCGTTTTTTGAAGTTATTGTTGTGATAAACAAAAATGCAAGCCCTGCGGATTTTGCCTTTTTGCCGTCGGAAAAGGTGCGTCTTGCCCTTCCCGTCATCAATCGCAACGAAACGTTAAA
>CANQKV010000080.1 GCA_947624545.1 uncultured Alphaproteobacteria bacterium | reverse complement strand
TTTTTTTTGAAAAAATGCAAAAAAAGTGTTGCAAAAAACGTACGTTTAATTGGTGCAATTTTTCGTGCATATTCAAAAAAAAATCGCCTTGATGAAAGAGGCAGAAAAATTAAGAAAATGACAAATTTAAGAAGTTTTAAAGCAAAAAATAAATAAAATCCGCTTTTTTCAAAGCGGATTTTATATTTCTTTAAGCTTAAATACCGTTTAAGCGTTTTTTGTATTACAAAAAATTGTTATCGCAAATTTTCAAATCCTGATATTTGATTAATATTAAAATCTTGAGTCTCTTTGTCGGAAGCTTCCGTAATTTTGTTGCCCGATGAAGCTAAAACACTTTGCGTTATAAAATCTTTTTCGGCATTTTCTATGGCTTTGTTTGTGGCCTTGAATGCTTCTTCCCCAAGTCGCGAATCAACTATAGTCGAAGTCATAATAGGTTCAATAATAGGATCCCAGTTGAAATATGGAATATCTCCCGGAATAACAGCCCCATTATCCCAAACAGCACCACCTTCACGTTCTACATTTAATTTCCATATTTGTTGCGCGGAAAGGGCATCTGGTAATTCCAATGCGGAAGCATAAATGCTCGCGGCTTGCAACCATTTGTTATCCCAACCTTTTTTGCCGTCAAAAATAGCCGAATCCGTTGCTTTTTTCTGATAAAATTTTAATTTTTCATAGGCTTGCTTTTTACCTGCATTATCTAAATCTTTCCATTTTCTGATGCCCGAAAACAATCCCGGTTTTTGATTACCCCGTTCATCAACATATCCGTATAACTGTTTGGAAGCATTGATTGATTTTGAAAGAAGTACTCGAGTCGCCTTATTTGAAATGTTATCATCTTTTTCAATCGTTGCAATGCTTTTTATATCAAAAACAGTGGCATCAGTCGGATTGTTTGAAAAAAGCGCATTGGAAGGAATATTCGGTAATTTGATATGGAAAGCTTTTTTATTATCAATATCATCAGCTATGATTTTATATTCTTCATTCGTTAAGCCGATAATATCTTTGGCAATAATTTCATAAGCTCGCTCGGTTGATGTTAACATGTAAACTCCTTTCTTTATATGGTAAAATAAAATTTAAATGCCGTTTAAGCGTTTTCGGCTTGCGGTCTTTCATTCGGTAAAGCATTTTCTTTTGGAACCGATTGCGCATGGCTTGACAATGTGTCTGTTCCCTCGGTTTTTGTTGCCGTTTCCAATTTTTGAGTTAAATTTGTCGGTTTTTTATCCGACTCTTTGACCGGATTTTCAACCACTTTAATTTCTTTTTCAACATATCCGGGTTTTAAGTTAATGTTGTAACTCATACGCCGACCTTGAATTTTAACGGCTGCCGTTGCTTCACCCGTTGCGGCAATGTTATTTTCTACACCGCTGATACACTCGGCAATTTCCGATAAGACTTTGACATCGGCATTTTGTGCAGACAATGTTTGAAAAGCCGTGCGATGATTTCCGCCCAACGTTTCGGATACTGTTTTGCCTTTTTCATTGGTGCGTTTACCGTTTTTCACCTGGTAAACGGGCTCTTCCGGATGATAAAGCAATTTTGCTTGAATCATTTTATATACATAAATTTCACTGTTGGAACACACTTGTCCGTTCGCATCGACACCGCTTAACAATTTGCCTTCTTTTTCTAATTTTTGCGTGTTGGAAAGCATGGTATCCAGCTGATTTTGCGTGATGACACCACGTTTGATGTAATCATTTAACCGTTGATGCGCAAAGGTATAATCTTGTGCCCTGTATTGATGTACTTTGCGTGTCACAATTGTCGGCTGCGGTGTTTGATTTGACATTTGATTTTTAATTTGTTCCATGCGTTTCATCACAGTCGGTTCAACGGATTTTTGAATTTCCTGAATCTTTTTTGACGGCAACTGAAATGCTGGTTGTTTTAAAGAATTTAAAACTTCTTTTTCTGTTGCAACAATTTTATCACCCTTTTCTTTATATGTTGCCTGAACGCGATCAATAACTGCTTCACACGTTGCTTTTTGTATTTCATACGTGACAGATTCTTTTAAATCAGCGATTGCCTTTTCTTGCGGCTTTTGGGAAAGCATATTCATGTTACTCAAAGATAAAAGCGGTGTAGCTTGTTTTTCCATTTCAGGCACTTTTAAGAAAACAGATGTTAACAAACCGTTTGAAACGGCGTCTTTCAACGAAACAGGCACTTGATTTCTGATTAAATTATCTCCTTGAATGACACCGCCGGTTAAATCAGCAGCCATTCGTTGATAATAGATATAGTTTTTAAAGGTGTTTTGTGCATTTTGAAGCGTTTGTTGTGCCCGATTTATAACTTCATCAGATGAAATGCGTGTATTTTTTGAAATATTTTGAAAAAGCTTTGCTTTCGGCAGTTGTGATGCCCCGACCGGAACAAGCCCTTGTTTAATGGCTGTACGCAAGGGTATTTCTTCTTTGGTATCCTCTTTAACAATGCCCCATTCTTTAGATTTTAAACATTGAAATGTATAATTTGAATTAAGTTGTGCAGTGATAATGATTTGCCAATAGAGATAATTTTCTAAAAGCTTTTTTTCTTCATCTACTGTCATGTTATATTCTCCTTATCGCAAATTTTCAAATCCTGATATTTGATTAATATTAAAATCTTGAGGCTCTTTATCGGAAGCTTCCGTAATTTTGTTGTCCGAGGAAGCAAAAATGTTTTGCGACATGTCTTTTCCGGCATTTTCTGTGGCTTCGTTCATGGCTTTGAAGGCTTTTTCCCAAAATTGCGGAGAAAGAGGAAGACCACCTGCATCTTTAAAAATCTCTTGAGTTATATTGGAGGTGAATATTTGCTGTGCCGAAAGGGCACCGGACAATTCCAAGGCGGAAGCATAAATGTTGGCAGCTTGCAACCATTTATTATCCCAGCTTTTTTTACCGTCGGAAATAGCCAAATCCGTTGCTTTTTTCTGATAAAATTTTAATTTTTCATAGGCTTGTTTTTTACCTGTACTATCTAAATCTTTCCATTTTCTGATACCCGAAAGCAACCCGAGTTTTTCATTGCCCCGCTCATCAACATATCCGTAGAACTGTTTGGAAGCATTGATTGATTTTGAATAAATCATTCGACCCAGCTTATTTAAAAGGCTATCATCTTTTTCAATTTTTTCAATTTTTATATCAAAAACAGTGGCATCGACCGGATTGTTTGAAAAAAGCTTATTGGAAGGAATATCCGATAATGTGATATGGAAAGCTTCTTTATCATCAATATCATCAGCAACGGTTTTATATTCGTTATCCGTTAAGCCGATAATATCTTTGGCAATAATTTCATAAGCTCTTTTACTTGATGTTAACATGCAACTTCCTTATCTTTTATGTTATAAAACCCTGCTCATAAGCATACATTAAACGTGTGTTTTTTGCAACACTTTTTCTGGATTTTCATATAAAAAATTTTTTTGACGTTATTTTATTTATTTTCAATAACTTGTTTAATGACTCACTTTTAAAATATTTAAATCTAAGCACATCAACTAATTAAACGTATGTTTTTTGCAACGCAAATTCAAGAGCAAGATTATCCCTATCAATCGCCAAACAAGCCTTTTTATAACCATTTGATATTGCATTAAATTTACCTTGGATTAAATTTTTTTGAAAAAATGTAAAAAAGTGTTGCAACTAGACCTATGTTTTTTAACATGTTTTCTTCATTTTCGAAAAGCTGATTTGCCTTGCTATTCTCGGCATTCAGTGCCGTTCCACTATGTGCCGAGAATGAGAAAATGGCAGGTAGGACTTTGCACCTAAAAACAGGCTGAAAAAGTGTGATTTCGTTACGCTCTTCTATTTTCGGCGGGAAGTGCTGTCTTGTGGAACATGAGACAGCGCAGTGTACCGAAAATAATGAAGTGAGCCAGACTGCCGAAAAATGAAAAAATAATCTGTCTTTATCTTATATCAGTTGAAAATAAAAAAATGCCGAATGACAATTTAATCTCGTTTTTTCCCTTTTCAC
>CANQKV010000079.1 GCA_947624545.1 uncultured Alphaproteobacteria bacterium | reverse complement strand
CCCATTTTTTTTGATAATGCGGTAAATATTCAACGCGTGTTCGAATGCCCATTTTTTTCTCCTTTTCCCTGAAATAACGAAACAACCATAAAAAAAAATTACGAAAAAGTCAAATAAAAGAAGAAAAAAGATTGATTTTTTTTGATAACGCTGTATAGTAGAGAATTATTTGTTGAGTTTAAAATAAAGAAAAACGGAGAATGTTTATGTTAATATCTCAAGCTTATGCGCAAACAGCGCCCGCAACCGAGCAGGTTGTTGCCTCGGGGCTGCCCGACGGTATGAAAGTTTTAATTCAAATTCTGTTAATTTTTTTCGTGCTGTATTTTTTGATGATTCGACCGCAGCAGAAAAAAATGAAAGAACATCAGGCGCAATTAAATGCCATTATTAAAGGAACAAAAATTGTTGTCGGCGGCATTGTCGGAACGGTTAAAAACGTGAAAGATGACGAATTGACGGTTGAAATTGCTTCCGGCGTGGAAATTAAAGTGTTGCGCGATTATGTTTCGCAAGTTTATTTCAATGAAAAAACAAAAAAGTAAGGATAAAAAATGTTTGGATATTCAAAACTTAAAATCAGTTTAATTATGGCGGTCGTTATTTTGGGGTTTGTGTTTGCGCTTCCCAATTTTGTGCCGCAATCCGTGTTGAAACAGCTGCCCAAAGAGGCACAAAGCTGGTTTAAACCCGTAACGTTGGGGCTTGATTTGCAAGGCGGATCTTATTTGTTAATGGAAGTTGATACAAAAGATTTGATTAAAGAAAAATTGACCACGCTTGCCGATTTAACCCGTTCCGATTTGCGAACGCAACGAATTCGTTTTTCAGGACTGACGGTTGATGAAGGCGTGATGAGCGTGCATATTTTAAATGCCGCTGACGTAAATGCTGCACGCGAGGCAATTCGTAAAATCGAAAGCGGTCAGTTGAATATTGATGTTGAAGAATCGACTTTAAAAGTTTCTTATACGCCCGATGCGTTGGAAAATATGAAACGAAAAGCCGTTGAACAATCGGTTGAAATCGTGCGGCGGCGGATTGATGAACTCGGCACGAAAGAACCGCAAATTCAACAGCAGGGTGCCGATCGCATTGTCATTCAGTTGCCGGGCGTGCAAGATCCGTCGGAAATTAAAGCCATTATGGGAAAAACTGCCAAAATGACATTCCATTTGGTTGATGAAGAAACCTCTCCGCAAGCGGCGCAAATGGGTAAATTATCACCGGATTCCATGTTGGCAACGGGTGATGAAACCGGTTATATCGTGTTGAAGCGGCGTGTGGTTGTAAGCGGTGCCGGTTTGGATTCTGCCAAAGGCAGCTATGATGAAAAAGGCGCACCGGCGGTATTGTTCAGCTTTAAAGCGGCAGCAGCCAAAGAGTTTGGTAATGTCACGCGTGAAAATGTCGGACGGCGGTTGGCAATTTTGCTTGACGGTAAAGTCATCAGCGCGCCGACCATTAATTCTCCCATTACGGGCGGACAAGGTATTATTACAGGCAATTTTACCGTACAGAGTGCTAACGATTTAGCTTTGTTGTTGCGGTCGGGTGCTTTACCTGCACCGTTAATCGTGGCGGAAGAAAGAGTTGTCGGACCCGGCTTGGGTGAAGATTCCATTAAAGCCGGCACGAACGCCTGTTTAATCGGATTGGCTGCCGTGTTAATTTTTATGTTTATTGTTTACGGTTTCTGGTTCGGGTTAATTGCCGATGTTACGTTAATTGTCAACGGCGTTATTTTATTGGCGTTATTAAGTTTGTTAAACGCAACGTTAACTTTGCCCGGGCTTGCCGGTATTGCTTTAACGGTTGCCATGGCGGTTGATGCCAACATTTTAATTTTAGAGCGTATGAAAGAAGAAATGATGAACGGTATTACCGTTCCGAAAGAAGTGATTAAGCGCGGCTTTTCGGGTGCTTTTTCCGCCATTTTCGACGGACAGCTCACCACATTGTTTGCGGCTCTTTTCCTGTTTATGTTGGGATCGGGTTCCGTACGCGGATTCGGTATTACGTTGGGCTTGGGTTTGGCAACAACAATGTTTTGTGCCATTTGGTTTAACAAAGTGTTGTTAATGGCGTGGTTTGCCGTCCGTCAACCGAAGAAAATTGATTTATAAGAGGGTGTTCACATGAGTAAATTATTTAAGAAAAGAAACTTTAATTTCCCGTTTATGAAAATGCGGGTTGCGGGCTATGTTTTTTCGCTGATTTTGTTAATTATCGGCATAACGGCTCTTTGCGTGCGGGGGTTAAATTACGGAATTGATTTCCAAGGCGGTGTGTTGGTGGAAGTTTCATCGGACAAGCCGTTTGATATGCAGGAAATGCGCGGACGGTTATCTTTTTTGAAAGATTTTACCATTCAATCCGCCGGCGAAACGGGTAATATGATTTTAATTCAATGCCAACCGCGAGAAGGTGAAACAGGTGCAACGGTTGTAAATCAAATTAAGTCCGAATTGGGTAACGCTTATAAATATGAACGGGTGGAAGTCATCGGTCCGACCATCGGTGAAGAGTTAAAGTTCAAAAGTTTATTGGCTTCAATTTTAGCGCTGGTTGCCATTTCCGTTTATATTTGGTTTCGGTTTGAATGGCCGTTTGCCATCGGGTGTATGTTATCATTGGCGCACGACTTGGTTATTATTGTCGGTATGTTTGCCCTGTTAGGGTGGGATTTTAATATGGTTGTTGTCGCAGGTATTTTATCTCTGGCAGGTTACGATTGTAACGATACCATTGTCACATATGACCGTGTGCGGGAAAATATGCGTAAGTTCCGACACGACTCTATCGACAATATTTTAAATCGCAGTATTAACGAAACCCTTTCGCGAACCATTTTAACCAGTTTAACCACGTTATTTGTGGTGTTGGTGTTGTTGTTTGTGGGCGGCGAATCGTTACAAGGCTTTTCACGCGCCATGGTATGGGGAACCATTTTAGGAACGTATTCCTCCATATTCATTGCCGTGCCGTTATTACGGTATTTTGACATTCGCACGATCAACAACGAAGAATAGGATATTTTACTTTTCAAAAACCGTCTGTTTTTTTTAAGCAGGCGGTTTTTTTGTATGTTTATGATTATTCCCCCTCTCAATTTGTAAACGATGCCTCTTTATTTTGGGGTGATATTTGTTTTTAAAGCGATTGTATCTGCTTTTTCCTCTCATTTTCGGTTGATGATACAATTTGTTTTTTTTGAAGTGATTGTTTTCTCTTTCTCACTTATTTTCTATTGATGATAACTCATTTTTAGATAGCATATTCAGCTTTTCACTTATTTTCGGCGGAAAGTGGGAAGCAGAGCGGATAAGTCTCAATTTACAGTCGGCACTTTCACTTATTTTCGGGTAATATTTTTTAAGGCGACTATATCCGTTTTCTTTCTTATTTTCGGTGGGAAAGTACCGTCTCGTGGAGCGTGAAACGGCACGGTGTGCCGAAAATAATGAAGTGAGCCAGACTGCCGAAAAATGAAAAAGAATACAATCCGTCTTTATTTTATATCAGTTGAAAATAAAAAAATGCCGAATGACAATTTAATCTCGTTTTTCCCTTTTCACTTCCCGCGCTATCACACATCTGCCGAAAATCTGAGAAAGAATTAAAGAAAAATTACAATTTTTCTATTTATAAGAGAAAATTAGATTTAGCAATAATATTTTATATGAATAATATTATAAATGTGTATGTAATTTTTCTTAAAATATGCCTATTTTTCTCTATCGGAACCTAGCGAGACGTCACTTTTTGCGACATTCCACACCTACAGAAAAGAAAAATTTTAAAGCAAAGCAAGTAATTTTTCTGTTTATAGTTTTATAAGCAAACATTTTACATATTTACAATGTTTTTTTGCTTATAAATTTGCAAATATATATGGTATTTTTTTCTTTATCTGGAAATATTTCTTATCTTTAAAACATACTAATATTATTTTTGGTTGTTTATAAATGATATATTTTTATTATTATACATATTTTTCTAATGTTTCCTATCATATCTGCAGATGTGGGGCAGCACAGTGTGCCGAAAATAAGCAAGCAATAGACAGAAATTAAGACGTT
>CANQKV010000078.1 GCA_947624545.1 uncultured Alphaproteobacteria bacterium | reverse complement strand
TGGCTCATTCGGGTGCGCGCGGATCCACAACACAAATGCGTCAGTTGGCAGGTATGCGCGGACTTATGGCAAAGCCGAACGGCGAAATTATTGAAACGCCGATTACTTCAAACTTTAAAGAGGGCTTAACGGTTATGGAATACTTTAACTCCACACACGGCGCCCGTAAAGGTTTGGCGGATACGGCTTTAAAAACGGCAAACTCCGGTTATTTAACCCGTCGTTTGGTTGATGTGGCGCAAGATGCCATTATTACCATGGAAGATTGCGGTACGGAAAACGGTATTACCATTGAGCCGATTATTGAAGGCGGTGATATTATTGCCACAACCGGTGAGCGGATTTTAGGTCGAACGGCGGCGGAAGATATTAAGAATCCGAAGACGGATGAAATTATTGTTCCGAAAAACAAGCTTATCGATGAAAACGATGTTGAATTGATTGACGCACTCGGCATTGAAAGCGTTAAAATTCGTTCCGTCTTAACTTGCGAAGCCGAAAACGGCATTTGCGCCGCTTGTTACGGTCGTGATTTGGCACGCGGAACGCCGGTAAACATTGGCGAGGTTGTCGGTATTATTGCCGCTCAATCCATCGGTGAACCGGGTACGCAGTTAACCATGCGGACGTTCCACATCGGCGGTACGGCGCAAAAAGGTGCCGAACAATCGAGCATTGATATCGGATTTGATGCCAAAGTGAAGTTGTTAAACGGTAATATGATTGAAAATTCCAAAGGCGAAAAAATCGTGTTGTCACGAAATTGCGAAGTATCGTTGCGTGATGTGCATGATCGCGAAAAAGCCCGTCATAAATTGCCCTACGGTGCCAAGTTAATGGTTGCTGACGGTGATTCGGTCTCAAAGGGGGCGCGTATTGCCGAATGGGATCCGTTTACAACACCGATTATTGTTGATAAGAACGGTAAAGTCAAATATGAAGATTTGATTGAGGGTGAAACCGTCCGTGAGGTTGTTGATGAAGCAACAGGCTTAACATCAAAAGTGATTACACGCCCTGTTTCTTCAAAAGCGGAACGGCGTCCGAGCCTTGCTTTGTTAGATGCCAAAGGCAAAGTTTATAAATCTGCCAGCGGTTCCGAAGCACGGTATTATTTGCCGATTGATGCCGTTGTTGCCGTTGAAAACGGTCAGGAAGTGAAAGCGGGTGACGTGTTGGCACGGTTACCGCGCGAAAGCTCCAAAACACGCGATATTACCGGTGGTTTACCGCGCGTTGCCGAGTTGTTTGAAGCGCGTTGTCCGAAAGATCCCGCCATTCTGTCGGAAATTGCCGGTCGGGTGGATTTCGGTGCCGACTTTAAGACAAAACGGCGTGTGATTGTGACATCCGCAGACGGTCAGGAAACCCGTGAATATTTAATTCCGAAAGGACGGACGGTTGCCGTTCATGAAGGCGATATTATCGAAAAGGGTGAAATGATTGTCGAAGGTGCGAAAGATCCGCATGATATTTTGCGCGTTTTGGGTATTGAAGAATTGGCGAAATATTTAATCAAAGAAGTGCAGGCGGTTTATCGTTTACAAGGTGTGAAAATCAATGATAAGCACATTGAAGTGATTGTCCGTCAGATGATGCAGAAATTGGAAGTCAAAGATCCGGGTGATACCACATTATTGGTCGGTGAGCAAGTCGAAAGAGAAGAATTAGCAGCCGAAAACGCCAAAGCCGTCAAATCGGGCGGGCGGGAAGCCAAAGTTGCTCCTGTTTTGTTGGGTATTACCAAGGCGAGTTTGCAAACAAGCTCTTTCATTTCGGCAGCGTCCTTCCAAGAAACAACCCGAGTGTTAACGGAAGCGGCAACGGCAGGTCGTCGCGACAGATTGTTGGGTTTGAAAGAAAACGTGATTGTCGGTCGGTTAATTCCGGCAGGAACGGGTGCGCAAACACAACGGTATCGTCAACTGGCTGCTGCACGCGACAAAGAAATTTTGGAAGCGCGCAACAAAGAAACGCAAGCGCAATAGTTTTGTGTTTTTACTCCCCCGAAAGCCTTCCCGAAAAGGAAGGCTTTTTTTTGTTTATCAGCCTGAGAATAACACAGATGACAGAAATAAGGTTATGATACATCGTGCAAAAATGATTGTAATTTTCTTTGTTTGAATATCGGGGCAGGGTGCGGATAAAACGCACGAGAACACGGCAGGCGGGATAAAAAGCTTTTGTTTTTAAAGTGTTTGTTTAACGGAAAATCAAATAAGCTTTAACGGGCAATCGGGCAAGTCGGTTTATAAGGCGGTACGGGATCGGTTGTTTTTTGGCATTCGTAAACGGCTTTTTGCGGCGTAAATAAATAGCAGGCAAAGTTTTCTTTCCGCTTAAAAACAGCCTTTTTTCCCGTTTTGGCGCATTCATTGGCAGCCAGTGCGTCAATTTCTTCTTGCGAGCCGAAAAGTCCGTAACAAACGGCAGGATTTTTATCGGTCGATGAACCGACAGGCTTAACAACACCGGCTTCTCGTCGTGCATCAACAAACGGCATACATGCCGAAAGCGAAAAAACGGCTGCCGACAAACAAATGAGCGCAATTTTTTGATAACAAGAATACATTAGGATTCGGTCGGTGTGTTTCTGTTCTTCAAAATGGAAGAAAGTTGCGCCGAAGCTTCATCTTCCTTTATTTTATGCACCAACGCATATTCGGGAACAAACAATCCGAACGCTTGATCATAGATTTGACGTTCGCTGTACGTTTGTTCGTGTTTTTCGGGATCTTTATATAAATCACGCAACACTTCCGCCAAAGCAATGGGATTGTTGGATTTAATTTTTTCCATATATTCCTGTGAACGACGACTCCATTGCACGCGTTTGATTTTCGCTTTACAATGTAAAACACGAACGGCCGTATCCATAACCGAATCGGAAGCAAGTTGACGCAAAGCCGTATTTTCCTTTTTGATTTTTGAAACAGGAATTTTAACGGTGGCTTTGTCTTTGTTAAAACTGACGGAAACGAATTCTAAATTTTGTCCGCAAATGTTTTCCGATTTAATTTCCGTAATTTGTCCGACCCCTCTTGTGGGATAAACAACGAAATCCCCGGGATTAAACATATATTCATCATTTTCCATAAATGTTATCTCCTTTTTTTAACTATAAACGGAGTATAGCACAAATCTAAAAAATTTCAAATAAAAAAAGTTATTTTTTGCAAAAAAAAGATAAGAAAAAAGTTGATTGGCAAGAATATTTTCATGAAAGCGAAAAAAATCTTGCATTTTAAAAATAATTTTGATAAAATAACGCCAACAGATGGGTCTGTAGCGCAGTTGGTTAGAGCTGGCCGCTCATAACGGTCTGGTCGGGGGTTCGAGTCCCTCCGGACCCACCAAAACAAAAAAGAGGAAAACATTTTCCTCTTTTTTTTGCATTTTAAGAGCGTTTTTAAAGCTCTTCACAACGCCGAATTTACCGCTCTTTTCCCGATTCTTGTCGGATGTTTGAAGAAATGTTATCATTTTCCTTGTGTTCTTGCGCATTTTGTTTAATTGCGGCAGCTAAATTGGGTTGTTGATTTTTATTTTCAAACGCGGCAAATTCTTTGTCATTTTTCACTAAGCTCTTATACTTCCATGGGGCTGTAACACGTATATAATTGATGACGGCAGTCCGATGTGATTGTGGATTTTCCTTTTTCAATAATTCCTCTCTGGATGCTGCCAATTCATTAAATGCGGCAATCTCTTTGTCTTTTGAGTTATATTGCAAAATTTTTTCTTGTGTTTCAATCAAGTTTTTTAATGAGGCAGGCATGGGAATATCAGTTTTAATGCCATTATCGCGAGCTTCCCTTATTTTTACAAAATAGTTCATTTCTTCTTCGGTAAGGGGAAGCCCTCTATAGAGGAAATCGTATTCAAGGCGCCCTCTTATTTCACTCTCCGTTTTTAGAGAGTACCCATAATAAGCGCATATGTTTCCATCCTTGTAGTCGGTGTTGTATCCGTAGCGACCAAACGAATTCTGCGCTTTAATTTGTTCATCGGTTAATTGACCATAATTCTCACCCTTATATCGAATATCCCATGATTTCTGTTCTTCATCGGTTAACCCGGTGACAAAAAAATCTTTTCCTTTTAAACCGGGATAACGATTGGTAATATAATTATGAACAAATTGCTCTCTGTCGTCGTTATCGGTGTACGCATTTGGATTTTTTTGTGAATCATAATTTTCACATATCCACTCTTTATAAGAATTGTTGTAAAATTCTTTCCACCAATTCACAAAACGAAGATCTTTATCCGTTAATTCAATGCCGTAAGCAGCTGCCGCTTTTTGCGTTTTTTCTCCTTCCGGCTGCATTAAAATATCAACCGATGCCCCAATGGCTCGATTAACGGCTTGTGTGTGAATAAAAAGTTCTTTTTCTTCATCGGTTAAACCGGCAGGAATATTTTTTTGATTTTTGCGCAGTTC
>CANQKV010000077.1 GCA_947624545.1 uncultured Alphaproteobacteria bacterium | reverse complement strand
CAACAAGCCGTCTGCCCGAAAAGATGAAAATGATGTGGTTTATCGTACGGCGGAAGAAAAATATGATGCCATTATTGAAGAAATTAAAGCCGCGCACAAAAGAAAACAGCCCATTTTGGTCGGCACGACATCAATTGAAAAATCGGAAATTTTAGCCGATTTGTTGCGCAAACGTTCCGATATTCAATTTAACGTGTTAAATGCCCGTCATCATGAGCAGGAAGCCAAAATCGTGGCGCAAGCCGGTGTGCCGGGTGCCGTTACCATTGCCACGAATATGGCAGGGCGCGGAACGGATATTCAGCTCGGGGGTAACTTTGAAATGCGGCTGGCGGAAGAATTGGAAAAGAATCCGACGGCGGATAAAGAAAAATTATCAGCCGAAATTAAGGCGGAAATTGCCAAAGGAAAAGAAATTGCCTTGGCGGCGGGCGGATTGTATGTGTTAGGATCCGAGCGGCATGAAAGTCGGCGAATCGATAATCAGTTGCGCGGTCGATCGGGTCGTCAGGGAGATCCGGGGTTGTCGCGATTCTATATTTCTTTGGAAGATGATTTAATGCGTATTTTCGGTTCCGAGCGTATTCAGCAAATGCTTAAAACCATGGGAATGAAAAAAGGGGAAGCGTTAGCGCATTCGTTTTTGAGTAAAGGCATTGCCGTCGCACAACGCAAAGTTGAATCATATCACTTTGACGTGCGTAAAAATTTGTTGAAATACGATGATGTGATGAATGATCAACGGAAAGTGATTTATGAGCAACGCAAAGAATTAATGGTTGCCGAAACGGTAACGGAAACGTTAAAAGAAATGCGCGATGATTGCATTGAAAATATGATTTATTCATTGGCGCCGAGTCGGTCTGTTCCCGAGAACTGGAATGCGACGGATTTAGAGAATCAAACACGGCATTTGCTGGGAATTGACGTGCCGTTTGCCGCTTGGATTAAAGAACCGGGGATGATTCCCGAAACCATGGTGGAACGTTTACAAAATGAAGCGGATAAATCAGTTGCGGAAAAAATGAAAATCCTGCCCGAAGATGTGCGGCATCATTTGGAAAAAAGCATTTTAATTCAAGTGATTGACCAATCTTGGAAAGAGCATTTGCAAACGCTTGATTTTATGAAAACCGCCATTAATTTACGGGCATACGGACAGAAAAATCCGTTGAATGAATATAAGCGGGAAGCGTTTATTTTGTTTGAAAATTTATTGACACATGTGCGTGAGCGAGTCACACAAGTTATTTGTCATATGCAATTTCAAATTCAAGAGAGAAAACCGCTTCAAATGCAAGAAAGTCATCCTGTGCCGCAATCGGCGGTGGAATCGCAACAACCGACACCGTATGGGGCTGCGCGTCGCAATTCAATGTCGCCGCAATCGGCAACGGCGCCGAAAAACGGCTTTGACGGCATTGACGGACGGATTCCCCGTAACGCGCCGTGTCCTTGCGGATCAGGTAAGAAATACAAGCATTGTCACGGAGCAATTAAATAAAACGGGTGGCGAAAACATACAAAAAAACCGAAAGATAAAATTAATCTTTCGGTTTTTTAATAACTTTATTAAGCTCTTGTTTGTGATTTAAGCGTGTTCATATTTTGAGCTGCCAATTCTTCCGTATTTTCGGCGGAAACTTTTTTGGCGCCGGCTTGAACCAATGCTTTCCTTAATTTAGGCTGATTGGAATTTAAAAGTTGCTGACATTGAGCTAAAAACAAACGCGGATTCCGCCGAATGGAAGAATTGGAAACCAAAGCTTTTGCACTGGTGTAAATTTTGTTTGTTTCATTCGGCGATAAATTTTTTCCCTGCCGTTGTTGAATTTCAGCCATAGCGGCACCGGTAATCATGGTTAAAACTTCTTGACAGCGGCTATCGTTTGCCAAAATATGGTCTTGCATTGATTGCGCCGCAACGGCAAAAACAGTTTGCATTTGTTGTTGAGCGGGTAAATGGGCATTTGATAAAATGGCTTTTTCCGTAGCTGCCATTGCCCGAACGGCATCATTTTCAAACGGATCTTTTAGGCGTGGCACGTTAATATCGACAATTACCCCTTGTTTTGCCTGACGCCAACGTAAGGGCGTTTTTTTCCTGTCAATGGCATTTAATGTATGCAATTTATTGTAATATAATTTAACAAGAGCCGGATAAGGCTTTGAATTACCGTTATTGACGGATCTTCGGGTTGCTTGCGGCGCTGCTTTTTGAGGTGTTGCGGCGGCAACGGCCGTTTCTTTGCGTGAAAACATTCTTTTCCAGAAAGAGGGTCTTGTTTGTTTTTGCGTTTGAGGGGAAAGCGCCACGCTATTGAACGTTTTTGCCAAAGCTCTGTCCAGTGAAGCAGGGTCTAATTCTCTGCCGCATTCGGTATGGCTGATTGCCAAACATAAAGCCCGTAAAACTTGGGGATTATTCATATCCAGCTTAGTAGAATCATCAACATTTAATCCGGCGTTTCTTAATGATTTAACAACGCCGGCGGCATATTTGTGGGGATTGTTTCCGTCGCTGGCAGGGGCATAGACTCTGAAAATTTGATATGCCGTTTTATGATTATATCGCCGAATTAATAATTCGGTTAAAGCGCCGTAACCTTCTTCAAGAGAGGCGTAACGGGCATAGCTTCTTCCGTTTCTCCGAATACAGCCGGGATTGTTATTTCTGACAGCGACAGGTGTTCTGCGATTTGACATTTTTTTTATTCCTTTTGTTTTTTGTCTTTAATAAAGCCATTCTATCACAAAAATGCAAAAAAAGAAAGAAATTTTTAAAAAACTTGCGAAAATATTTTAAGGAAATCGGTGTTTTGAACATTTTTTTTATTATTTTTAACTGTTTTTATCATTTGATAACTTCTTGTTAAGAATTGTCGGGTATAGTATCAAAACAAGGAGGCAAGAATGCCGATAACCGTTGTTTTGGATGTTATTATTATCACGCTGTTGGTGGCGGCGATTATTTATGCCGTTATTTTGGATTCGCATTTATCGGCAACGAAAGAAAATTATCGGCAGTTATCACATTTGATTGAGCAGTTTTATCAGGTTTCGCAGAACGTGCAAGAGGAATTAACAACGGTTCAAAATGCCGAGCGCGAAATGAATCAAGGACTGATGAATCAAATTGAAAAAGCCTCAATTATGAAAGAAGAATTGGCGCGTCTTTTGGAAAAAATCGATCAAAAAACGCACTTAATGGATTATGTTAAAACAAAACGATCGTCTTTGGCGCCGGAACAGATTCCGAATGTGAATGATTTGGATTTGTCGGAAACGGAGCGCGATTTATTGAATGCTTTGAATGAATAGGGGTTTTATATGAAATATTTACGGCAAAATTGTCGTTTTTCCGTTTTTTTTATTGTGGCGGCATTGTTAATGATAGGTATTCGGTTGTCTGATGTTGTTTCATCGGCGCCTTTTTTGATGAAATAGGTTTTTTATGAGTTTACCCAAGCATATAGCCATTATTATGGACGGGAACGGTCGCTGGGCAAAAAAGCGGGGGTTGCCGCGTACGGCAGGGCATAAAGTCGGTGCCGAAACATTAAAAAAAATTTTAACCCATGCCCGAAAAAAAGGCATTGAAGTGGTGACGCTTTATGCGTTTTCATCGGAAAATTGGAAGCGTCCGCAAGAAGAAGTGCAAACATTAATGAATTTATTTCGCACTTATTTAAAAGAGGCGCGCGAGTTTGTTGAAAAAGAGATTCGTGTTTCGTTTATCGGCGAGCGGGAAAAGTTTGATGCTGATTTAAAAGAACAAATGAATCGGTTGGAAAGTCAGACCGCTGATTTTAAAGGTTTTCACGTTGTTTTGGCGTTAAGTTACGGTGCGCGAAACGATATTGTCAATGCCGCGCGGCAACTGGCAACAAAAGCGGCTTCCGGACAAATAAAACCTGATGAAATTGATGAGGCAACTTTTGCGGCGCATTTATCAACCGCTCATATGCCCGTACCGGATTTTGTGATTCGAACAAGCGGTGAAGAACGACTCAGTAATTTTTTGCTGTGGGAATCGGCATACGCCGAATTATATTTTACGCCTGTTTTGTGGCCTGATTTTGATGAAGAAGCCTTTGATAAAGCACTGAAAGTTTATCAGAATCGGGATCGGCGTTATGGCGGATTGAGCAATAAACAAAAAGTTTGAATAAAAGAAGAAAAAAAAGCAATTTTTTTTAAAAAAAAGAATTGACGTTTTTATCGAAGTTTGTTATTATATAAATCAGGCATATGGGAAGGGGTCATTATTTCCCGTTTATCAACATAAAAGACGAAAGGGGCAGTCTATGAAAAAGTTTAAGTATCCTTGGGAAGAAAAAGGGCGCAGTATGGTTGAAATGCTTGGTGTTTTAGCTGTGATCGGTGTTTTAACCGTAACGGGTATTGTTGGTATGCAATATGCCATGCAAATTCATAAAGAAAACGAAACACTTAATGTGTTCAGTGTCGCT
>CANQKV010000076.1 GCA_947624545.1 uncultured Alphaproteobacteria bacterium | reverse complement strand
GGAATTTATTACATATTACCCAATCGCTTTCGCAATGTGTTTCTGCTTTTGGCATCGCTGCTCTTTTACGGGTGGGGACATCCCTCTCATTTAATTATTTTAATAACATTTACAGTTATCGGCTTTTATGCTGCCAAAGGCATAGCGCATTATCCGCAAAAAGCCAAAATCATTTGCGCGGCAAGCTGTTTTTACATTTTAGGCATTTTTTTCTTTTTCAAATACGGTGATTTTGCTCTGGCCTCCTTCAACGATTTAACGAAAAAAAGCCTGCCGTTGTTTTATATTGCCCTGCCGCTCGGCATTTCTTTTTATGTGTTTCAACTGCTCTCTTATGTGATTGATGTTTATCGCCAAAAAGCGAACGTTCAAAAAAGTTTTTCCGCGCTGGCGCTGTATGTCAGCAGTTTTCCGCAACTGATTGCCGGCCCGATTGTGCGCTATGATACCGTTGCCAAACAATTGACAAATCGGCGTCACTCCGTGGCAAAGGTTTATCAGGGGTTGCGCCGGTTTTTAATCGGCCTTGCCAAAAAAGTAATTATTGCCGATATGGTGGGGCATAGCGTTGATGTTATTTTTGCAAGTTCCGTTTCTTCTTTAACACCTGCCATTGCATGGCTCGGGGCATTCTTATATGCCTTACAAATTTATTTCGATTTTTCGGGTTATTCCGATATGGCAATCGGATTGGGACGTATGTTCGGTTTTCGCTTTTTGGAAAACTTTAATTATCCTTATCTTTCCAAGTCGATTTCCGAATTTTGGCGTCGGTGGCATATTTCGTTATCAAGCTGGTTTAAATCGTATGTATATATTCCCTTGGGCGGCAACAGAAACGGCTTGTTGCGAACCGTTTTCAATTTGGCAACGGTGTTTTGCTTAACCGGCTTTTGGCACGGCGCCGCTTGGACTATGGTTGTGTGGGGATTATGGCAAGGCTTTTTCGTGATTTTGGAAAAACTGTTAAAAGCCGCGGCACATTCCCTGCATATCACCCGCATTCCCGCCGTTTTTTATGCCGTTATCGGCCGGTGTTACGCTTTAATCGCCTTACTGCTCGGTTGGGTTATTTTTCGGGCGGAAACACTTTCGCAAGCTTATGATTACATTCGGTTAATGTTCGGACTTCTTCCCTATAAACAAGCGTTCGGCGTTTCTTATTATGTGCAAGGGTTATTGTGGCTCATTATTGCCTTTGCCGTGATTGCTTCAACAGGCGTATTTAAATCTGTTCTGCGTTATCGGAATTTTTGGGCGCACTTGTTTATCAATCTCTGGCTGATTTTCCTGTTGTTCATTGTAATTGTGTTGTTAACGGGCAGCGGATACAGTGCCTTTATTTATTTTCGGTTTTAATTACCAAAACAAATAAAACAACACAAGCCCCAACACAATGCGATAAACGGCAAACACGGCAAAAGATGCCGTTTTTAACCAGCGCATTAAAAACCACACGGCAACCAACCCGAAAACGGCTGCCGCCAAAATACCCGTTCCGATTTGTGAGAGACTTTCACCCGATAACGATTGATTGAGGTAAGCCGTTAATAACATATATGCCGCGCCGCAAAAAATAACGGGAATTGACATCAACATGGAAAACTTGGCACTGTCGGTGCGCGAATAGCCCAAAAAACGGGCGCATGTCATGGTAATGCCCGATCGACTGGTACCCGGAATTAAAGCCAACGCCTGCGCTAATCCGATATAAAAAGCGTTGCGATATGTCATTTGCCCGATTGTTTTTGTTTTGGGCGCTTTTTTATCGACAATCCACAGTAAAATACCGTAAAAAACTGCCGTGAAAGCAATCACCAACGGCGAACGCAAGGTTGTTTCAACAATTTCTTTCAAAAAAAAGCCGACAATCAATGCCGGAAGCGTGGCAATAATTAACTCGAACCCCAGTTTCTGTTCGGCACCTTTATGCCAAAACCCGATGAACAAGCGAATAATATCTTTGGCGAAAAAAGCCATCACGGCAATTAACGTTCCCAAATGCAAAGAAATATCCATCAACAAAGTTTGATGTGAAAAATTAAGTTTTTCCATTAAAATTAAATGCCCCGACGAACTCACGGGCAAAAATTCGGTGGCACTTTGCACAAACGCCAATAAAAGGGTGGAATCGAACGACATGTTGTTTTCTCTCTTTTGCCCTTAACAATAAGCATAAAACAAAAGTCTTGTCAATCGAAAAAAGAAGTTTTATGAATGCCGAAAAACAAAAACGGCCTTTGAGATATCCCAAAGACCGCTTTTTTTAAACGTAAATGCCTTATTTTTCCAAAATGGCAACACCCGGCAATGATTTGCCTTCCATCCATTCCAAGAAAGCACCGCCGGCAGCGGAAACATAAGTTAACGCCTCATTCACACCGGCTTTTTTCAAAGCGGAAACCGTGTCACCGCCGCCCGCAACGGAAGTGAGCTTGCCCTCTTTCGTTAAAGCGGCTACCGCGGCGGCAATTTCATTCGTGCCTTTATCAAACGGCTTAATTTCAAACGCACCGACAGGACCGTTCCAAATTAACGTTTTGCATTGAGAAATAACATGAATAAACGTTTCAACCGATTTCGGTCCGATATCCAACAAAACCTTGCCCGCAGGCACGGCAGCAGCATCGGAAACATGCGGTGTTTGTCCTTCGCCGAATTGATCCGCCCACGTTAAGTCGCTCGGCAGAACAATTTTGCAATTTCCGGCATTTTCCAAAATAGATTTTGCCGTGTCAATCATGGACGGCTCAACCAGCGAGCCTTCTCCCATGGCAATGCCTTGCGCCGCCAAAAAGGTGTGCGCCATACCGCCGCCGATGCATAAATAATCAACTTTTTTCACCAAATTGCCCAACAAATCAAGCTTGGTGGAAACTTTGGATCCGCCGACCAATGCGACCGCCGGTCGAATCGGATTACCCAACGCTTTATCCAATGCTTCCAATTCTTCCTGCATTAATCGACCGGCACCGCGCGGCAATAAATGTGCCATTCCTTCGGTGGACGCATGCGCCCGATGTGCCGTTGAAAAGGCATCGTTAATATAAATATCAATACCGCTTGCCAAGTGTTCGGCAAATTCTTTGTCGTTAGCTTCTTCGCCTTTATGGAAACGCAAGTTTTCCAGCAAAATCACATCGCCTTTTTGCATTCCGCGCACCAGCATATCGCGTTTATCGCCGATACAATCTTCCGAAAACAAAATTTTTAATCCCGACGCTTTTGCCAACGCATCGGCAATAAATGTCATGGAATATTCCGGATTTTTTTCGCCTTTCGGACGACCGAAGTGCGAAGCCACAACAACCTTTGCACCCTTTTCAACCAATTCTTTCAACGTGGGAACAAAGCGATCAATGCGTGTCATATCCGTAATTTTGCCTTCTTTGGCAGGCACGTTTAAATCGGCGCGCACAAAAACCGTTTTATTGTTAAAATCAAAATCATCTAATGTTTTATAAGTCATTTTTTTGTTCCTTTTCAAATAAAAGGAGGGAATCAATGCCTTTCAGACAACGAATCCCTCCATTTTGCCAAAAAAAACCGAATTACTTAATCAAAGCGCCCATATAAGCGGCCGTATCAAGCATTCTGTTGGAGAAACCCCACTCGTTATCATACCAGCTCATCACGCGTAATTGCGTGCCGCCGATCACTTTCGTGCCGTTCGCATCAAACGTGGAGGAATGCGCATTATGCGTAAAGTCAATGGAAACGAGCGGTAAATCATTGTAACCCAAAATACCGTTCAATTCGCCTTCGGCATATTTTTTCATGGTGGCGTTCACTTCTTCAACCGTTACCGTGCGTTTCATAATAAGATTGGCATCAACCAACGAAACATCGGGTGTGGGAACACGAATGGAAACACCGTCCAATTTACCGGCTAATTGCGGTAAGACCAAGCCGACGGCTTTCGCAGCGCCGGTGGAGGTGGGAATCATACTCATGGCAGCTGCCCGAGAACGATATAAATCTTTATGCACCTGATCCAAAATCTTTTGATCATTCGTATAAGAGTGAATGGTTGTCATAAAGCCTTGTTCAATGCCGAATTCTTTATCTAACACATAAGCGACCGGTGATAAGCAGTTTGTGGTGCAGGAAGCGTTGGAAACCACAATATCATCAGCCGTTAATGTTTTTTGGTTCACACCGAACACGATTGTTTTATCGGCTCCTTGCGAGGGCGCGGAAACCAAAACCCGTTTGGCACCGGCTTGAATATGAACCATGGCTTTTTCTTTGGCGGTAAAGATGCCTGTGCATTCCATAACGATATCAATATTCATTTCTTTCCACGGTAATTGTGTGGGATCCCGTTGAGCAATTACTTTTGTTTTATAATCTCCGGCAATAATGTAATCACCTTCTGCCCGAACATCAAAGCTTGTCGCCCGATGAACGGAATCATATTTCAATAAATAAGCGTTTGCTTTGGCATCACCCAAATCATTGATGGCGACGATATCAATATCTTTCCGTCCCGATTCCAAAAACGCCCGATAAACCAATCGACCGATACGACCGAAGCCGTTAATTGCAACACGAATTGTCATTTTTTTCTCCTTCATTTTAAATTACATACGAAA
>CANQKV010000075.1 GCA_947624545.1 uncultured Alphaproteobacteria bacterium | reverse complement strand
CTTCAACGGCACCTTCCACCTTGCGTTTTTGATCGGTATCTTCCACGCGCAGATAGAATACGCCGCCGCTTTGATGTGCAGCGCGTTCGGAAACCAGTGCCGCATATAAAGAACCGACGTGCATAAAGCCTGTCGGACTGGGCGCCACCCGTGTGACTTTTTGCCCGGGTTGTAAAGCGCGCGGCGGATATTTTTTCTCGATTTCTTCAATGCTCGGCAGCTCATTCGGAAAGATTTTTGCAATAATTTCAGGTGTCATAATAATTTCCTTTGTTTTTTCTGGTTTCATTCGGCTTTTTTATACACAAAAATATGCCCGTTGTCAAACATTTCTTTGCTTTTTTTAAGCCTTTAAACTTTTTTTTACTTGATTTTTGCGTAAAAATCTTTTATTGTTTCCTCATGTCTGATTTATTTTCTACATCAACCGCGCAAAGCGGTTATTCTGCCAAAGATATTGAAGTTTTGGAAGGATTGGATCCCGTCCGAAAAAGACCGGGTATGTATATCGGCGGTATAGACGAGCGTGCCTATCATCATCTGGTCGCCGAAATTATCGATAACGCTATGGATGAAGCCGTTGCCGGTTATGCTTCCAACATTGAAGTGCATTTAAGCGCCGACGGGTATGTGAGCGTTAAAGATAACGGTCGGGGCATCCCTATTGATCCGCATCCGCGCTTTCCCGATAAATCAGCGCTGGAAGTGATTATGACAACACTGCATTCGGGCGGAAAATTCGGCGGCAACGCTTATGTAATTTCCGGCGGATTGCACGGTGTCGGGTTATCGGCAGTCAATGCGTTATCGGCGCACTTAATTGTGGATATTGCCCGCGATAAAAAATTATATCGGCAGGAATATCGGCAAGGAAAACCCGTCACACCGTTAACGGTTGTCGGAACGGTCAGTAATCGGCGCGGCACAAGCATTTCTTTTCTGCCCGATACGGAAATTTTCGGTGAATCGGTGCGTTTTAAACCGCAAACTTTGTTTCGTATGGCGCGAACGAAAGCTTTTTTGTTTCGCGGAGTGGAAATTCGTTGGTCGTGTGATGCTTCTTTAATCGGGGCAGATGATAAAACACCCGCCGAACAGATTTTAAAATATCCGAACGGGGTTGCCGACTTTTTGGATTATTTAATGAAAGACAGATCGGCTGTCACACCGCGTCCGTTTTCGGGACGGGTTGACTTGCCCGATAACGAAGGCGCCGTTGAGTGGGCTATTTGTTGGCCGGATGATTATAAAGACGGTTTTTCTTATTCTTATTGCAATACCATTGTCACGCCGCTGGGCGGAACGCACGAAACGGGTTTGCGTGCCGGATTAACAAAATCGTTACGCGCCTTTGCCGATATGAGCGGTAACAAAAAAGCGGCAGATATTACGGCAGATGATATTTTAAACACGGCAGGCGTTATGTTGTCTGTTTTCATTAAAGATCCGCAATTTCAAGGACAAACGAAAGAACGGCTGGTCACGCCGTCAGCTGCCCGATTGGTGGAAAATGCGGTAAAAGATCCGTTTGACCATTGGCTCAGTCGCGATATTAAATCAGCCAATGCGTTGTTGGATTATATTATTGAACGGGCAGAAGAGAGAAAGCGTCGGAAAAAAACGTTGGAAACGGCACGCGCCAGTGCCACGAAAAAACTGCGTCTGCCCGGAAAATTAGCCGATTGTTCGCATAAAGAAACGGCGGGAACGGAAATTTTTTTGGTGGAAGGCGATTCGGCAGGCGGTTCCGCGAAACAGGCACGCGACAGAGTTCATCAGGCAATTTTGCCGTTGCGGGGTAAAATTTTAAACGTTATCAGCGCCTCGAACGATAAAATATTGGCAAATGAAGAAATTAAAGATATGACGGAAGCGCTGGGGTGCGGGCGGCGTGATAAATATAACGAAGAAGCATTGCGTTATGAAAAAATTATTATTATGACCGATGCCGATGTTGACGGGGCGCATATTGCTTCGCTTTTAATGTCGTTTTTCTATCAGGAAATGCCGCAGTTAATCGAGAACGGACATTTGTTTATTGCTTTGCCGCCGTTATATCGGCTTACACAAGGCGGAAAATCGGTTTATGCCGCCGATGATGATGAAAAAGACAAGCTGTTGAAAACGGTGTTTAAAAATGCGAAGAATGTTGATATTTCCCGCTTTAAAGGATTGGGAGAAATGCCGCCGCATCAGTTAAAAGAAACGACAATGGATCCGCAAAAACGCACGTTATTGCGTGTGATGATTCCGCACAAGGCAACGGAAGAAGAAGCGGAAGAAGCGGCATATACGGCGCAAATGGTTGAACGTCTCATGGGCAACAAGCCGGAGTTACGTTTTCAATTCATTCAGGAACACGCTAAATTTATTGAAAATTTAGACATTTAAGTTATAATTTTTTTCATTTTCGGACATTCAATCCGTTGTGATTCAAATGTGTCCCTGTCGATTTTTTATGCTAAAACCAACATTGTTAATCAAGGCATAATGTATAATTCAACAAAGCAGGGTGATCTGTTGAGCCACCTCTTTTAGGTTGCTGATTCATCAAATCATACCGATTAAAATTAAAACCCCAAACAAGACCGGATGACCCCGCTACTTCCTCAGCTAACCATATATCCGCTACATTCGGAAAATCTTCTTTTATCTTCTGTGTAATCGCATTTGGACACCTACAGGGCTTTAATTCGGAATATCCCAAATCAGTATATGAAGGAACTCTTTTATTCAATTTTTTGCAAAAACGAAAAGCGCTATACCAATTCATATCTACCGTTGAAAGAGCATATTTTTTGTTTTCTGCCCACGAAGCATCTGTCAAAGCATTACGGCATTGTCCGCCGAAATCATCATCTGACGGATCACTGGTAAACTCTTGCTCACGTTCATACCCTTCTTTTACATAGCAATAATAGTCTGCTCCTTTATCCGCACAATCTTCATTACTGCGACATTCATAAGAATAGCAGTTGTCTTTATACCAAATCGATTTCGGCTGACATGGTTTGCAGGTGTTTGTATTTGTGTCACATTGCGGCATCCGATCGTTTTTGCAATCATTATACGTTAAACATTCCACGCATTTATTTGCGGTATTGCATTGCGGTTTATCAGGATTCTTGCAATCGCCGGCACTCAAACACGGCACGCATTTATTTATATTTGTGTTGCATTTGGGGGTGTCAGGGGTATCGGTGCAATCGCTATCCGCCGTACACTCTACACATCCTTTTTCTTTTCCGCCCCATACTTCATTCGTACCGCATTGAATACATGTACTTGCATTTGAGCAGTGATAATTTGTTCCTTTTGCTTGGCATTCTTCTTCCGTTTCACAACTTGTGCATTCATTGTTTCTGCATACCAACGTTTCCGCGCAATCTGTGCTTTCCGTACATTCTACACACTTTTCGCCATTCCATACAAGCCCTTCATCACAACTTTTACATGTATTATCCTCACAATACTCTGTATGCGCACATTGATTATCTTCATAACATCTCACGCATACATGACGAGTCTTATCACAATAAGGCGTGTTTTCCAGTTCTTCACAATCCGTATTTTCTTTACACGACTTTAACTCCGATATGGCTTCCGCTGAAAACACCGCGTGTATATTATTATTCCCCTCTTGACATTCTTCGTTGTCGGCTTCTATTGTTTCCGTTGTAATTTCAAAACCGATTAACTCACTCATTCCTTGTATTAATTTCGAAAGCGGACGACATATCTCTTGCGATATGTTTTTCATTTCAATATAGAAAGCATTCGCAACACGACAGGAAACATTTTCTTCAATAATCGAGTCATCAGCCAAAGCGCAATCAAAATCGGTTTCATAATTATTAAAATTTATATTTCCGTCATCATACGGATCGCCGAGTATTAATTCATCCGCCCCTTGAGCGATTTTAATTTTTGCATCGGTACGCATGATATTCATTTCATGCGCAATCTGATTTGCCTGATAATAATTCATGGCATATTTATAACCTGCTATACCGCCAATCGACAGCACACCGATAATTGCCAGCACGCCCAACATTTCCACCATTGACCGCCCGCTTTGGGATTCGGTTTTACTCATTTTATCCTGCCGAGCAAGCATTTTTTGATTTTCCGACTCTTGACGCCTGTTTTGCACTTCATTTCCCTGCGTTTCTGCCTGTTTTAACTGATTTTTGTTTAATTGAGTAATCATTTTTTCCTCCCGTTGTTCTATATATAAATTGTATAAATTAAACGTACCTTTAATGCAACGCGAATTCAGGGACAAAATTACTCCTATCAATCGCAAAAACAGTCTTTTTATAACTATTTGATATTGCATTAATTTTTCCTCGAATTAAATTTTTTTTGAAAAAATGCAAAAAAAGTGTTGCAAAAAACGTACGTTTAGTTGATACAGAATTTCAGAAGATTTATTGTTGTTTTTTGGGGAATATCAAGAGAAATATATTGACTTTACATTTTATGTTCTGCAGATAATAAATTGTTTTTTTGAAGCGATACAGTTTGTCGAAAACAAGGCAATTTGGTGGGCTGAAAAGAGAAACAGAAATTTGTAACTTTGGAATTTTTTTCATTTTCGGCGGGAAGTGCCGTCTCGTGGAATGTGAGACGGCGCGGTGTGCCGAAAATGAGAAAAATAAATAATGCAACTTTTTCTGCTTGACAATGTTTTGAAAAGCTTTTATTCT
>CANQKV010000074.1 GCA_947624545.1 uncultured Alphaproteobacteria bacterium | reverse complement strand
GGCACGCGCAAAATCGGTGTCGAGCGGTTGCATTTAGAGCAAGATGCCGGGAAATCCATTCACGATATGAGCCCTACGCAATCGTTTATCGATTTAAATCGGTGCGGTGTCGGTTTAATGGAAATTGTTTCCAAGCCCGATATGCGTTCGCCCGAAGAAGCTGGTGAATATTTACGGCAACTGCGCGCCATTGTGCGCGCATTGGGCACATGTGACGGGAATATGGACGAAGGCTCCATGCGTTGCGATGTGAATGTATCGGTGCGAAAAACGGGTGAAACGGGGTTACGTCCGCGGGCAGAGGTGAAAAACGTGAATTCCGTTCGTTTTGTTATGCAGGCGATTGAAATTGAAGCCCGACGGCAAATTGATTTATATGAATCGGGCGAATCTTTTGAGCAGGAAACTCGTTTGTTTGATTCGGTCAATTTGGAAACACGGCTGATGCGTTCCAAAGAAAATGCAAATGATTATCGCTATTTCCCTGATCCGGATTTATTGCCCGTTATTTTAACCGATGAATATATTGAAAATATTCGGCGCAACTTGCCGGAATTACCCGAAGCCAAGAAAAAACGGTATATTGAAACATTGGGGTTAACGCCTTATGATGCCGGCATTTTAACGGCCGATACCGAAACGGCGCATTATTTTGAAACCGCCATTATCGGGCAAGATGCCAAAAAAGTGGCAAACTGGGTCATGGGTGATTTATTTGCTTATTTGAATAAATCTGGCAAAACCGTTACGGAAAGTCCTATCAGCGCGGAAAATCTCGGCGCATTGGTCGGATTGATTTCCGATGGCACCATTTCCGGCAAAATTGCCAAAGAGGTGTTTGAGCTGATGGCCGAAACCGGCAAAGCGCCCGCGGTTATTGTGGAGGAAAAAGGCTTAAAGCAAGTTTCCGATACTGGCGCCATTGAGGCATTGATTGCCGATATTCTGGCGCAAAATGCCGATAAAGTGGCAGAAATTAAAGCCGGAAAAGAAAAGCTGAAAGGCTGGTTTGTCGGTCAGATTATGAAAGCCTCGCAAGGCAAAGTCAATCCGGCGTTAGCCAATCAGTTACTTGATAAAAAATTGGCAGAATAACCTAAACATCAACCGAAAAAGCGGGCAGAAATGTCCGCTTTTTTTATTCTTTGCATAATCGCTTTCGAATCGGAAAAAATTTTTTCACACAGAAGTGCTCTGCCGAACGGAAGCCTTAAAGGCGAGAAATGGGGGAGAAAAAGAAAGGTGCTCTGCTGAATGGAAGCCGTAAAGGCGGGGCATCGGAGGGGAAAAGAAGGTCAGCCGTTCCGGGGATTTTCTCATTCTCGGTGGGTTTGGAACATCGCGAAAAGTGACGCATTACGATGAATTAAAACCAGAGGAAATGATATAAAAATATCTGTTTTTCTATTTATGGTTGTGAAAAATATATATTATTGATGAATTTTTCAATTTATTTTGAATATTTAAGATAATGTGACATGCTCTTTCTTCTCTATTTGCAGTTGGCCTCTCCTTTCTTATTTTGGGGCAATATTTATTTTTTGAGGCGATTGTATTTGCTTTCTTTCTTATTTTCGGTGGAAAGTGCTATCCCGCTATTGTGGGACAGCGCGGTGTGCCGAAAATAAGGCGATTCGGTAAGTTAAAAGTCGGAGTTGGAAAGTAGCAGTTATGGCACTATCTCTCATCCTCGGCGGATGTGGAACGGCGCAAAATGTGCCGTTCCGCTATGGGCCGAGAATGAGGAATCGGCAGGGAAACTTATGCTTTTTTTATTGCTGATGATATTTTTCCTCTATCAGCGGGGGTGTAAAGTAATGTGGCACACTCTCTTTTTTCCCCTATCGGCGGGTGTGATGCGCTGCGAAAAGTAGCGCATCGCTATGGGCCGATAGGGGAAAATGAGCGGCAGGATTGCACATTTTCACCTCTGCCCGAAAGAGAGGAGAGGTGCCCCGCTGAATGGGAGTCGAAAAGGCGGGGCATAGAGAGGGCGACGGCGTCCTCTCAAAAGCCGGTCTCACTGACAGAAGGGGTGGTAGGACCAGACGGTGTGAAACTGATCGAAGACTTGACTATCGCCATAGAGGAAGACCGCCTTCGCGAGGTAGGAAGTATAGGATCCATCGTTCAGCCATATCTCATGTCCCACACAACCGTTCTCTCTGTCACCACAATACATTTCCCATAGATCCCTTATCGTCTCTGATACATTATTAGCTCCGTAACCCCCGCTTGTGGCCTTACAAAAGCCCCACACCTCATTGGTAGTCGGTACATGGTCAGTATTATCTGCTCCACTATAACACTTCCAATCTATACCACTGCCTCCCCAGCTCACCCTTTTGCCTTGCGCTCCTGCTACCCTGTTTTTCGCTGCCTCGCAGAACCGCTCTGCACTCTGCCAGTTCAGATTGATTTTTGACCCATAACAATCCTTTCCGCCTACATTACCTTTAATAATATCACTCTCTTTAATTTCGACACATTCAAATTTTCCGCACCCGCTAGCATCAGAAGAAGTAGCATCATTACAACTGCTGCTTCGACAAAATTCATTTGCTCCGCAATCTTCATTGCTTTCGCATTCTCCGCGTTGACAATGTTGGTTATCTTCATCCCAACTATAGCATGGTTTGCATGTACCATAATTAGCGGAATAACTTGTATCACACCAATAATGTTGCCTGTCATCTTTTTGGCAATGTTCATCTTTTCTGCATTCAACACATTGATTATTATACAAAAACGGCTTATCTCCCGAACATTCGGCAACGCATTCACTGCCGGTCCAATTTGGCTTATCCGGATAAACATTTTTACAATAATCGCATTTTTGCGCTGTTTCATTCCAAACGGCAGCTGACACTGAAATGCCACACGTTATACATTGACCTGTGGAAATTTTACAATGCTTATTTTGTGCCATATCGCATTGTGATTCTTCCGTACACTTACTGCATACGCCTTCTATGCAAGCAGGCTTACTTGAACTGGTGCAATGGCTGTTATCACCGCACGCCGCACACGCTTGTATCTCTTCATTCCAGTGTTTGCCACTTGGACAAGCGCATTCATCACCGTTCCACGTTGTACCTTCCGGACATGATTCGCACTCGCCATCTTCTGTGCATTTTCCTTCACATTTGTCGGGATTACACACTTTCATACCGCCTATATCTTTGGTTGAAAAGTCAACTTCTAACGCATTATCGCTTTCTTCGGTGCATAAATCTGCACTCGAATCCGCGCTATATTCCTGCTCATTCACCACCAACGCAACCGCATCTTCCATGCTGTTTAATAAGGTAATAAGCGGCTTACAAACACCAGCCGAAACGCCAGATACTTTTATATAATATCCCGCTTCCGTCTCGCTTGCGTCATCCGATCCGATTTCTGCAAAATCAAACTCAACACCGTAATTACTGCCAAAATTTAAGTGTTTTTCATCATCATACGGTGAACCGAGCAACAATTCTTTCGCTCCTTGCGCCGCTTTCATTTTGGCATCGGTACGCATCAGGTTAATTTCGTTTGCAATTTGATTTGCTTGATACCGATTTATGACCATTCTGTAACCGGCGATTCCGCCGATGCTTAAAACGCCCACAATGGCTAAAACGCCCAGCATTTCAACCATTGAACGCCCGTCTTGTGCTTGATTTTGAATTTGTTTTTTCTTTATTTTATTGCTCATTTTTTAACTCCTTTCGCTACAAAAAGCATAAATTAAACGTACCTTTAATGCAACGCGAATTCAGGAGTAAAATTACCCCCCTTAAACACGCAAAACAGTCTTTTTATAACCATTTGATATTGCATTAAATTTACCTTGAATTAAATTTTTTTTGAAAAAATGCAAAAAAAGTGTTGCAAAAAACGTACGTTTAATTGATACAGAATTTCGGAAAAATATGGTTGCCTTTTATTGGCAGAAATATTGAATTTATTGCTTGTTTCCAATAATACGTACTGTCCGTAATATGGGAATGTATGATAAGTCGAAAATAAGTATTAGTTGATACAGAATAGTGAATTTGTTATGAATATTTTTTCCCTCTATCAGTAGATGTATGAAGTAATGCGTCACTTTCTCTTTTTCCCCTCTATCGGCGGATGTGAGAGATGGTTTTATATCGTCTGTCACTATGTGCCGATAAGGGGAAAAGCTAGCAAGGAAAACAAAGATTGACGATTTTCCCCCAAAAAAAATGCAGACGATGAGCTTTTTATCTTATTTTGGGGCGATATTTTTTTGGAGTGATTATATCTGCTTTTTCTTCCATTTTCGGCGGAAAGTGCCGTCTTGTGAAACGTGAGAGGGCGCAGTGTGCCAAAAATAATGAAGTGAGCCAGCCTGCCGAAAAAAGAAAAAAACAATCTGTCTTTATTTTATATCAGTTGAAAATAAAAAAATGCCGAATTACAATTTAATCTCTTTTTTTCCCTTTTCACTCCCCGTGCTATCCCACATCCGCCGAGAATCTGAAAAAGAATTAAATAAAAATTAGCTATTTTTCTATTTATAAGAGAAAATTAGATATAGTAACAATATTTTAAATAAACAATATTATAAACACATATGTAATTTTTCTTAAAATATGTCTATTTTCCTCTATCAACAAGCGATGAGATTATTTTTCGGCTAGTGAATAACTTTTTTGACGGATTTCTTTTATCAGCGAAAATGTGAAGTAATGCGACGATTTTTTATTTTTTCCTATCGGCGCACATAGCAAGACATCATAATTGCAACGTATCACACTCACCAAGAATGAAAAAAGTTAAATAAAATAATTTTTATTCGCTAAAATATTATTAAATTTATAATTTCTCTATTAACAAGTGTTAATTTTTATAAATTCATATGTAATTTTTCTTAAAATCTCGCTCGTTTTTCACTTTCAATCACATGCTTTCTTTTTTGATTCCCTTTTTTCGATTCGTTGTCAAAATTAACCATGAAAATTTAAAATTGTATTAAAAACTATTTTGGCTATTATTTTGTACTTTTGTTTATTATATTTTCTTATTTTTTATTTTTTTAATTAATTATCAGTTATTTGTTTAGCATATTATTTTATGCTTATAGTCGTTTTTTATTTTGTTTTTAATTTTGTTTATTATTTTTTTGAAAATATTTTAATATTTTTATTGACATTATTTTTTATT
>CANQKV010000073.1 GCA_947624545.1 uncultured Alphaproteobacteria bacterium | reverse complement strand
GTCGGCGAATAAGGAGGCACGCATGTTTTCCGGATTTTTTATTCAGCGTCCGCGCTTTTCGTTCGTGATTTCCATTGTGATTGTTTTAGCGGGATTGATTTCGCTTTTTAAACTGCCGATTGCGTTGTATCCGGAAGTGACACCGCCGCAAATTGCCGTACGGGCAACGTATCCCGGCGCCAATGCCGATGTGATTGCCAAAACGGTCGGTATTCCGTTGGAAGATGAAATTAACGGCGTGGAAGATATGCTTTATATGGATTCCACTTCTGAAGATTCAAGTTATACGTTAACGGTTACGTTTAAAGCCGGCATTGATCCTGATATTGCTCAAGTGAAAGTGCAAAATCGTGTGCAACAGGCAATGGCAAAATTGCCCGAAGAAGTCACGCGGCAAGGACTTTCCGTGAAACGACAATCATCAAACATTTTGGCATTTATCGTGTTTTCTTCACCGAAAGGAACATATAACGAAAAAGAATTAAGCGATTATATTTATAATAACGTTGAAAGAACGATTGCACGGGTAAGCGGTGTCGGAAACGTGAATGTTTACGGCTCAAAACTCAGTATGCGCGTTTGGTTAAATGCCGATAAAATGGCAGCGTTGCATATTACGGTTAAAGATATTCACGCCGCCGTTTCCGGACAAAATTATCAGCCTACGTTAGGCAGTGTGGGCGCATCGCCTACCGATTCCGATACGCCGATGATTTATTCTTTACAAACAAAAGGGCGAATGAGTACGCCCGAAGAATTTGAAAACATTATTGTGCGAACGGCGGAGCAAGGCGGCTTAACCCGTTTGAAAGATTTGGCAACCGTTGAAATCGGACAGGAATCTTATGCCATTTCCGGTCTTTATAACGGACAAACCGCCGTTACCATGGCAATTAACCTTTCATCGGGTGCCAATGCTTTGGAAACATTCAAGAACATTTCAAGCACACTCAAAGAATTATCGCAAACTTTCCCCGAAGACATTATATATGATTTCGGATATGATGCCACAAAATATATTGATGCGTCGGTTGAAGAAGTGATTTTCACGCTCTTTTTAACGTTGGCGTTGGTAATCGGCGTTTGCTATTTCTTTTTACAGGATTTTTATTCAACGCTTATTCCGTCGCTGACGATTCCCGTTTCCATTTTGGGTACGTTTTGCGTGATTTTGGCGCTCGGATACAGTATTAATATGTTTACCTTGTTTGCCATGCTTTTGGCAATCGGTTTGGTGGTTGATGATGCCATTGTGGTGGTGGAACGAGTGGTTCACTTAATGCAAAATACACAAATGACGGCACGCGAAGCAACTTATCAGGCTATGAAAGAAATTACGGGAGCGTTGGTGGCAACATCATTAGTGTTGTTGGCTATTTTTATTCCTGTCGGCTTTTTGGATGGCATTGTCGGTATGATTTATCAACAATTTTCCGTTACCATTGCCACGGCTATTTTATTCTCGCTGTTAAATGCCTTAACGTTATCGCCTGCCTTGTGTTCATTGTTGATTAAGAAAATCAAACCGCGTAAAAAAGGCTTTTGGGGCAAGGTCAACAATACCATCGCGAAAAGCATTCACGGATACAGCGTTTCGGTTTCCGTTATTGCCAAAAAACCGCGCGTGATTGCAACCCTGTTTTGTTTGTTGGTAATGTTGGCATACATATTGTTTTCCGTCACGCAAAGCTCCTTTATTCCCGATGAAGATCAGGGCGTTATTGTTTTAAATATGCAATTACCGGAAGGCGCTTCCAAAAAACGAACGCACGCACTTTTGAAAAAAGTCAATGAAGTGGTAGCGTCGGAAAAAAGCGTTGCCGGTATTTCCGATGTGGTCGGATACAGTTTGCTTTCCGGTCGCGGTGAAAACGTTGCCATGTCGTTTATTGTGTTAAAACCGTGGAACGAAAGAAAAGCCGATTCGGAATATTCCACCATGATTTTAAATCGCTTGCGCGGAAAAATTTCTTCATTCCCCGAAGCCGAATTTCAATTATTTGAAATGCCCGCCATTCCCGGATTAGGTATGGCAAACGGTTTGGATATTCGGTTGGAATCGCGTCATTCCATGGATTATCAACAGTTAGATGCCGCTCTGCAAAGTTTTTTAAGCAAGCTCAATCAGTTGCCTGAAATTGCTTATGCTTATTCGACGTTTAACGCAAAAACGCCAAACGTGTTTTTAGATATCAATCGGGAAAAAGCCGAAAGTATGAATGTGCCGATCGGCAATATTTTCTCTACTTTGGAAAGTTATCTGGGATCGGCTTACGTGAACGATATTAATTTGGGAACACAGGTCAACAAAGTGATGTTGCAGTCGGCATGGCCGTATCGTAAAGATATTGACAGCATCAATAATTTATATGTGATGAATCAAAACGGCGCCATGGTTCCCATGCGCGGGTTGGTTGATTTGCATAAAGTGTTGGCTCCCCGCGTGGTCAATCGGTATAATCAATATCCGTCCGCTTCCGTTACTGCCGTTCAAAAACCGGGCGTCAGTACGGGTGAAGCCATGAAAGCCGTTGAAAAATTAACGACACAATTACCCAAAGGATTCGGCATTGAATGGTCAACCACCAGTTTTCAGGAAAAACAGGCACACGGACAAATCGGTTATCTGCTTGTTTTAGCTGTTTTGTTTGCTTATCTCTTTTTGGTGGCGCAATATGAAAGTTTTGTGGTCCCGTTGCCTGTTTTATTTTCCTTAATTGTTGCGGTAAACGGCGCTTTAATCGGTTTGTTCTTCTCGGGATTATCTTTAAGCATTTACGCCCAACTCGGACTTATTTTACTCATCGGACTTGCCAGCAAAAATGCCATTTTAATTGTGGAGTTTGCCAAAGAAGAACGCCAAAAAGGGGCTACTGTTACCAATGCGGCATTAAAAGGGTTGAAAGAACGATTCAGAGCTGTTTTAATGACGGCTTCCGCCTTTGTTTTGGGCATATGGCCGATGGTTATTTCATCGGGAGCCGCTGCCGCCGGACGACAGGCAATCGGCGTACCCGTTTTTTGGGGAATGCTCATCGGAACCGTCGGCGGCTTATTGATGATTCCTTTAATGTATGTTTTGGTGCAATCAATTTATGAAAAAATACACGGAAAGAAATAACATAAAAAAAACGGCGAATTTGTTTCCGCCGTTTTTTTGTTTCTTTCATTCTAACCTTCGTCCGTGTTGACTAATTTGTTCCACCAACCCCGTTTTTTCTTTTTGGGTTCAGTTATTTGTGTTGCGACGGTTTCCAAAGTTTCCGTAACGCTTGACTGAGATGTTTCCGCTACCGTTTCTTCCTTTTTGGCGTTTTCGGCTTCTCGTTGCATTTTTGCCGCATGTCGACTCTTAAATGACCGATACTTTTTCGGCTGTTTTTTGTTAAAGCGATTATTTTGAGCGCTTTCTTCATTTACGGTCGGGGCATTTGTTTCAACCTGTTCCGATGAAACGGGGGCTTCATTGAAGTTTTCAAGAGAGTGTTGTTCCACCACCGTAAAATGTTCTTCACCCGATGTTTCGAGAACGGTTTCATCGTTGAAATCGGGTTCCGTAAAACGTTCGCGCCGTTCACGCCGCTTTTTGCGCCAGTCATACCGCCGCCGATTTTTTCCTCTACGATTACCGAAAGAGGCGTTTTCTTCATCGATTTCTCCGAATTGTGTTGATTTTTCGCCCGATGTGTCTTCCGAATGTCCTTTATTGCGTTTGGCGTAGTCATTTTGTTTTTTATCGCCGTTTTTAAAATAATGCGCAGTTAAAGACAACCCGACACATTCGCCGTCTTCCCGTATGCGTTCTAATTTATAATCGGATATTTTTTCAATGGTATCATCTGCCGAAACGGTTACGGAACAACCGTAATGTTTTTCCATTTCCACCAGATTTTTACGCTTATTGTTTAAAACATATATTGCCACCGCTTGCGGTAAGGATAAAACAATGTTTGTATCTCTGTTTTTCAGACACGCTTCTTCCAAAATATGCAGGGCGTGCATGGCGCAGGATTCCACCGAACGCATCATTCCCTTACCGGCACAATGCGGACAGAGATGATAACTGCTTTCCAAAAAGCTGGAATGCAGGCGTTGCCGCGACATTTCCATAAGACCGAAGCCCGACATTTTTCCGACTTGTATACGGGCGCGGTCGCGTTTTAAAGCTTCTTTTAAATGGCGTTCCACGGTCGCATTGTTTTTCGGTTCGTCCATATCAATAAAGTCAATGACAATCAGCCCCGCTAAATCGCGTAACCGTAATTGACGCGCAAGTTCATCACACGTTTCCAAGTTTGTGCGCAATGCCGTTTCTTCAATGTCATGCTCTCTGGTCGCGCGACCGGAGTTGACATCAACCGCAACCAAGGCTTCCGTTTGATCAATAACCAAATATCCGCCCGATTTTAATTGCACGATATTGCTGTGAATGGATTCCAACTGCGGTTCAACCTGATTAACCAAGAACAGCGGATCATCGCCTTTATATTGTTTAACTTTTTTTGCTTGTCCGGGCATCAGTATTTTCATGAAATTTTTGGTAGATTTAAAAACACTTTCCCCTTCGACCCAAATTTCTTCAATATCCGGAGAAAAAACATCGCGTAAAGAACGTTTAATAATATCCCCTTCTTCATGAATCAGTTTCGGTGCTAAAGATTCAAGCGTGTTTTCACGAATTTTCATCCATGTTTTAATTAAATAATCATAATCGCGTTTAATTTCCGTTTTGGTTTTGCCTTGTCCTGCCGTGCGAATAATGACACTCATTCCTTGCGGAATGGGCAGCTTATCGACAATGGTACGCAACGATTTTCTGTCTTTAATGTTTGTAATTTTACGAGAAACGCCGCCGCCTTTGCCGTTATTGGGCATTAAAACACTGTATCGTCCCGCCAAAGAGAGATAAGTTGTCAGGGCGGCTCCTTTGTTTCCGCGTTCTTCTTTCACAACCTGAACAAGCATGACCTGTCCTTGACGAATAACCTCTTGAATTTTATATTTTTTATAAAAGTACATCCGCTGACGGGGTGTTTCTTCCGATTCGCTGATGACTTCAACATCTTCGTTTTTATCGGAAACAGGTTCAAATTCCTCTTCTTCCTGTTTGGCGGCAATCAGGGCTTTTAAAGCTTCCCTGTCCGCAACGGGAATTTGATAATAATCGGGATGAATTTCACCGAAAGCCAAAAAGCCGTGTTTATTGCCGCCGTAATCGACAAACGCCGCTTGCAAAGACGGTTCGACACGAATAATTTTAGCTAAATAAATATTTCCTTTAATTTGTTTCTTGGTAGAGGTGTCAACATCTAATTCTTCAACTCTCCCGTTCTCAACAACAACGACACGCGTCTCTTCGGAATGCGTGGCATCAATAAGCATTTTTTTTGACATAAATAATAATCCTTTAAAATAATGTGTGGAGTCGTCGCTCTGTTCAAAAGCAACGAAAAATCAGAAAACAAACCGATTCTAATCGGAAATTTCCAAAAATGAGGTGAAAGAATAAATGTTTTCATTGTTCATCCGTTTCGGTTTGTTTAAAAAATAGTTCGGGCAATCATATTTTTGATTGCTTTTTTTATTATATCGGTATATGAATAAATA
>CANQKV010000072.1 GCA_947624545.1 uncultured Alphaproteobacteria bacterium | reverse complement strand
AACACGATAATGCCGGCTTGGGCGTATAAGTCATTCGTAATGCCGCGAATCCATAAGAAGCCCATGGCACCGAACAAGCCCACGATAATGGAAATCATCACGGATACGGGCAACACCCAGCTTTCATATAATGCCACCAAGAACAGATAGGCAAACAAAAACGCCAAAACAAAGATCAAGCCGGTTTGATTTCCTGCCGATTGTTCCTGCAAACTCATACCCGTCCATTGAAATTGGTAGCCCGTCGGTAAAACGCGCGCAGAGATTTCCGTTAAAGCCTGCATGGCGGAACCCGAGCTTAACCCTTCTGCCGGCGATGCCGTTATTTTTAACGAACGATAGTTGTTATACCGCTGAATGGATTGAGCGCCGATGGTACGTTTGACCGTAATTAACGAGCGAAGTGGTACCATTTCGCCTTTATTGTTGCGAATGTTGATTTTGTAAATATCATCGAGTGTTCGCCGTTCCATCATATCGCCCTGCACATTGACCTGCCAAGTACGCCCGTATAAGTTAAAGTCGTTAATGTACGTGCCGCCCAACATGGTTTGCATGGTATTAAAAATTTCGGAAAGCTGTACACCCAAAGCATAGGCTTTTTGCCGATCAATCATCACTTCTACGCGCGGTGAGTCTACCGTATAGAACGTCATGACCCGTTGCAAACGCGGATCTTTGTTTCCTTCTTGAATAACTTGCTGCGCTACCGCCATTAATTCTTCCGGTGAAGCGCCTTGCGTGCTTTGCAAAATATATTCAACGTCAGATGTCATACTCAAACCCATAATGGCAGGCATATTAAACGGAAACGCTCGAGCTTCTTTAATATCCATGGTTAAGGCATACAATTTTCCGATAATGCCGTTCACATCTTGTCCTTTGCCTTGTCGTTCCGCGTAAGGTTTCAAACGAATGACGAAGAATCCGTTAGAGGACAGTTGCGTTCCGCTCATAATACCGTAACCGGTAATTGCCATATAAGAATCGATTTCGGGAATCATTTTAAACCGTTCGGCAATTTTTTTCATAACTTTTTCCGTCCGATTCCATGACGCACCCGACGGTAATTGAATTTCCATCATAAAGGCGCCCTGATCTTCTGCCGGTAAAAATCCGGACGGCGTTAATTTCAAGAACGTATAAGCACCGCCGGCAAACAAAAACATGAACAAGACGGCAAAAACGGCATACGGAATGGTTTTTTGAACGATTGACGAATATTTGTTTCTGAACCAATCGACCACATCCATACATTTTTGAACAAATCGAAACGGCTTATCGCCGGCACGCATGATAACGGCGGCAACGGCAGGGCTTAACGTTAAAGAGTTAATGCCGGAAATAACCATTGCCGATGCAATGGCAATGGCAAACTGCTGATACAATAAACCGGAAATGCCGGGTGTAAAGGCAACGGGAACAAACACCGCCAATAACACCAACGTAATGGCAATAATCGGGGCGGTAATTCGTCCCATTGATTTTGAAACTGCTTCCTGCGGTGCCAACTTGGGATTTTCGTGCATAACGGTTTCCACGTCTTCCACCACCACAATGGCATCATCAACCACAATACCGATTGCCAACACAAGCGCCAGTAATGAAATGGTATTTGCCGTTACCCCGAAAATACTCATACCGATAAACGCACCGATGAGCGAAACGGGAATGGCAAGCGTCGGAATAATGGTTGCGCGGAAAGTTCCCAAAAACAAATAAGTGACCAGCACAATTAACAAAAAGGCTTCATAAATGGTTTGAAAAATTTCCGCCATTGAATCTTGCACGAACGAAGCATTATCGAACAAGGTGTGAAACTGAATGTCTTTCGGCATTTTTGCCTGTAATTCGACAATTTTTTTATTAATTGCCGTTGCCACGTCAACCGCGTTGGATCCCGGGGCTTGGAAAATGGCAAAACCGGTTGCCGGACGACCGTTATAGATGGTGCGAAGCGATTGAGATTTGGATCCCAATTCAATACGGGCAATATCTTTTAAAAACAAATAAGAGCCGTCAGCGTTGGCACGAATCACGATTTCGCCGAATTCTTCCGGCGAGGTTAAACGCCCTTGCGTTGTGAGCGAAAATTGAAATTGCTGATCTTCGGTGGAAGGCATCACGCCGATTCGCCCGATGGATCCTTGCAAATTCTGTCCTTGAATGGCTTGTAATACATCATTGGTGGACAGTTTTAAACTTTTGAGTTTATCGTTATTGAGCCAAACACGCATGGAATAATCAAGTGTGGAGAACACTTGAATATCACCCACACCGGGCGTTCGGGCAATTTCATCTTTAATATTGATAAGCAGATAGTTTGTTAAAAAGGTATCATCATATTCGGGATTGGTGGACGAAACCACAAACACTTGCAACATGGACGCCATTTTGGACTGAACAATCACGCCTTGTTTAATCACTTCCGCCGGCAACAGATTTTCAACCTGTTTTAAGCGATTTTGCACGTTTACGGAAGCAATGTTCGGATCCGTTCCGATGTTAAAAGTAACCGTTAAACTGTATGAGCCGTCATCATTACTGGTGGAATTCATATAAAGCATATCTTCCACGCCGTTGACCGCTGATTCAATTTGTTGTGCGACCGATGATTCCACCACATCGGCACTGGCACCCGGATATGTTGCCGTAACGGCAACCGACGGCGGCACAATGTTCGGATATTGTTCAATCGGCATGGCGCTGATACATAACAACCCTGCCAACACAATAACAACGGAAATAACGGAAGCTAACCGCGGGCGTTTAATAAAAACATCGGATATCATCTGACAATCTCCTTATTATTTAGTCGGTTGAGATTGAACCTGATCGGCATTTTCAAAAACAGGCTTAACAATCATTTGCGGCGCAATTTTTTGGAAACCCTCCGTCACAATGACATCACCGGCATTCAATCCGGAATTGATAATCACTTGAAAATTATCCAATTCATCACCGCGAATAACATCTCGCCGACTGACACGACCTTCGGCATCCAACACATAAGCGTATGTTCCTGTCATATCTTGCTGAACGGCTTTTTGCGGAATCACAATTTCCGGTATGGCATTTAAACTTTTAATGTTCACGCGACCGTATTGACCCGAAATCAATTCTCCCGCTTCATTCGGAAAAGAAGCTTTGATTTTAAGCGTATTCATCGCTTCATCGAGTGTCACGTCCACAAAATCAATCGCACCGGTTTTTTCATATTTTGATCCGTCCGATTTAATGAATGTGACAGTTACTTTCCCGTCTTTTTTAAAGTTTTTCTGTAAGTTCAACAACTGATTTTCACTTACGGAAAACACCGCATCAATCGGATTAATTCGCACCACTTTTGCCAACACATTCGAGCTTGGACCGATAAGCTCGCCAACCGAATATGTCGATTCACCGATTCTGCCGTCCATCGGTGCCACAATGGTGGTATATTCCAAATCTTTTTTAGCAACGTCCAACTGCGCTTTTGCCTGTGCCAAAACTGCTTCGGCACTCCGATAATTGGCTTCGAACTCATCTAATTTCGACTCGGAAACATCTTTTGTTTTATAAAGTTTTTGCGTTCTTTCAAATTGGGCTTTCATATTTTTAACTTGCGCTTCGGCTTTGGCAACATTGGCTTCCGCTTCCCGAACAGCGGCTTCAAAATTCACGGGTTCAATAATATATAACGGTTGATTTTCTTTAACCACATCGCCTTCATTAAACAGGCGTTTTTGCAAAAAGCCTTGTACGCGCGCTCTTAATCCGACCGAATCTTTCGATTCGATTTTGGCAACAAAACTCACTTCCGGAAACACTTTTTCCGGTTCGATTTTCATAGCCGACACGCTTGTTTGCGGCATGGATAAAGCCGGCGGCGTTTGTAAACGGGTATAACCGTACCAACCGATTGCACCTAATGCAATTACGCCAATGCCGATAAATAAAAACTTGGATTTAAAAATTGTTTTGTTCATAAATTTCTCCTCACAAAAAAAATAATTTAAAATTTATGTAGCATTTTTTTTAAAAAAAGTCTATAAATTTCTTAATAAAAGTTATAAAAAAAATGAGGAAACAATGAAATTAAAACAATCGCCTGTTTCAAAAGCCAACGTTTTATCCGTCAAACGCGGTTCGGCATTATCACGCAAACCGAAATCTCCGACAACACCGCCGACAACGGCACAACAAAATGCCGTTAACGATTTTATCAGACAAAACGAGCAAGGCGAAACACGGGTTTTTGTAGCGGGCGGCTCGCGTTCGGGAAACGATTCTGCTTATGAAACGGCAGCTTACGAGCTAGGAAAAGCCATCGGCAAAAAAAACTTTCATTTAAATTTCGGATTATCTTCCGGCGGTATTATGGGGGCAGTTGCCAAAGGTGTTTTGCAATCATGGAGTACTCTTAAAAATCACAGCGGCACGCCCATACATGCCATTACCACCAAAGAATACTTGGCGTTATATGAAAATGATGCCGTTATTGATAATGTTTCCGAAATTATCGTGGCGCATACGTTGGAAGAACGCAAACAACAACTTTTAAAAGCCGATTTTGTTATTTTTGCCCCGGGCGGAGTCGGCACATTGGATGAATTGGTGTATGATTGTGTTGCCATGCAAGACGGTTTTCTGGATTTTAAACCGTTTGTTCTTTATAACGTGAACGGCTTTTTTTATCATTTACTGGAATATTTAAAGGAAATTCAACAAAAAGGATTTTCCGATGCTGTTCCGTTTATCGTGGTTGATGACAGTTTTGAAGCTTCGGTTGCTTTTGATATGCTGGGTGATTATTACGCCAAAAAAATGAAAGATAAAACGGAAAGTGCAAATAAAATTATTGAAAACTTAATTTATTTGTTACCTTATATCATTCATCAACGACAACTGCATCCTGATAACACAACGGCAGAAATTTTAAGTCGTTTATCCGAAACCTATTTGAACGGCTTGCCGTATGAGCAAAATCAACTGCGAACCGATATTGAAACAGCTTATTTAAATAAAGAAATCGAACGCATGTATGACCGATTAGCCAAAGCCGGCAGAGATACGGCTTCCGTCAGTGATAAATTAAATGAACTGAAAAAACGGTATAACAAAGAAAAGTTTATTTAAATCAAAATATATTCTCAACTTATTTGATATTGCTAAAAATTATGTTTGTTTTTATAAAACCCTATCGGGAAAGAATGTGTTAATATAAGCAGGTTACCGTATTTTTATAATTTTTTAAAGCCCTATTAGGAAAGAATGTGTTGATGTAAGCAAGTTGTCGTACTCTTTGCGATTTTTGTAAAACCCAATGGGAAAAGGATATGTTAATATAAGCAGGTTGCCGTATTTTTATAATTTTTTAAAGCCCTATTAGGAAAGAATGTGTTGATGTAAGCAAGTTGCCGTACTCTTTGCGATTTTTGTAAAACCCAATGGGAAAAGTATATGTTAATATAAGCAGTTTGCCGTACTTTTTGCGATTTTTGTAAAACCCAATGGGGAAAGGATATGTTGATGTAAGCAGGTTGCCGTACTTTTTACAATTTTTTTAAAATCCAATGGGGAAAGGATATGTTAATGTAAGCGAGTTGCCGTACTCTTTGCAATTTTTGTAAAACCCAATGGGGAAAGGATATGTTGATGTAAGCAGGTTGCCGTACTTTTTACAATTTTTTTAAAATC
>CANQKV010000071.1 GCA_947624545.1 uncultured Alphaproteobacteria bacterium | reverse complement strand
GCGTTAATAAACGCCGGCGCCGATACGGAAGCTAAAAATGTTTTTGATGATACGCCGTTGCATACGGCTGCACACGGGCATTTAAATGCGCTCAATTTTTTGTTAAGCCGCGGGGCAAACATTCACGCTCGTAACGAGAACGGCGCAACACCGCTTCATGTGGCGGCTGCAACTTCTGCCGAAGCCGTCGATATTTTGTTAAAGGCTCACGCCGATATTGAAGCCAAAACCGTTAACTATGAAACACCGCTTCACTATGCCGCCTCGTTCGATAACGCCCAATCGGTGGAAAAACTTATTAAAAACGGGGCAAATACCGATGCGCGCACGCGTTTTTGGCAGGAAACACCTTTACATATTGCTGCCAATTTCGGTTGTGGTAAGGCGCTGAAAACACTTTTAAAATGCGGCGCCTCACTGATTGCCAAAAACAGAGATAACAAAACGCCCTTACAACTTGCCGAAGATTTTATTCATTATGCCGATAATCCTCAAAAACTTTTTGAAGTGATTTCCGTTTTAAAAGCTTATACGGCACAAAAAAAATATAAAGCTAAAAAGAGCAAAAAGTCGCAAAAAGAGCAAATACCCCCGAAAACGCAAAGTTTGAAAGAAAAACAACCGCAAAAACCCGCAAATGCGGAAAACACACCTCATCAGGCGGAAAAAGAAAAACGATTGCAAAAAACATCGGTTATTTCACAATCACTCAGAGATCGCAATGATCGGTTATGGGGTTAACCGCTTTGAAACAAAGGAGAATTGAATGACAAAAGAAGCACAACTCTTTAAAGCATTGGAAAAAGAGGATTTAGAAAAAATTCAGGAGTTACTTGAAACGGGTGCTTTTGTTAAAACGAAAGGCGAACACGGGCTGACGGCATTACATATTGCCGTTATTCATAAACGGTCTCTTCCGATTGTTCGCGCCCTCATCAAGGCCGGTGCCGATGTCAATGCACACGATGATGACGGCAGTACACCTCTGCACTATGCCGCGGGTAATTATGCCGAAGCTGTTGACACGCTGATAAACGCAGGTGCCGATATTGAAGCGAAAGACAACAAAGCTTTCACGCCGTTACATGTTGCCGCCAAATATAATGTTACTGCTGCGGAAAAATTAATTAAAGCCGGTGCCAAAGTGAATGCCGTTTGTTGCGGTGTTTACGGACCGACATCGTTCAATACGCCTTTGCATGAAGCAGCTGCCGAAAACAACCTTAAAACGGCTCAATTATTAATTCGGGCAGGCGCTGATATTTCCGCTCGTGCCAAACATCGGAACACGCCGTTGCATACGGCTGCCCAAAAAGGTGCCGTAGAAATTGTTTCGCTTTTGTTAAAAAAAGGGGCGGATCTCAATGCCAAAAACGAAGCGAATCAAACGCCGCTCGAATTGGCACAAAAAGCCTTTTCAACGGCAAAAGATCGGCAAGCCGTTTTCAAAACAATTTCTTTATTAAAAACATATATTACAAAGAGAAATTATCAAAACATTACCCGAACAACTGATAAGAAAACAAACGAAACTTTAAAAAATAATCAAAAAAATGAAATAAAACAAGAGTGTGTTCCCTTAACACCTCCGACAAAAATAACAACCGAAAAAAATGATAAAACTTTCAATATTTCTCAACGTAAAAGAGATCGGGAAGACAGATTGTTTTGTTAATTTCTTGTTTCAACCGTTTGCCAGCACTTCTTTAAAGTGCTCCGAAATAAACAAAACGGGCATTTTCGTTCGGCAGAAGAAAACAAAATCCTGTCTTTCCGTTTCACCTGCCCGATAAGGCACAAACTTTTGTTCGAATCCTATATTATAATCAACAACATCGCTTTTTAAAAAGAATGATCCTTGCGATTGTTTAAAGTCGATAAAATTCGATTGAGCGAAAAGCGTTTTTTATTTTGCGGCAGACGCTTATTTTCGGCGGCTAATTTTTTGCGAATCAAGCGTTCTTTTTTCATTTGACGCAACTTTTTCGCTTTCATTTCGGGTGTTTCGGAAAGTTTTTTTCCTTTGTGTTCCGTTCGATATTGCAACCCAGCCCAAGTGCTGTCAATCATCACAGGCTTTAAGGTATCCAATTCTTTTCTTAATTCTCCGATTCGTTCCTGACGCTCAAAATAATCGAGTGTATCCAAGGTTGATCTGATTTCATCGGAAGGAACACGAATATAAGGAGGCAAGCCTTTTTGCGGTTTTTCTTCCGCATCGGGCGAAACATCTTCATTCACAATACTGTTTAACAGTTTGCATAAATTATAACAGCGCATATCAACTCTTTCGGAATCCGGCTTGATTTGACGATAAAGATTAAAAGCATCTGCCAGTTTGGTATTATACTGCGCATAAAAGTTTCTTAAATTCTCATCGGTATTGAGATAAATCTTCATATAAACGGAATCCAACTCCAACGGTAAATCGGAAACCAACGACGGATCTTGCTGTGTCATCAACGTGCGTAAAACGGCTTGACGATCATCGGGCGAAAGCGGCATTAACAAATTTTCTTCAAAAGAGCCGATATCTGCCGTTAAATACAGATAATCGGTTAAAAGACGAGATAACATAAACCGTTGTCTTGTCGTTAAATCCTCAAAAAAAGCCGGCGCATTCATGGGATATTCCTGAATATGCTCAAAAGCTTCCTTAACAGCAATTTGATCGTTGAAGTATTCTTCTTTCAATTTCATTTACGCCATCACAATTTTAAAATTTTTCAACATCTTCCGATAAAATTGACATTGTCCAATCATAGGAAATTTCGCCGTCGTCATCATTTTTGTAAATCACACCGATAAACTCTTTGCCGATATAAGCTTCGGCGGGGGCATCTTGCCCGATACCTGCCCGAATGTTCAATTCGGGATTCCAAAATAATTGTTGTAAATAGGCTTCAACCTTTTTCATTTCATCTTTTGTCAGAGTCATTGAAACAATCCTTTCTTTTTTTCTTTATCTTTTTTATTCTTTATAGTATAATCCGATTATGACGAATTTACAAGAAAAAAATAACATTGCACCTGATTTTGCTTATAAAATATCCGTTGCCCCCATGTTAGATTGGACGGATCGACACTTTCGTTACTTTCTGCGCCTGATTTGCCGACGCCCGTTATTTTATACGGAAATGACGGCTGCCCCTGCTCTTTTATTGGGCAATCGACACAAGTTACTGGATTTTAATGCCGCAGAACAACCGCTCGCCTTGCAAATCGGTACCTGCAACGCCGATTTTGCAAAGCAATGTGCCTGTTTTGCCAAAGATTGGGGCTATTGTGAAATCAATTTAAATGCGGGTTGTCCCTCCTCACGGGTTCAATCGGGGGCATTCGGCGCCGTTTTAATGGCAAAACCCGATTTAGCCGCCGAATGCGTTTCAAAAATGACGGAAAGCGGTCTGCCCGTCACGGTCAAAACGCGTATTGCCTTGTTTGATGAACCGAACGGTTTTGAAGCCTTATTTCACTTTACCGATTTAATGAAACAAGCCGGCTGTCAGCGCTTAATTGTGCATGCCCGCCGCGCGAAACTCAATCTTTCGCCCAAAGAAAACCGCTCCGCACGCCTGCCGATTGATTATGAAACGGTTTATCAACTGAAAAAAAGCTTTCCCGATATGACCATTATTATTAACGGCGATATTTTTTCCATACAAGCCGCAAATGAGCATTTAAGGCATGTTGACGGCGTAATGTTCGGACGTTTGGCATACGGCAATCCGTATGCGTTAAGCCTTATTGATGAAACTTTTTATCAGGATACTCATCCCATTCTCACACGAGCGGAAATTCTGCAACAAATGCTTCCGTATTTGGAAACAAATATCCGTTCGCTTTCCGTTATTTGTCCGCACTTAACGGGGCTTTATCACGGCTGCGCAAATGCCAAAGTTTACCGTCAAATTTTGGCTGCGTGCGATTTGGAAGCTTTAAAAAACTTTATTCGGGAACAAAGATAACAAGCTTTATTTTACACCGATTTCTTTTTATTTTTTTCTATCCGTTTTTTTCTGTTCGGCGGATTAATGATTCCGATTGAAATAATCAGCTTTAACGCCTCCTCAACGCTGATATCAAGCTTCATCACATCTGTTTCAGGCACATAAAGAAAGAAGCCCGATGTCGGATTGGGTGTTGTGGGAACATAAACGGCAAGCAGTTTTGTTTTAATTTTTTTTTCAATCGGTTGAAAAACAGGACCTGTGACAAACGCAATCGTCCACAAGCCTTTGCGCGGATATTCCAACAAGACCGGCTGACGAAAAGCTTTATTCTGTCCGTTGCCGATAAGCGTTTCGAATATTTTACGAATGGCATTATAAAGCCCCGAAATCAACGGCATATGATTAATTAACCGATACCCGAGTTTCACAAATGCCTGTCCGACATAATTTGCCGTAAGCATACCGATGAGCGTAAAGAAAATAAGCAACAAAATAACGCCCAAACCCGGAATACCGTAGGGGAGTAATTCGTTCGGGTTATATTGCGCGGGAATAAAAGCCGTTACTTTGGTGTCAATATAAGTAATCAGTTTCCACGCCACATAAAGCGTAATGGCAACGGGCGCCGTTACCAAAACACCCGTAAAAAAATAAGTTTTAAGCGTTGGTTTTGTTGTTTTTTTAAATGTTTTCATCTGTTTTTTCCTCTAAACTTAAAAAATATCGTTTTTTTTAAAAAAAGTAAAGGAAAAAATATTGACAAAACATTTTTTATCGTGTATAATTTATTTTCAGAATATAACCCGTATTTTTTAAAGGAGCCAAAGCAAATGAAGAAGGAACCGAAGCAAATAAATTTAAAAGACTTTGAAAAAGAAAACTTGGATTTTTTCCCTTGCGGGCTGAAATTATCACGGCGACAAAAAACAATTCTCAAAATTTGGAGTGCTTTAAAAGGCAAAACCAAAAGTACCGTTCGGCGTATGAGTGCGCAGCTTTTGGAAAAAGCCGCCACAACATTGCTTCAACCGGAAGATATTAATTGGTTGGCTCAAAAAGAAATTGATTTAAATGCCCCTCTTTCCAGAGGTTATCGGTTTGCCGATTTGTTGGCAAAAGAAAACACCTTAACGCCGCAGTTAATCGATAAATTAGCAGAAAAAAAATATAATTTCAATCAGCTAAACGAAAGAGGACGTCATTGCGGATTTTACATTGAACCGAACAAGCATCTGGTTGCGGCGTTAAAGGCGCAAGGGGTTGATTTTTCACTGTCCGACGGACATGGCACGACGGCGGCGGAAGCGATTGCGTTTAACGCCCTGAAAGAAAATGTTTCCGTTTTACCGCTTTTCGATACGCGTGATGATCTGTATGATTGTTTGAATATGAGCAAAAAAAGCTTAAAAGAAAAAGCAGTCGAAAGAATTAACGCCATTAAAGCCGAAATTAATCCGAATATCGATTATACCGTTTTGCGTAAAGAAGCCGTTGTTCATTTATTGCGGGCGCACAATATTCAAAAGGCATATCATACGGCGCAAACCAAGCAGGCACCGAAAGGATTAAAAGAAAACACGCCGTTCTGGGAAAAAATGAAACAAGAAAATCAAAATAAAAGATAAAAAAATAAAATTTTTGATTGACAAACGAAAAAGAATCGTGTATAAAGCAATCCTATTTTTAAAAAAAGTAAAGGGATAAGAAAATGTTTGCAGTTATTAAAACAGGCGGAAAACAATATAAGGTAACGAAAGATTCCGTCATTATCGTTGAAAAGTTAGCCGGTGAAGCCGGTTCGACCGTTGAATTTGAAGAAGTTTT
>CANQKV010000070.1 GCA_947624545.1 uncultured Alphaproteobacteria bacterium | reverse complement strand
GTGCCGAAAGGTTCCCAGATAAAATATGAATTAGACAAAGAAAGCGGCTTATTGAAAGTGGATCGTATTTTATACAGCGCCGTTCATTATCCTGCCAATTACGGCTTTATTCCGCAAACGTACGGCGATGATAACGATCCGTTGGATATTTTGGTATTGAGTCAGTTTGCCACCGAACCGCTTTGCATTATGCGCGCCCGTCCCATCGGCGTGATGAAAATGATTGACAGCGGAGAATCGGATGATAAAATTATCGCCGTTCATATCGATGATCCTCTCTATAACAATTATCATCATATAAACGAATTGCCGCCGCATTCTTTGAAAACGTTACAACGCTTTTTTGAGGATTACAAGGTGTTAGAACAAAAAGAAGTGCGTATTGAAAGCTTTTTGGGTCCTGATGAAGCACAGGAATTGATTCGCATTGCCAAACATATGTATGAGGTTAAAAAGCCGGATTTGCCGGGAGTAATAAAATGATAAGCACTTCTCAAAAAATTAACGACTTTTCAGATCTCTTCAATCAAATCGATACCTTTTTTTTGGATATGTACGGCGTTTTGTGGAACGGTACCGATTTTTACGAAAACGCCCTTAACACACTTGAAAAATTAAAACAATTCAACAAAAAAATCTGCATTATCTCAAATATGACAACCGTTCACACGGTTTTTTGCGCTTCAAAAGCGCCGAAAGGGTTAATTCAAGGCGTTCATTTCGATCAAGTTGTCACATCGGGTGATATTTGTAAAGCGGCAATTAACAATCATTTGTTTGAATCGCTTTCACATCAAAATGATTTTCACTATTATGTGTTGGGCGAAAATAATCCCGCATTGTTTGAATCAATCGCCCCTCACGAAACAAAAGAAATATCAAAAGCCGATGTTGTCTATTTCAGCGGATTGGGTTCTCAATCATTCGAAAGCTTTTTACCCGAATTAAAAACGGCTTTACAAAAAAAACTGCCTGCCGTTTGCGCCAATCCCGATGTTTTCTTTATGCAAAACAACCAAAAATTGCCGGCACAAGGCATGTTTGCCGATTATTATCAAAAACACGGCGGAAACGTGACCTTTTTCGGAAAACCTTATCCGCTCATTTTTGAAACGGCTCTTTTGAAAATGAAAGCCGACAAAACAAAAACCGTTATGGTGGGCGATATGCTTGAAACCGATATTCAAGGCGCTCTCAACGTCGGCTTAAAATCTTTGTTAATCACAAAAACGGGGGTTACGGCAAATATTTTAAAAAGCGCGGAAACGCTTGACAATATTTTAAATCGTGCTAAAATTTATCCGAATTTCATTAAAAATACTTTTGCCGATAATTAAAAAATGAAAGGGAAGCCATGTTCGAACTGCATCCGTCTTTAAAACAAAAAGATTTTGTGTGTGAATTGCCTTTTTCAACGGTTTTGTTTGAAGATAACGTGTTGTGTCCGTGGATTTTTCTGGTGCCGCGAAAAGAAAATGTTCGGAACATGCTTGATTTAACAACCGATGAGCGCTTAATTTTAATGAAAGAAATCGAAATTGCCGAAAAAGCCATGAAAAATCTTTTTCATCCGACACAAACAAACGTTGCCATGATCGGAAACTTAACACCGCAGCTGCATGTTCATGTGATTTGTCGTTATGATACCGATCCTTATTGGCCGGGTACCGTGTGGAATCAACCCGGGAAAAAATATCCGCCGCAAGTGAAACAGGAAATTATCAACCGTATTCGAAAGGAGATTGAAAAATGTCAAGAACAGCCGTCCTTATCCCGACCCGCTTAAAATCAACCCGATTACCGAATAAGCCGCTGGCAATCATTAACGGAAAGCCTTTAATTCAGCATGTATATGAACATGCCGTTGCCGTTCACCCGAAAGAAGATGTGTATATTGCCGCGGGTGATAAAGAAATTATTGAAGTGGCGGAAAAATTCGGTGCCAAATGTATTTTAACCGATCCGTCTTTACCCTCGGGAACCGACCGAATTGCTGCCGCGTTAAAAGAAATTGATCCGCAAGGCACAAAATATGATATTGCCATCAGCTTTCAAGGTGACGGAATTAATGTCGATCCGAAACTCAATCTCATCTTAACCGATATTTTGGAAAAAACAAAAGCCGATATTGTTACGGTCGGTATGAAAATCACAACAGATGAAGAGATTAACGATCCCACACACGTGAAAATTGCCATGGGGTTGAAAGATAATGAAAACTTCGGACGCGCGCTTTATTTTTCACGCTCTCCCGTACCGTTTAACAGAGATAACCTTGAAAAATATCACTTTGCCTATTGGCATATCGGCATTTACGTCTATCGGGCGACGGCGTTACGCAAAATTGTTTCCCTGCCGGTCGGCGTGTTGGAAAATATTGAAAAACTGGAACAACTACGGGCGCTTGAAAACGGCATGAGTATTTATGCGCTCATTGTTCCTTCGGTCAAACTGATTGAAGAAGCTCCTGCGGATATTAATACACCGCAGGAATTGGAAGACGCACAAAAATATTTCACACTATAAATCATCGGAGGAAAATCAATGTTTACAGGGTTATCGGATCGACTGAACGCCGTTTTTGACAAATTAACCCGTCGGGGCGTGTTAACGGAAAGTATGGTTGATGAAACCATGCGGGAAATTAAAATTGCTCTTTTGGAAGCCGATGTCGCCTTACCCGTCGTAAAATCTTTTATTGCCGATGTCCGCGAAAAAGCCATCGGTGCCGATGTCATCAAAACCGTTTCCCCGACGCAAACGGTTGTGAAAATCGTTCATGATTCACTTGTTCGATTATTGGGAAACACCGAACCTTTAAAGTTATTGCCGCATCAACAAAACGTGATTTTAATGTTGGGACTTCAAGGTTCCGGCAAAACAACTTCTTCGGCAAAGTTGGCAAAACGGCTTCAAAAAGAAGGAAAAAAAGTTTTGTTGGCGTCATTGGATATTTATCGTCCGGCAGCTCGGGAACAATTAGCGGAATTGGCTCGCCAAAACGACTTGCCCGTTTTATCGATTGAAGCAAATGAAAAACCGTTGCAAATTACAAAGCGCGCGTTGCAAACGGCACATGATAATTTAGCCGATGTGCTTATTTTAGACACCGCCGGTCGATTGCATATTGATGAAGAGATGATGCAGGAACTGATTGCCGTTCGTGACTTGGCAAAACCGATTGAAACTCTGTTGGTGGTTGATGCGCTCATCGGACAAGATGCCTTGAATGTTGCCGAGCAATTTCATCAAAAAATCGGTATTACCGGCACAATATTAACACGCATTGACGGCGATTCCCGCGGCGGTGCCGCTTTATCCATGCGCGCCGTTACAAAAACGCCCGTTCGCTTTTTGGGCGTAGGGGAAAAAGCCGATGCACTGGAAGTTTTTGATGCCAAACGCATTGCCGATCGTATTTTAGGAATGGGTGACGTGGTCGGTCTGGTTGAAACGGCAATGGAAAAAATCAATCAGGAAGAAGCGCAAAAAACAGCCGAACGAATGATGAGCGGACATTTTGATTTAAACGATATGCTTTCTCAAATTCAACAAATTAACAAAATGGGCGATTTAAAAGGCATTATGAAAATGATTCCGGGCTTGTCCAAACTGCAAAGCAAACTGAATGCGGTGGATATTGATAATAAAATCATTAAACATCAGGAAGCCATTATTTTATCCATGACACCCAAAGAGCGCAAAAATCCCGACATATTGAAAGCCGCGCGAAAACAACGTATTGCTTCGGGCGCAGGGGTACAAGTGAGTGATGTCAATCGCTTATTAAAACAATTTGAGCAAATGGCACAAGTGATGAAATATTTTAAGAAAACAGGTCCGCTCGGAATGATGGGTATGATGAAAAAAATGAATGCCTTAACCAACGGCAATTTGCCGAATATGGGAAATTTCGGTAATCAACTTCCCGCCTCTAAATATAATCCGTTTAAAAAATAAACATTTTTTCCCGTTTTTTTATGTTTTTTGCTTGACGAATAAAAAAGAATGTGGTATAAGAAGCCATCTTTCATAAACTGGAATGGTATTTTCAGTCTCTAAGGAGATACATCAATCCGCGATGGTTCGTGCATTGGTGCGATTATTCTATATACGGCTTATGAACGGTAAAAACAAAAACAATGAAAGGAATAAAAATATATGTCAGTACGTATTCGTTTAGCCCGTGGCGGTTCTAAAAAACGTCCGGTTCATAAAATTGTTGTTGCCGATAAACGCGCCCCGCGTGACGGTCGGTTTATTGAGGCATTGGGATCATATAATCCGTTATTGCCGAAAGATCATGCCGATGCGCTTCGCGTGAACGTTGAAGCAGCGAAAAAATGGATGGCGCAAGGTGCCGAATTAACCGAACGGGTGCAAAAACTTTTTGCATTAATCGGTTTGGCGGAAAAACCGGCTATTCATGAACAACCCAAGAAATCGGCTCCGAAAGCCAAAGCTCAAGAACGGTTGAAAGAAGCCCAAGAAAAAGCCGCCGCTGCTCGTGAAGCGGCAGAAGCCGCTGCTCGTGAAGCGGAAGAAGCTGCCAAAGCGGCGCAGGAACAAGCGGCTGAAACATCGACGGAATCGGTTGAAGCAACACAAGCAGCTGAAACGCCGACAGAATCGGTCGAAGCAACACAGGAACAACCTGCCGAATAAGGAATAAAAAATGGCCCAACTCGTCTGTATCGGTCAAATTATCAATGTTCACGGTGTGAAAGGAACGGTTAAAATTAAATCGTATCTTTCAAATCCCACGGATATCGGCACATTTGAATCGGTTACGGATCAAAAACAAAAACGCTTGTTTAAAATTAAAGCATTAAATCAAAAGCAAGGCATTGTTTTGGCACGCATTCAAGGCATTGAAACGCGTGAGGAAGCCGAAACCTTAAAAGGCATTTCTCTTTATATTGAACGCTCTCAATTACCGAAAGAAAAAGCAGATGAATATTATTACTGCGATTTAATCGGGTTAACGGTTTACAATCAAGGGAAAGTGTTCGGCAAGGTGTTATCGGTTGAAAACTTCGGTGCCGGCGATATTATCAACATTCAATTATCGAACGGCAAAGTTTTTCCGTTTGACTTTTCAAACGCAACGTTTCCGATTGTTTCCGTTAAAGACGGATATATGGAAATTTGTTTGCCGATCGGATTGGAAGGAGTGTTGCATGAAAATTAACGTGTTAACACTTTATCCCGAAATGTTCCCCGGCTTTTTGGGGTATTCGCTGGCAGGAAAAGCTTTAAGTGAAGGAAAATTCAGCTTTAATGTGGTGAACATTCGTGATTTTGCCACCGATAAATATAAATCGGTTGATGACACGCCTTTCGGCGGCGGTGCCGGTATGATTATGAAACCGGATGTTGTCGATGCGGCGTTAAAATCCGTTTACAAAAGCGGTCCGATTTATTATCTGTCACCACGGGGCGAAGTTTTTCGTCAACAAACGGCACATGAATGGGCAAAATTAAACGAAATAACGTTTTTGTGCGGACGATTTGAAGGAATTGACCAGAGAATTCTTGAAAAATGGCAAATTAAAGAAATCAGTGTCGGCGATTTCGTCCTGTCGGGCGGCGAACCGGCGCTGTTAACAATGTTAGATGCGGTTGTCCGCCTCTTACCGACTGTCATGGGAAATGAAACCTCTCAATATGATGAAAGTTTTGAAAACGGCTTATTGGAATATCCGCAATATACAAAACCGCAAAATTGGGAAGGTTATCAGGTTCCGGAAGTTTTGGTATCGGGGCATCACGCCAAAATCAAAGAATGGCGTTTGGCACAATCGCTTGCATTAACCAAAGCAAGAAGACCGGACTTGTGGGAAAAATATCCGGATCGGAACAAATATGAAAGGAAAGTATCATGAACTTAATTAAAGAATTGGAAAA
>CANQKV010000069.1 GCA_947624545.1 uncultured Alphaproteobacteria bacterium | reverse complement strand
AACTTAATGGCAAGCATTCCTTATGCGAACGGACAAAAAAACGGCACTTTAAAATTATATTACGCTAATGGCGTTTTAATGGCAAATGTTCCTTATCAAAATGATATGATTAACGGGCAAGTCATGACTTATTATGATAATAACAATATGCAAATGCGTTTGAAATATGAAAATAATATTCCTGTCGGTACAGGTGAAATGTATTATAATAACGGTAATTTACAATTAACGCAAAACTATCAAAACGGGAATATTCAAGGGCGTCAAATTCAATTTTACGAAGACGGATCAACCATTCAATCGGAAATTTATTTTTCAAACGGCATCATGAATCAAACCGCTCGTTTATTCTACTTCGATTCGGCACCTCTTGCCGTTATTAAACTTAATAACGGGGAAATTGTTTCCAATGTATGTTATACCAATGTCGGACAGGAATCTAAACTGAATCAAGTTGAAATCTATAAGTTTTTAAACGGGATGCGACCGATTAACTGCTTTTATCAAAGCGAAATGTGATTTTTTTATGATTGACAAGACATATAAAATCATTTATTCTGAATAAAACTTCAAAGAGGATATTCAGTTGCGTTTTTTATACTTTTTGTGTATTGCCATTTTTTTTGTTCAGCCTTTAACATCGGCAAATGCTCAAAATTATACGATTTCTTCCTTTTCAAAAGCAAAAAAACTGTTATTGAATAACGTTTATACCGATTATTTTCAAACCGTTTATTGTCATGCGACGTATTTACCCGAAACAAAGCAAATTATTCAATATCCCGAAAACTTTAATCAAACGGTTATGGCAAAACGTGCGAAAAGAATTGAGTTTGAACATATTGTGCCGGCAGAAAATTTCGGACGTTTTTTTAAGGAATGGCGTGAAGGAGCACCAACTTGCGTCAATAAAAACAATAAACCGTATCAAGGAAGAAAATGTGCCGAAAAAACAAACATTATTTTTGCATTAATGGAATCCGATATGTATAATCTGTATCCGGCAATCGGTTCCGTGAATGCGGCGCGATCCAATTATAATTTTACGGAATTACCGGAAAACATACCCAGTACTTTCGGTGGCTGTCAGTTTAAAATTGCCGATAAAAAGGCTGATCCGCCCGATGATGTGAAAGGTCTTATCGCCCGTACGACACTTTATTTTGAAGCGGCGTATGCCCCTCGTTTTCGATTAAGTGCCGCTCAAAAACAATTAATGCAAAAATGGGCAGATAAATATCCTGTAACTCCGTGGGAATGTATTCGAACAGCACGCATTGAAAAGCTTCAACATTCTGAAAACAAAATTACAAAAAATGCCTGTATTTTAGCTCATTTATGGGAGGAACAATAAACTTATGCTGACAATCGGCGCTCATCTTTCTTGTGCAAAAGGATTTTTCGCCATGGGACAGGAAATGTTGGCAATGAATGCCGATACAAGTCAATTTTTTACGCGTAATCCGCGTGGCGGTCAGGCAAAAGAAATTGATTTGAATGACATTTCGGCTTTTCTCAATTTAATGAAAAAGAATAATATTCAAAAAGTTTCAGCGCATGCCTCTTACACCATTAACCCTTGCTCCGATAAGGAAGAAACACGCATTTTTGCTTTTGAAACAATGGCAGATGATTTAACTCGTTTAACGGCGCTAAACGGACAATATTATAATTTTCATCCGGGTTGCCATGTCGGACAAGGAACTGAAATCGGCATAGCACAAATCGTGTTTCTTCTCAATCGCCTTTTAAATATGCCGACAAACACAACCGTTTTATTGGAAACAATGTCGGGAAAAGGTTCGGAAATCGGTTCGACTTTTGAAGAAATTGCCAAAATTATCAATCAGTGCAATTATGCCGAAAAATTAGGTGTTTGTATGGATACATGTCATATTTATTCCGCCGGATATGATATTGTTCATCACTTGGATGATGTTTTGGAAGAATTTGATCAAAAAATCGGCTTGAAACGATTGAAAATGATTCATTTAAATGACAGCTTAACGCCGTTTAACAGTCACAAAGACAGACACGCAAAAATCGGCGCCGGTTCAATCGGAACAGAAGCAATCATTCGTTTGATAAATCATCCGCTTTTAAAAGAACTGCCTTTTATTTTGGAAACACCCAATGAGTTTGAAGGCTATAAAGCCGAAATAGCATTTTTAAGAGCCAATTACGGCTAACCGATTAACAAAGAAGCATTTAAATAAAAAGCAAAAATTGCCCATATCAGTTGCGGAATCAACAAAAAAGCAGCCGTTTTCGAGGCGGGATAAAATGTTTTAACGGTCAGTGCCAAAAAAACAATCATAAAGCCGATAATAATTAAGCCGCCGATAATGCTATGTAAAAAGAAAAATACAAACGGCCATAAACCCGCACAAATAAGTTGTAACGCAAAATAACGCGGCGAAGCTTTATTCCATACCAAAAAGGCGGATATACCCATTAATAAATATAAAATGCTCCACGCAACACCGAACAGATAATCGGGAGGCGTTAAAGAGGAAAGCGGTAAAGAGCGATACCAATTTAACCTGTCGGGTGTGATAAAAAGAGAACTGATAAAACAAACGGCATAAACAAACAATAAAATAAAAAATAATCGTCCCGCCTTTACATAAATCGATTCATTTTTTTGATTTGACATTTTTTTCTCCTTTAAAAATCAACCGTTCCAATTCTTGTTCCAAGGGATAACCGCTTAACGCATGCCCTTCCCCTTTTATAATATGAACTTGAACGTCTTCGGACAAGAGCGCTTCTTTGATTTTAAACGAATTATTCGGTAAAACAACCGTATCGACATCACCATGTGCCAAAATCACGGATCCCGTATAGTTAATTTTTCGATGCAGCAACAAATAAGGCTTAGATTCTTGAAACATGGCATAAGAAAAGCAATATCCTTTTGTTTCGGCATTCGGACCGATAATATGACCGCTTTTCAATAAAGTTTTAATGTCGGACGGCAATATTTGACGCCATACCCGTTCCAGAAAATCAACACCGGCAGCACAAGTCAGAATTCCATGAACCTGTTGAGGCATTTTTTCTGCCAACAAAAAGGCAATCCAGCCCCCTAATGAACTGCCGACCAAATAAAGGGGGTTGCTTATTTTTTCTTTTGCCAAAACATCGAGAACATCATTCAAACATCGGGCAATACGAAAATCAGACGGTTTTCCTTCGGATTCGCCATGTGCCGTATAATCAACGGATAAAAAACCCAATTCTTTTTCTTTGGCAAACTTTAATAAACGTTTCCCCTTTTCGCTTTGACGAGAAGAATTAAGCCCGTGTAAATAAACAACGCAGGCTTTTTTTTCTTTTGGCTCATATTCATAAACAATGGTTCTGTTTTCGCGATTTAAAATTTTTTTAACGCTCATTTAATTTATCCTTGCAATTTAACGATCAATACAGTAGTTTATTTTTATGGAAAAAACAAGAGATTTCAAAAATATTTTTAAAAAATTATTTAAAAATATCGGCAATTATCTGTTTCCGCCGCAATGTCCGTATTGTGAAAAAATTATTGATTCCGAACAAATTTTATGTGATGAATGTTTTCATAAAATTCATTTTATTCATGCACCGATATGTTATTGGTGTTCCGTGCCGCTACCGATTGAAACGGATACGGGCGAAAAAATGCTTTGTCCGAAATGTTTATCCAAACGTCCGTTTTATGATATGGCACGCTCGGCGTTCATTTATGATCATTTTTCCCGACTGTTAATTTTGAAATTCAAATATTATGACCGAACCGATTTAAGGCATGTTTTAGTTCATTATCTTTTAAAAGCGGGTGTTGAGTTGTTTGATAAAACGGATGTGGTAATTCCCGTGCCGATGTATTGGCTCAGGCGGCTGAAAAGGCAGTATAATCAATCGGCGCTTTTAGCCGAATTATTGGCACATAAAATTCATAAAGAATATAGCGATTCCGTTTTATATCGTACTCATCACACCGAAACACAAACACATAAAACGGCAAAAGAAAGAAAACAAAATTTAAAAGATGCGTTTCAAGTTCGAAATATCAATATTATTCAAGGGAAACATATTTTACTGATTGATGACGTTTTAACCACGGGCGCAACCGCCGAAGCCTGTGCAAAAGCGTTAAAGAAAAACGGCGCAAAAGCTGTTTACGTTTTAACCATTGCACGCGCTGTTAAAAGTTAAAAAAATATTTTAATTTCTGTTAATTATACGACGAACTTCACGTGTTACAACATCTTCAACAATGCTTGGTAAATGCTCATTTAACCACGCTTGCAATAACGGTTTTAATTCTTTCTCGATAAGGGTTTTATCATTTGAATCTTTATAAATATCCAGCTTTTCCAATGAAGCTTGGGCTTTAATTGCCGTTTGCGGCGTTACCAGCTCTCCTTGCGAAAGTTGCATTTGCGGCGTTAATTCAAACACATCATCTTGTTTTTTCTTTTGAACAGGTGCTTCGGTATTTAAACTTTCCGCTTCTTTGGAAAGCACTTGTCGAATGGAAGTTAAAATATCGCCGATTGTTTGTTCTTCTTGCATTTTTCCCCCTTTAATTCATACCGAACCATTTATTTTTAACTTCTTCATAATAGACTTTCGGGTCATAAGACGGCACATTTAACTTTAATCCTTCCGGATTTAAAGAACCGACTGCCGACATTAACGCATATGCCGAAACAATTTCATCACGGTGGACGCGCACCAAAGCGACTTGGTTATCTAAATGCTCTTGTTCGGCATCCAACACATCAAGAACGGTTCGCGAACCGACTTTGGCTTCTCGAATAACACCGTCCAAAGCAATTTTGGAAGCTTTGATTTGCGCCTTAATCGAACTGATTTGCGCTTTATTCGAGGTGTAATTTTCCCAAGCGGAAATAGTTTGCGCCCGAACATCTTGTCTGATTTTTGAAAGCAAGATACGATATTGATTTTCAGTTTGTTTGGCTGCCCGAATGTCGGCATATTCGGCACCGGACTGATAAAGCGGAACGGAAACATTTGCCATCACTTCCCAGGTATCATTGCGCTTAAACATACTCACATCATGCTGTTTACCGGCACCGGCTGACACATCAACCGACGGCGCCAACACGCCCTTTTTGGCATTGACGGTATAACCGGCAGCCTGCAACGCATATTCGGCAGCTTTAATTTGCGGATTATTGGTTAAAGCCGCATCAATGGCGGCATCAAGCGTTTTGGGAAGCGGTAAGTTTACCTGGTCGCTTACATCATCCATTTTGGAAGCAGGTTCTAACCCAACAACGCTCAAATAATTGGCATTTGAAACTTGCAAAGCGCCTTCCGCCGCTATTTTTGCCGCTTTGGCACCCGATAAACGCGCTTCGGATTGGGCAACGTCTGTTCTTGTTAATTCACCGGCTTTAAAGCGTTTTTGATAAGAATCCAAATGACGTGCCAACACTTTTTCATTGCTGATTTGCAAATCCAGAACGGCTTTATCGCGAATCACATCCATATAAACGGCAACGGCATCCAACAAAGTGGCTTGTTCGGTGTTATATAAATTGGAACGCGCCGATTTTACCTGTGATTTTGCGGCTTTTACGGAATGATAAGTGGAAAGCCCCGAAAACACCGGTTGAACGAAGTTAATGGAAACGCCGTTCGGATCTTGATACATTTTTTGTTTTGTACCGCCAAAAGCGCTGTCATAAATGCTTTGCGTGTGATTACGTCCGATATTTCCCTGTCCGATAACACTGGGTCTGTATCCCGATTTTGCTTTGGCAACGCTTTCATCTACCGCTTTTAACCCTGCCCGTTCGGCATTAACGGTTAAACTGTTCTCATAAGTATAGGAAAGAACATCGGAAAGATTTTCCGCCGTGGCAACGGAAGAAACTGTTGATAAAACAATGGCTAACAAAGAAATTTTTTTAAACATTCAACACCTCATTTTGTTTAACGAATACTGTCACTATATACTATATCGAAAAAAAATACAACATTTTTTATTTTTTTCTTGACATATTTTTCATTTTTTTTTAAAAGTATTATATTCAAGGCCGGTTGGCAGAATGGCTTATGCAGAGGACTGCAAATCCTTTTATGTCGGTTCGATTCCGGCACCGGCCTCCAAAAGTGTTCCAGCGTAGCTCAGTGGTAGAGCAATCGGCTGTTAACCGAT
>CANQKV010000068.1 GCA_947624545.1 uncultured Alphaproteobacteria bacterium | reverse complement strand
ATGTGAGCCATAATGCCGATGTTTCTGTATTTTTCAATCGGAGTTGTCCGTGCCATAAAAGCCTCCTACCATTTAAAGTGGGCAAATGCTTTGTTCGCATCAGCCATCCGATGTGTATCTTCCCGTTTCCGAATGGCGGAACCGCGATTATTATAAGCATCTTGTAATTCACCGAACAAGCGCTCGACCATTGTTTTTTCCGAACGATTACGCGCGGCGGAAATAACCCAACGAATGGCTAACGCCTGTTGACGATCGGGACGCACTTCGACCGGCACCTGATAAGTGGCACCGCCCACCCGACGCGAACGCACTTCCAATGTGGGTTTTACGTTATTCAAAGCTTCCAAAAACACTTCCAATGCAGGTTTTTTAACTTTGGTTTCCAATTCGGTCATGGCGCCGTAAACAATTTCTTCGGCAACGCCTTTTTTACCGTCATACATTAAACTGTTCATAAATTTTGTAACGACCGTGTTGTTATATTTAGCATCGGGGGTTACTTCGCGTTTAATAGCTGCGTGTCTGCGAGACATAATTCCTTCTCCTTATTTCGGCCGTTTTGCGCCATACAGCGAACGGGCTTGTTTGCGTTTGGCAACGCCCTGTGTATCGAGCGTACCGCGAATAATATGATAACGAACACCGGGCAAGTCCTTGACACGACCGCCGCGAATCATCACAACGGAGTGTTCTTGTAAGTTATGACCTTCGCCCGGAATATAACAAGTTACCTCAAAACCGTTCGTTAAACGAACACGGGCAACTTTACGCAAAGCGGAGTTAGGTTTTTTCGGCGTGGTTGTATAAACACGCGTGCAAACACCGCGTTTTTGCGGGCATGCTTGCAAAGCAGGAACCTTATTGTGAACTGCTTTTGATCTCCGGGGTTTCCGGATTAACTGGTTAATTGTAGGCATTTAAAACTTTCCTTTTTCTTTACCTAATTACACACTCGCCTTTACCGACTCTTCCGAGCAGATAAAAGCACACTTAATTTTTCTCAACAAAACAAAAGATAAGTCCCTGTTTTTATTGAAAACTTCTGTCGTCATTGCTCTCGTTTCCGTTTGGAATGGCAAGAGAAATCCCGCTTAAAAGTGTTGGCATTTAAGCATAATTTAAAAAAAATGTCAAGCGTTTTTTTGAAAAAAATACATAAAAAAGCAAAAATCGGTTATAAAGTTTTTGAAGCGGCAATTATTTGCCCTTTTTTCTCTGTTTTGTGTTTTTAGCGGTAACATTTTTCCAAAACAGCCTCTTTTCTTCCTCACACTTTTCAACCGAGGCGTTTCTTGCCCCGATTGACTCGAGAAATTTTTCTGCTTCGCACCAATTCTTTACCGTTTGTTCGGGTGTTTTGCCTTCGTTATCTTTGGCATTCACGTCAGCACCCGCCTCAACCAATATTTTTGCAATTTTGACATCTTTTGCCTGATGCAACGGTGTTTGACCATTGTTATCTTTAACATTCACGGCGGCGCCTTTATCGATTAACATTTTGGCAATATCGTCACACCATGCCGTATGCAGCGGTGTTTGCCCTTTCTTATTTTTAACATGAATATCAGCACCGTTCTCAATCAGACCGGCAACATCGGTATCGTAATCTGCCGAATGCAACGGCGTATTGCCGTTATTATCCGTGGCATTCACATCTAAGCCCTTATCAATTAACATTTTGGCAACGCCGCCATCTCTTGCCGTATGCAACGGTGTTTTGCCTTCGTTATCTTTGGCATGAATATCGGCCCCTTTATCGATGAACAGCTGTGCAATTTCGACATTCCATGCCCGATACAACGGTGTTTCGCCTTTGTTATCCGTGACGTTCACATCCACGCCTTTATCTATTAACAACTGGGCAATTTCGGCATTTTCTGTCTTATGCAACGGTGTTTCGCCTTTGTTATTTTTGGCATGAATATCGGCGCCCTTGTCAATCAGTACTCTTGCAATTTCAGCTCTCTCTGTCTCATGCAACGGTGTATCGCCATATTCATCTTTAGCATTCACATCAGCACCCGCCTCAATCAATACTTTTGTAACGTCGGGATAACGAAAAACAGCCTCATGCAGCGGTGTTTCACCCTCGTTATTTTTGGCATTGATATCAGCACCCTTATCTATTAACAGCCGAGCAATTTCAATATCTTTTGCCTGATGCAACGGTGTGTTACCTTTGTTCGTTTTGGCATTCACATCAGCGCCCGCCTCAATTAACACTTTTACAACTTGCTTGCCTTTCCACAAGTACACTGCCTCCCACAACGGTGTATCGCCATTAATATCTTTAGCGTTCACATCGGCACCCGCCTCAATCAATGCTTTTGCAGTTCCGGCATTATATGTCCTATGCAACGGTGTACCGCCATATTCATCTTTAGCGTTCACATCGGCGCCCGCCTCAATCAATGCTTTTGCAGTTCCGGCATTCTCTGTATTATGTAACGGTGTTTGACCATATTTATTTTTAACGTTCACATCAGCGCCCGCCTCAATCAATATTTTTGCAATTTCGGCGTTCTTTGGCTCATGCAACGGTGTACTGCCATATTTATTTTTGGCATTCACATCGGCACCCGCCTCAATCAATATTTTTGCAATTTCGGCAGTTTTTACTAAATGCAGCGGTGTGTTATCTTTGTTCGTTTTGGCATTCACATCGGCACCCGCCTCAATTAACAGTTGCGCAATTTCGGCATTCTCTGCACTATGCAACGGTGTTTCGTCATTATTATTTTTAGCATTCACATTGGCGCCTGCCTCAGTCAATGCTTTTGCAATTCCGGCAGTTTTTGCCTTATGTAACGGTGTTATGCCGTTCTCATCTTTAGCATTCACATCAGCACCCGCCTCAATTAACAGTTGCGCAATTTCGGCATTCTTTGTATTATGCAACGGTGTTTCGTCATCTTCATCTTTGACATTCACATCGGCACCCGCCTCAATCAACACTTTTATAATTTCAGCATTCTCTGCACTATGCAACGGTGTTATGCCATATTTATTTTTGGCATTCACATCGGCACCCGCCTCAATCAATATTTTTGCAATTTCAGCATTCTCTGCACTATGCAACGGTGTCGTACCACTGTTATTTTTGACATTGACATCAACACCTGCCTTTATTAACAGCTGCGCAATAGCAGCTTCCTTCGCCTTATGCAACGGTGTTATGCCGTTCTCATCTTTAGTGTTCACATCGGCACCCGCCTCAATCAACACTTTTGCAATTTCGGCATTCTTCGCATTATGCAACGGTGTTTCGTCATCTTTATCTTTGGCATTCACATCGGCACCCGCCTCAATCAATATTTTTGCAATTTCAGCATTCTCTGCACTATGCAACGGTGTATAACCCCATTTATCTTTGGCATTCACATCGGCACCCGCCTCAACCAATATTTTTACAATTTCGGCACTCTCTGCCTCATGCAACGGCGTTTCGTCGTCTTCATCTTTGGCATTCACATCGGCGCCTTTATCGATGAACAGTTGCGCTGTTTCGGCACTTTGTACTAAATGCAGCGGTGTATCGCCGTCTTCATCTTTGGCATTGACATCAACGCCGGCTTCTGTCAGCGCTTTAATTATTTCCTGATTGTCGTCGTTTCTTATTTCATACCAAAATGCTTCTGTCGCATTAAATTTGGCAATCACTTTTTTTAAATAAGTATATTTCCAATCATCAGCCCACGCATAAAACGATTCGGCATCAAAAAAGGAACAGAAAAGATTTTGAAGTGTTCGCGGCAAATTCGGATCACGATGCAGATAAGCGAGTTGATAAACAACTCCGTTTTCATTGTCTTTAAATTCTTCATAGACAGCGCTGCTTTTACAAAAGAAAAAAGGATTATCCAAATCGTCTTTGTGCTGATAATAATGATATTCCCGATATCCGACCCAACTTGTTAAAGAGACTGTTAAAATCAAAAGCAACATCAGGCTTATTCTTTTTGTTCTTTTCCGAAAAACAGCAGACTTTGTTTTATTTTCCGTTGATTTTTTAATTTTTTTTGCGAATTTCATTTTAAACTCCTTTATTTCTTTTTGGAAGAAATACGCCCTGCTAACGGCCATTTTCCGCGAACCATTTGCTCCGCCGTTTTATTTTCTTGTCCCAACAGCGATTGATAAACCCAAAAGTTCGATAAAATCCGCTCAACAAAGGCGCGTGTTTCGCGCGAAGGAATACGCTCGATAAAAATAAGCGGATCGGCGGGATAATCCATTTTCTTTTTCCATTTAATCAAGTTGGCAGGCCCCGCATTATATGCCACCGCCATATAAATAATGTTATTGTTAACGGCAGGCAAATCCAACAAATACTGCACATATTTTTGCCCTAACGCCAAATTATAGCTGATGTCTTCCAACTTGTTTTCATGCCACGGCAAATTGGCGCGACGTGCCATAATTTCCGCCGTTGCCGGCATAATTTGCATAACCCCCCGCGCCCCCATCACGCTCTTTGCCTGCGGATTAAAGCACGATTCTTGCCGAACAATGGCATAAATCAGTGCTTTACTGATCAGCCAACCGTTATCGGGTTTCCAATTCGGCAACGGGTAGCTTTCTTTATCAATAGCCGAAGAATCTTGCCCTCCTTTTAATTTTTTATCCAATCGATAATCATGCGCAATATTCATCAGTACCTTTCGATTCACACCGTTTGCATTTTGAAAGGCAGTTGTCAATTCATCGACAGATTCTTTTTCCCAACCGATTTGTCGCAGGGCATAAAATCGATTGATAGCCTCCTGCACCGTTTTATCCGGTGTTTTTTCCACATCCGAAACACTCCACGCCGTATTGATATCTAACCCCATCAACTGCAACGCCAACATACCGTAAAACGTATCGGGATGTTGCGCTGCCGCTTCCAAATACGGACCTACCTGAACATATTCGCCGATTTTTAAATGCGCCCTCGCCGCCCAGAAAGAAGAAGCGGCATGAATAAGCGGATAAGATTCTTTTTGCCTGGCAGCTTTTGAAAAATAAGACGCGGCTTTTTGATAATTACTTAATTGCCACTCAATCAATCCGCCGATATAATATGTGAGCGGTAAAGCGGAAGAATCCGAACGCAATGCTGTTTGAATCTGTTCTTCGCCTAAGGTATATTCGCCGTCCAGAAAATAAGAAAAGGCTAATGTCGTTCGTGCCAAAGCCCTGTCAGAGGGAGGAACGTCTGTTCGAAAAGAAGCCGCATCCATTTTGTTTTTAGCCGTCAATGTTTTTCCGTCAGAGAGTAATTTTACAAGTGCCGTATACTGATTTTGCGCCCGAATGCGTTTTGTGCCGGATAATTCATTAAACGTGCGTTTTCGCATTAAATCCAAAGCTTCATCACGGCGAATCGAAACACATTTTACGGATAAATCGGCTTTTTTGGCATTTGAAGTCGGTATTTTTGCTTTTTTACGCATACCTAAACGACGCATACGATCGGCAATCGGCAAAGACCCGTATGACTTAAACCATTGCTCGATTTCCGCCGCTTTTGTTTGATATTTCGGCGAAAAATATTTATCGGCAAGCATATATCCCGACAGTAACTGATTATCAATTTGCTTTACATAAGCATCTGCCTGCTTATAATCGCCGATTTTATGCGCCGCCACGGTCGCTTGATATAATCGAACATCCGAACGGGAAAGAACATCTCCCGTTTTAGCGTCAGCGACGGATCCACACACACATGTGAAAGCAAAAAGAATTATTGCCGCGTATCGGAAACCAACTGTAAATCTGTGATATATTTGACTGCGGCTTTGCATTCTTCTTCCGTCATTCCTGTTGCCTGACAATTATTGATTGTCATATCCGGGACTTTCGTCAGCATTTGACAAGCTTCCGTTGCCATATAGATTTTTTGTGTTGCCGACTCGCCCGGTTGAACGCCACCGAATTGAATGGGCATTTTTATCGGGGTATAATCAATGGTAATACTCAAATCTGTCAACGGTGTTTTCGTATTGTTTTTTAAAGTCAGATAAGCCAAACAAAATTGAAAACGCGCAACGGACGGTTCAATAATTTGTACCGATGAAGGAGAAATAACAAAATTGCCTTTTCCGACAACCGGTTTTTCCGATTCGGCGGCAGCTTGCTGCGCGGCGGCACCGGCTGCCAAATTCTTATCAAGCGATTCTACACCGATTTCAGCTTTAATTTCATCTAATCCGCCCTGTTGAAGACGTTCAACGGCTTCTTGTCGCGCATTTTTATCCGTTCTGTCATCGAAAAGAGACTTTACTTCGCCTGCCGGTACAACTTCTGCCGCCGCAGGTGTCGGTTCCGGGGCTTTTTTTGCCAACTCGGGAAAAAGAGCGTTCTCTTGTGCCATTGCTCCGAAACTTAATCCTAAAAAACTCACAAAATATAAAAACTTCATCATTTTTTTTTAAAACCTCCCTTTACATCTGTAAAAAATTAGAGTAGAATGCCACTCGGCATTTTTTTTATTGTAAAGGAAATATTTTAAAATGGCAACATTTTTTTTCTGCGGGGTCGGCGGAATTGGTATGAGCGCCATTGCTTTATACCT
>CANQKV010000067.1 GCA_947624545.1 uncultured Alphaproteobacteria bacterium | reverse complement strand
GCCTGATCCATAAACGACGGCGGTTCTTTATGAATGCTTGAATAAGTTTCCGTTCGAATGGAACCGCGATTATCCACCGCGTCACCCGTCACATTCATAATGCGTCCCAACGTGCCTGTGCCGACGGGAACGGAAATCGGCTTTCCGGTGTTATAAACGGTCGTATTCCGTTCCAAACCGTCCGTGTCTGCCATGGATAAACAACGCACCACGTTATTCGGCAGCAGTTGTTCGACTTCCAACACCAATTTTTTATCGCCGATTTTTGTTTCCAAAGCGTCATAAATTTTCGGCATATCTTTTTCATCGAAAACCACATCGACAACCGATCCCGTAATTCGATAAATCTTTCCTTCCGATATATATTTTGTTTTTTCCGTCATTTTCTTTTCCTTTTTTCTATTGCTGTTGAGCCATGGCTCCCGAAACGACTTCGGTAATATCCGTTGTAATTTTTCCCTGTCGCGTGCGACTGTAAACTTTTTGCATTAAGTGCAACATATCTTCGGCGTTACGGGTTGCGTTATCCATTGCCATTAACCGCGCGGCATTATCGGCAACTTCCGTTTCCAAAAGAACACGGTGCATATAAGCCGTCATATACTGCGGTAACGTTCTTTCCAAAATGGTGATATCGCCGTCTTCATAATCATATGAATCGGCAGGACGTGTTGCCGGATTTAATAAATCCGTATCCAAAGCGCCCAGCGGAGCTAACATTTCCGCGCCGCCGTAAGCCTTTAAGAACGTTGATTGCTTTAAGGATATTTTTTTCTGTCCCAAAGCATCGCGCGAGACATAATCCAAATCATTCGTGTCAATTAAAAACTGCCACGGATTTTCGCCTGCGAACAATTTACTCGGGATGAGCTGATCAATCGTCGGACGTTGCGACACCACCGAATGAAACTGATTGTAAACAAACAGGCACACATCAAACCGATCCTGATTAAAAGCGGAAATCAAATCAACCGCCAACCGTTCGGCTTCCAAATACGTTTCCGATTTTGCCGACATTTTACGCTTTAACACCACAATGCGCACTTGGGGTTCGGATTCGTAAATACGTTTTAACATTTCCGCCCCTTTGGTGCCGAAACACAACAAAGAAATCTGCTTTTTGTTTTTTTTCAAGTATTTCACGATTTCCTGCGCTTTTTTCACGACCTGCACGTTGGAAGAACCGCTTAATCCGTCATCGGAAGTAATAACCACCACCACATAGCGTTCGTCTTTGCCGTTTCCTTTCAAAAGAGGCGGTAAAGGCAACACTTCTTCGCTTCCCTGCCAAATTAAATTATCCTGCCGTAACGTTGCGCTGCGAATCAAGCGCCGAATCATACGATTCATTTCATCCATGTAAGGCGAAGTTTTCAAAAAAGCGCCGTGCAGTTTGCGTAATCGGGAAACGGCGACAACTTTCATGGATGAAGTGACCTGATAAGTGGATTTAATGCTTTTAATCCGTTCGGCAATTTTCTTTAATGAACTCATTTATCCGCACTTTCCGCCATTTCTTCAACAACCAGATCCAACACCTGATTGAGTTTTGTTTTCACTTCATCGCTTAAATCACGCGTTTGTTCAACGGATTGCAAAATTTCGGGATACATATTTGCCGTTTTTTCCTGTAATTTTTGTTCGAACAAGGCGACTTTCGGCAATGAAACTTCGTCCAAACGTCCGTTTACACCCGCATAAATGGAAACAACTTCCTGCGCCATGGAATAAGGCTTATATTGCTTTTGTTTCATAATTTCCGTTAAACGCGCTCCGCGGTTGAGCAATGATTGCGTTGCAGGATCCAAATCGGAGGCGAACTGCGAGAACGAAACCACTTCCCGATATTGCGCCAAGTCAAGTTTTAAAGAACCTGCCACTTTTTTCATGGCTTTGCTTTGCGCTGCCGATCCCACACGCGAAACCGACAATCCGACGTTAATGGCAGGACGCACGCCCTGATGAAACAAAGTTGTTTCCAAGAAAATCTGACCGTCGGTAATGGAAATCACGTTTGTGGGAATATAAGCGGAAACATCGCCTTCTTGTGTTTCAATCACGGGCAGAGCCGTTAAGGATCCGCCGCCGTTTTCCTCACTGAGCTGAGCGGCGCGCTCCAAAAGTTTTGAGTGTAAATAAAATACGTCACCGGGATAAGCTTCCCGTCCGGCAGGACGTTTTAATAACAATGACATTTCCCGATAAGCAACGGCGTGTTTTGATAAATCATCGTAAAACACAATGGCATTCATTTTATTATCGCGGAAATATTCCCCGATGGTACAACCGGCATACGGTGCCAAATATTGCATGGCAGCACTGTCGGCGGCCGTTGCCGATACAATAACGGTATAATCCATGGCGCCGTATTTTTCAAGCGTACGCATAATATCACGAACAGTAGATTGTTTTTGCCCGATTGCCACGTAAACACAGAATAATTTTTCTTCATCGGGTACTTTGGCATTAATTTCTTTCTGACTGATAATCGTATCCAAAATAATGGCTGTTTTTCCCGTTTGCCGATCGCCGATAATCAATTCACGCTGTCCGCGACCGATCGGCACCAAGGCATCAATTCCTTTAATACCCGTTTGAATGGGCTTATTTACGGGGGCGCGGGCAATAATGGGTGGCGCAGGGGCGTTAACGGGCTTTTGCGGTAAATCATCGAAGCCGCCTTTGCCGTCCAACGGTTCGCCGAGCGGATTTAAAACACGCCCCAGCAATTCTTTGCCGACGGGAACGGTGTTCGTTAACCCCGTTCGTTTCACCTGTTCTTTTTCGCGAATGTTTTGCGCCTCATTAAAAATAACCACATCGACCGAATCGGGATTCAAGTTTAACGCCATGCCGTGCGCGCCGGATTCGAAAACAACCCGCTCACCCGAGGCAATGCCGTTTAAGCCTTCCACTTTGGCAACGCCGTCTGATACGGATAGCACGGTGCCGACTTCGTTCACAACCGTTTTTTCTTTAAAGTCACGCACGCTTTCCACAAACAAATCGGTGATTTTCGTCACGTCAACGGCGGCAGAAACTTTGCGTTCAATTTCCCTCTCAAATGATTGTAACTGTCCTTTCACGGAGGCATCAATTAAAAGCGAATCCACTTTCAGCGATAATCCGCCGAGCAACAACGGATTCACTTTCACCTGCAAAATAAAGTTTTCGCTGTTTAAAACTTTCTGCAACCGTTTTTTTAAGCCGTCTAACTGTTTTTCCGTTAAAGAAACGGCCGATTCCACTTCCACATACTTCGGCGCATTCACGGTAAATAAATTTTCTTGTTTTTCTGCTGTCATTTTCATCAATCCTTTACAAAAAATAATGAATTTTGTATCACATTTCAATTTTCTTTGCAAGGCTTTTATTAAAATTATCTGTTTTTTTATCATAATTCAAGCCTGCAAGCGAAAACATTTTCCGTTTGGTTTGATTTTGAACGAATAAAGCAATATTTATTTCACCGGCAAAGCGGGAAATGATGACTGGCAACATCATCATCGTGACCGTAAGTACAATAGTTTATAGATCCCGGAGCGTATACGTCTTTATACAAAGCCATTCGAAGTGTTTTGTTTAATTCCGGCGATACATCTGTTAACCAAGGCCCCCAGTCAGTAGATGTCAACAGATTGTCAATTTCTTTAACACGATCCGGAACATTGTTTTCATCATATACCGTTGTATCTGCCGATGTTTTATGACACCAAAACTTTGTATTATCTTGAAATGTTTGTGCAATTTTTTCTTTATTCGCGCATTGAAAGAAATCTAAATCTACCATATTCGGTGATTGATAACTATTTTCCGAACAATGTGTTCCGTCTTTTCCGGCTCGCGCTTCGCATAAACGACACGTATTCCAATAATTAACAATATTTGTTGACAGCCACACCTCCACACCATCGCTAAGCTTTTGATGAATAGGCAAGTCTATTTTTTTGCAAGCTCCCGTTTCGCCGTCAATAAGTAAACTTTTTTTAGTTTTATGGCAATAATAATCATTTCCGAGTGTTTTAAAACACAAACCGTTATCACGGCACCCGCAAGATTCACCGTTCCACGGTTGATCTTCGGGACACGGCTCACATGTGTTTGTTCCCGTGTTACAGTTTGGTTTATCAATATCCGTGCAATCGTTATATGTGATGCACTCCACACATTGACTGCCTGTCCATACAGGTTTTTCCGGCGGACACGGTTCACAAGTGTTTGTACTTTGGTTGCATTTGGGTGTTTCGGTATTTGTACAATCCGAATCGGAGGCGCATTCGCCGCAGGTATGATTATCTCGACATATATTTGAGGCACAATCTGCATTTTCTGTACATTCTACACACGTATTATTTTCCTCATCGCAAACTTGCGGCTCTTCACAATCTTCATCTTTGGCACACCAGCCTTCGGGACGATTCGAATCATAATTGCCGTTCACATCTTCCGCATCAAATTCAATATAAAATTCGTTATTTTCATCACTTGTACATAAATCATCTTTTTCATAAACTTCTTTGTTGATTTCCATATATATTAAGCCGTTCATCGCATTAAGAAGTGTTGTTAACGGCTTACAAACTCCCTTTGAAATATTCTTGACTTTAATAAAATAAGCATCTGCTTCGCGACAACTGTAAAAATCTTGCATGTCTTTGCGTGTGCAATCATAATTAACGGGATAACGGTTATATTGTGTTGATAAATATCCGCGGTAACGTTCATCATCAGGCGTTTTATCATATGTTTCATCGTATGTTTCATCATAAGGATCACCCAGTAACAATTCTTCGTTTCCCAGTGCATATTTAATTTTTAAATCGTTGTGCATTATGTTAATTTCGTTGGCGATTTGATTCGCCTGATAATAATTCATGGCTAATTTATAGCCGACAATCCCGCCAATGGACAGAATGGCAATAATTGCCAACACCCCCAGCATTTCAACCATACTCCGCCCGCTTTGCGATTCGGTTTCAATTTGTTTTAACTGCTTGCTTCTTTTTTGTGTTTTCATGAGCTTTCCTCCCGTTTTGCTATATATAAATTGTATAAATTAAACGTACCTTTAATGCAACGCGAATTCAGGAGTAAAATTACCCCCTTAAACACGCAAAACACTCTTTTTATAACCATTTGATATTGCATTAATTTTTCCTCGAATTAAATTTTTTTTGAAAAAATGCAAAAAAAGTGTTGCAAAAAACGTACGTTTAGTTGATACAGAATTTCAGAAGATTTATTGTTGTTTTTTGGGGAATATCAAGAGAAATATATTGACTTTACATTTTATGTTCTGCAGATAATAAATTGTTTTTTTTGAAGCGATACAGTTTGTCGAAAACAAGGTATTTTGGTGGGCTGAAAAGAGAAACAGAAATTTGTAACTTTGAAATTTTTTAATTTTCGGCAGATGATAAATTGTTTTTCTTTCAATTTTGGGGACAAAGGTTATTTTATCACTTATTTTCGGCGGAAAGTGCCGTCTTGTGGAACGTGAGACGGCGCGGAGTGCCGAAAAGAAAAAAGGCGGAAAGTAAAAAAAAGAGATTGTTGTAATAATTGTGTCTCTGCCTTCCATTCTCGGTGAGTGTGGAACGGCGCAAAATGTGCCGTTCCGCTATGTGCCGAAAATGAGGCGAGGCAGAGCGCTGAAAATAAGTTTTTTACAATGTTGTTGACGATATTTTTCCGCTATCGGCATGGGTATGAAGTAATGCGACACTCTCTCTTTTTTCCTCTATCGGCGAGTGTGGGGCGGCGCAAAATGTGCCGCATCGCTAAGTGCCGATAGGGGAAAATGAGAGGAAACCCGTAAAGGAAGCTAAAGACGGGGTGATGTTAAACTCCTCTCAAAAGCGGGTCTCACTCACATAAGGCAGAACGGTAACAGCTACCACGACCATAGCTGCCGACACTACCATCGGCGAGATTCACGTAGTATGCGTCGCAGGAATTATTATCGTTATTATAAGGTGTACTCGTCCATACCAGATTTTCCCAATCTGACAACGTTTTCCTTAACTCGCCATTCTCACAACCAGCCGTACCTGGCGTTGTGCTACACCCTAATTCTGCTAAGCTTATCATTCCATTTTTAGCCTTTCCTTGCGTTTTTAATGCATCACAATACCGCTGGGCACTCCACCAATCCATTTCTGTTGGACTCATGTAATAGGTTGTGTTGTTATCTATTGTCTTACTTTTCGGACTTCCGATAGGTTTGCATATACCTTGATTTGCATTTGTATTTTTTCCATTAAAACAAGATGAAGTACCGGTTGTATCACAATAATAACCCGGATCACACTTTTTGTCACCACACTCTTGTATGTTTGTTGTCGTTGTCATTGGGACTGTTGTTAACGTCGTCAGAGATTGCGTTGTTAATGTGGTCGCTGCATTTGTCGTTAATGTTGTTGCATTTGTTGCCGTTGTCGGCGATTGTGTTGTTAACGTTGTTGCCACTGTTGAAACAGGCACCGTTTGCGGTGGGCGAGTCGGCTTTAGCGTTGTTGTCGCAACTTCCGAATCGGAATTTTCGTCTTTGTTCGAATAATTCACGTCAAAAAGTACCGCTACAGTATTATCTCCCGCCTGACACGCACCCTTATCGCCGTTA
>CANQKV010000066.1 GCA_947624545.1 uncultured Alphaproteobacteria bacterium | reverse complement strand
TTGCATTAAAATTACCTCGAATTAAATTTTTTTTGAAAAAATGCAAAAAAAGTGTTGCAAAAAACGTACGTTTAATTAGTGCAATTTTTCTTGCATATTCAAAAAAATCGCCTTGATGAGAGGCGACCGGAAGTTGAGAACTATTCAAGTGAGATAGTGCGATATATTGACCAAAAGGCTATTTTACCGCCTTCCGGTCGTTCGATTCTTTACCTTGTTTATAAAAAAACAGGGCGAAAATCTGTTCTTTTGCAAGAACACACTTGAAGAGGCTCTCACACCTCGGGGCACACATCACTTGCCTTGCTTTCAGAATAAAAGCTTTTCAAAACATTGTCAAGCAGAAAAAGTTGCATTATTTATTTTTCTCATTTTCGGCACACTGCGCCGTCTCACGTTCCACAAGACGGCACTTCCCGCCGAAAATAAGAGTGTGTGCCGAAATGATAGCTTTTTTACCTATTTTTAAGTGCAAAGTCCTACCTGCCACCTTTCCCCCTATCGGCACATAGCGACAGACGACAAAATGCCGTCTGTCACATCCGCCGATGAGGGAAAAAAGTTTACAGCAACCCTATTGTTTTACACCGAATCTCCTCTCATTTTCGGCACATCGCGCCGTCTCACGTTCCACAAGACGGCACTTCTCGCCGAAAATTAAGAAAATCTATCACCTGCGAATGGAAAGAAATAAAATCAGCTTTAATTCTGCCGCCGCACCGACACATATTCTACGCGTCAGCGTTCCCACAGCGGATAAAAACTTTATCAAAGAATAGGGGAGGGGAATGCTTACTGTCTGAAATGAAAAAGAAATCTTAAATTTTATAAAACAGCAAAAAAGGAGCATTAAAAAAAGCGGAGACTTTAAAGTATCCGCTTTATTTTGAATGGTCGGAATGAAGGGATTCGAACCCTTGGCCCCTACGTCCCGAACGTAGTACTCTACCAGGCTGAGCTACATTCCGATAGCAAGCTTTTTATACCTCTTTTCGCCGTTTGTCAAGTGATTTTTTTTTAACAAGCCTATTTTTTCATTTTCCCTGCTTGCTGTTTCTTTTCGGGTATCTGTCCGCCGTTTGTTTTATAAACAAAACCGTATCGCATTTGTCGGAACAGGCGTGTTTTACGCCATTCATCAATTCATATCGTTGACGGTATGTTTTTCCGAACAGGGTGTTTTTTTTGATGAAAACAGGAAAAAATATGATTTTTCTCGTCATTTTTTTCGAAAAAACAAAGGCGATTTTGTGATAATTTTTAAAAAAACAGACTTATTTAAAGAGAAATTAAGACATTTTTTAAGATTTTTTTAATAATTATCTTCTTGCTTTTTATTGATTTTTTTATTCTGTTAAATTTTTGTCACAATAAAATTTGATTAAATGCTTGCTTTTAAAAAGATTTTATGAAATAATAAAAGCACAGAAAAAAAAGAGGTTATCCATGGAAACATTAAAAACCGAACAAGAAAAAAAGTTTGAAGTTTTGCGTAATCCTGCCGGCGAATTGTTAATTATTATTCGTGCGCGGATTAACAGCGAAGAAAATCCCGTTATTGCTTATGATGGCGGCGAACATGCGCTTTTATACCGCAATGCAACGCATACGGTGGTGCTTGATTATATTCACCCCATGGTGCGAACGGCATTGTTAAAAGCATCCAGCGTGCTGATTGTCGAAGCGCAGGGTAATGCCGTTGTGCGGGAATATTTTGCCGGTATTAAACAAGTGGAAAAATTGGCGTTGCCTGCCATTGAAGCTGCTTAATTTATCGCAAGTATTGATTGATAAGCGTTTTTGTCGTTTCTTTCAAAAATGAATGTTTTTGAAAGAGGGTTTTGTTTATTTTTTTATGAAAACGTTGCTCAAAACAGACGAAAAACGACTTGTGCTAAAAAATACTTGATATAACGATTTGTTTGTGTTATACTCTCATCAGTTATTAATGGTATTTCAGGTCGAAAAAATGCTTCGTCAATTCTTTTTAAAATCCAAACAACAAGATTTTTTTGCCGCCGTTTATCGAAATGATTACGAAAAAGTTAAATCATTTTTATCTTCTTATGTCATAGAAAATTATTTAAATGAAGAAACGGAATATCATTTATTAAAATATTTGATTGAAAAGGGTACTGACAAAATGTTTTCTCTTTTTGTCAATCGAAATCCCGATTTAACAATGTCCGATGACAAAGGAAATACCCTTTTAATGACGGCACTTTATGCCAATCAGAAAAATAAAGCCCTTATGCTCATTCAAAAAGGGTGCAATGTGGAAAATTGCAATGTACGGGGCAGTCATCCGCTGATTGTTGCCGCCGATAAAGGAATGATTACTATCCTTTCGCGGATTTTAGAAAAAAATGTTCCCGTTGATAAGCCCGGTCCCAAAGGAATGACGGCGTTAATACGGGCGGCGGGAAATAATCAGTTTGACGTGGTAAATTTTTTGCTTCAAAAAGGAGCAAATATCAATCAGCAAAGTGATTCGGGTTATACTGCCTTGATTTGCGCTCTCAGGTATGCTTCCCCCGCGGTTGTTTATACTTTATTGAATAGAAATGCCGATGTGAATAAAATTGATGAAAACGGGCAAACGGCGTTGTTTTATGCTTTAAAGCGTAAAGAAATGTATGAAGTTGTTCCGATGTTATTGAAAAAAGGCGCTTATGTCAATGTTGTTAATCATAAAGGGGAAACACCTTTAATGGCGGCGGTGGAAAGCGGAAAAACGGCATTTGTCAGATTGTTGCTTGAAAACGGCGCACAACCCGCTGTGATTTCAAAATCGGGCGAAACGGCTTTATCGCATGCAAAACGGCGGCGATTACCCGATATGGCGGCTTTATTGAATGAAAGTTTGTTTCAACAAAACAAAGAAGCCTCGGCACAAATTGTTAAATGGTTTGAAACGGATAAAGATTTGTTAAACAAGTTGCGCTTATGCGATTCGCTTTTAACGATTTATCAGAAAATGATTCCGACGGATCGAAAAAAAGTATTAACGCAAATTCAACCGTTTTTAACCCTGAAAGAACTGCAAAAATTAACGGAAAGGAGTCAATCATGAGTCAAGCATTATTAAATATGGAGTTTATGGAAAGCATTCGAGAAGGAAACGTAAAAAAAGTAAGAGATATGCTTAAAAAAGGCAATATCAATGTTAATTTTCAAGACGGCAGAAAGTGTACACCGCTTATATTGGCGGCAGATGTCGGTTCGGAAAAAATTGTTTCCTTGCTTTTAAAACATAAAGTCAGAACAGAGTTAACGGATCAGTTTGGCTATACGGCGTTGGAGATTGCCGAAAATAACGGATATTATAAAATTGCGCGTATGTTGGAACGGGCTGAATTTCAACGGAAAAATGATTTGCAGATTTCTCAAAAATGCGCCAATATGATTATTAAAAAGTCAAATATGATGAAACCGTTTACAAAGCTGTGTTTATTAAACGGCTTATTTAAAATGATGACGGCGGAAGATCAAGAACGCACTTTTTCGGCGATTCGCGGTTCAATTTCAAAAGGTGAAGCCGCGCGGCTTTTAAGAACAATCAGAAAAAACAAAACACAAACAGAAGAATATTAAACATCTTTTTCTATTGCCGAAAACAATAAAAAATTTTTTATGCTTTTTCAAGCCGTTGAACAGTAATATCTGCCGCCACTTTATCGATTAATGCTTGAACGTATTGTTCCAAAGGCTGATTTTTCCGATAATCTGCCGGCAGTAAAATATTAACGCGATCATCGGTTGCCAAATGTCGGGCTGTTTCTTTGCCTGCTTTCTTTTGCGGATTATAAACGGCAATGGCATGTCCGCCATGTTCTTTTACGATACGCATACACGGAACATCGGTATCTCCATCGCCGATATAAATCATCTGTGTAAAAGGAACGGGACGATCCGGTTCGGGAACGGGTTTGTTAATGCTGTCATCATCGGTAATATCTTCACATCCCTTGTTAATGCGAAACAAAAATTGCGTTTTACTGGTGTAATTCAGCACAACGGCAGGCCAAATCGGATGATTATCGTCATCATATAAAAATGATGAGGCAAAAATATTTTGAAACTCTTTCGCGATGCTGGTTCCCTCAATCATTTCTTTTAAGCCCGATGAGATAATATAATGCTTTAACCGTATGTTGCGACTTGCCGCATAGGCGTTTATCCGTTCAAACCAATCGAGTACACCGGCATGGAATTGAATGCTCTTTCCGAAACTTTGAAAGGCTTTTTTTGTCAGTTGAATATTTTTTTCGCGCGCCTGCTCTAAAATTAAATACATGTAAGAGGCAATTTTATCCATTTGTTTTTGCGTTGCCAAACGATTGGATTCTTTCCAAAAATCCGCCGAATTTTCGCCCAATGTTTTTAAGCAATCATATTCCTGCATATTGCCGATGATAAGCGTTTCGTCAAAATCATAACAAATAGCCATTTCTGTCATTGTTTTCATCCTTTTTTATACCGCAACCGTTCCCGAAAGCAACGGATGACATTGATAATTTTGTAATTCAAAATCTTCATAACAAAAGGAATCGATATCCTTGACATTCGGATTGATTTTCATTGTCGGCAAGGGGTAGGGTGTACGCGCAAGTTGTGTTTTAACCTGCTCAAAATGGTTGTGGTAAATGTGCGCATCACCGAGGGTATGAATAAACTCACCGGGCTGAAAACCCGTAACCTGTGCAATCATCATCGTGAGAAGCGCATAAGAGGCAATGTTAAAAGGTACGCCCAAAAACATATCGCATGAACGCTGATAGAGTTGACACGAAAGTTTGCCGTTTGCCGTATAAAATTGAAAGAAGGCATGACACGGCGGCAGAGCCATTTGGTTGATTTGTGCCGGATTCCATGCCGTAACAATCATACGTCTGTCATTCGGGTTTGTTTTCAGGCGTTCAATCACATCTTTTAATTGATCAATGCCCGCGCCGTTAAAATTACGCCATTGCGCGCCGTAAACAGGTCCTAAATTACCGTTTTCATCAGCCCATTCATTCCAAATTCGCACGCCGTGTTCTTGTAAAAAATGAATGTTGGTGTTTCCCGAGATAAGCCATAAAAGCTCATAAATAATTGACTTTAAATGCACTTTTTTTGTTGTGACCAACGGAAAACCTTGCGATAAGTCAAAGCGCATTTGTGCGCCGAAAATGCTGCGCGTGTCAATACCCGTTCGATTGGGTTTGTCAACGCCTGTTTCATAAATATGTTTGAGTAAATCCAAATATTGTTTCATTTTGTTCTCCGCGCGGTTAGGTGTTATCGGCAATGCGTCGCCATAAATCAAGAGTTGTTTGTAAATTGTGCGCCGTATTTTTTTTGAGACGCAAGGTAATTAACACATTATCTTCAATTAACGATTTCTCATATGTGTTATAATTCTTATTCATAAAGTCAACGCACGGCGTTATGTCAATGCGTTCTCCCACAAGGTTGGTATTCATTTCCCCCAAATAACAACAATCAATGATATAATCGGGCGCCAGACGAATATCGGATAAAAATAATCGATAAATGCCGGCGCCGCCGGATATATACAATTCTTCCGATTCGGGTAAAGCATCGAAATATTGAACATCGGTTACCAAGCGATGATGACGCATATCGGATACGCGATAAGCTTTATCAAACGATAAAACATATATTTTGCGATTGGGTAAAGTTCGATTCGGAAAAGTTTCATAGGTTGTTTGTCCGACAATTAAACTATGCTGTACGGTTACACGATGAAAACGTTTAAAATCGCTTTTAATCTGCCAAGGAATGCTGGGACCGATACCGATAACGTTATCGCCGTCGTGTCGACACCAGATTGCTGTTTTCATTGTCGCCTCCTTTTTTTTCATTCTAGCCGATTGAATATCATTTGTCCATAAAAAAAGAGAGACTTGATTTATTTTTTTGAATGGATTATAATAATCTTCCAAAGGATATTAAATATGAAGTTATTTTTAACCGTTATTATTTTAATGATGATTATTAAGGGGCTTTCTTATATTATTGCTCCGAAGTTTGTTAAAACATGCGCCGAAAAATTAGTCGGAACACCGGAACTGCAACTGGTGACGTTCGGCTGGATTTTAATTTTTTGCGCCGCCGCGGCATGGCTCGGCATTGTGCGTCATATGATGGATTGATTTTTCCCTGTCGGTATTTTATATAAGCTGATTGCCTGTCGGCTGGACGGCAGGTAAAATTACTCTTTTATAATACCGGCAAACACTGTATATTTTTCGCTTTCAGCTTGCGACAGGCTTCGGCGGCATGCTTATTGCTTTGAAAGCCGTAAATGCGCGCCCGATAAATTTTGTTGTTTTGCATAACTTTAATGACGGTATTTTCAAAATGTCCGCTTCGTTGGGCTTTCTCTGCCTGTGTTTTTGCCCGTTGCATATTGGAAAACGCTCCGACTTGAATTCCCCACTTGCCAAGTTTTGCTTTTTGGGGTTTGGCATTTGCTTTTGTTGATGATTGTTGAGGTTGTGTCGGTGCCGATTCTGTTTCGGGAGCGCTCGGCGCTTGTGCTGGCGCTGTTTCGGGAGCGCTCGGCGCTTGTACCGATTCTGTTTCGGGAGCGCTCGGCGCTTGTACCGATTCTGTTTCGGAAACGCTTGGCGCTTGTGCTGGCGCTGTTTCGGGAACATTCGGTGCTTGTGCAGATTCTGTTTCAGAAACGCTTGGTGCTTGTACAGGCACTGTTTCGGGAGCGCTCGGCGCTTGTACCGATTCTGTTTCGGAAACGCTTGGCGCTTGTGCAGGCGCTG
>CANQKV010000065.1 GCA_947624545.1 uncultured Alphaproteobacteria bacterium | reverse complement strand
AAATCAGCAACGGAAACAGCCCGTTCGCAATGCCCAAGTGATATAAAATATATAATAATCCGCCCTCTTGCGTTAAGCCCGCTGCCGGCATATTCGCCAACAATCCGCCGACGGCAATCGGAATCAGCAACAGCGGTTCAAACTTGCGTGCAATTCCCAAATACAGCAAAAACAGACAAATGATAATCATTGTTATCTGCCCTGCTCCCAACGGCAATGCCATATTGACGGGTGTTGATTGCGCATAAAGGGCATATAAGCCCGTTTGATGCCACACCGCGGCAATATTTTGACTGAAACAAGCGCCGATTATAAACAAAGCGATACCCGCCATAGCGGCACCGATCCACAAAAGCATATTTTTTTTCATGCGCTCACCTTCATCAAGATTTGACCTGCCGACACATTGGCACCGTTTTGAACAATTATTTCCGTTACTTTGCCGCTCACACCTGCTTTAACGCGTGTTTCCATTTTCATTACTTCCACAATGCAAACATCCGTATTCGCTTCAACCGTCTGCCCTGCCGACACCAAAACTTTGGTTACAATCCCGGGTGTCGGCGCCTTAATTTCATGTACCGATCCCTTATCGGAAACGGAAGCGGCAGCAGGTGCGGACGTTTGAGCGGTACCTGTGTCGGTTAACAGCTCAATCGGATAATCAACACCGTTCACAACGGCTTTATCTTTTTGAATTTCAACATGATACGTTTCACCTGCGACAGAAATATCGTACACACCGTTTGACGGCGCGGCGGGCTTCGGTTTTTCTTTATATCGCACTTTAACCGAACCTTTTCCCTCTAAAAAGGCAATACCCTTATCTCCGCAGGAAGCGGCAATAAACACGTTTTCATCCGTTATCGGCAAATGCGCCGCTTCAAGCATTTTTTCATAATGACGACGCGATTTCTTTTCGTTTTTATCGTTAATTGACAAAACCGATTCGTTTGTCGGCTCCAAATGTAATTGCTCGGCGGCAATTTTAACCACTTCCGTATCGGGCTTGACGGGTGTTTGTCCGAAATAACCCAAAACCATTTTACCGTATCCTTCGGCAATTTTCTGCCACGGTCCGATCATCACGTTATTAAATGCCTGCTGAAAATAAAATTGAGAAACAGGCGTTACCGATGTACCGAATCCGCCTTTTCGCACCACTTCTTCCATAGCGGTAATAATTTCGGCATATTTATCCATCAGATTGTTGTCGCGCAACATTTGCGTATTTGCCGTTAACGCACCGCCCGGCATGGGTGACCACGGAATGCGCGGATCGGCATGCAAAGCTTCCGGCGGAATGAAATAGTCACTTAACGCTTCTTTTAAATGTTCTTCAACTTTCATAACGGCGTCAATATCGCAATCCAGCTCATAATCCGTTCCGCGCAGAGCATGCCAAAACGTGGCAATATCCGGCTGACACGTTCCGCCTGATACGGGCGCCATGGATAAATCAACAATATCGGCTCCGCCCTCAACTGCTGCCAAATAGCAGGTTAAACCCGTTCCCGCCGTTTCATGCGAATGGAACTCAATCGGCACTTTTTTCCCGAGCAGTTTGCGCGCTCGTGCAACAGTTTCCCGCACGACCGACGGTAACGCCGTTCCCGAAGCATCTTTAAAACAAACGGAATCGAAAGGAATATCGGCTTTTAAAAACTTTTTCAATCTTTCTTCATAAAAATCAGGCGTATGCGCTCCCGTACAGGAAGGCGGTAATGACATCATTGCCACGCAAAGCTGATGCTTCAAACCGGCATTCACAATACATTGTCCGCTGTAAATCAGGTTTTGCGGATCGTTTAACGCATCAAAGTTGCGAATGGTTGTCATACCGTGTTTTTTAAACAAATCGGCATGCAGTTTAATCATTTCAGAGCTTTGCGAATCGAGCGCTACCACGTTCACGCCGCGCGCCAACGTTTGCAAATTAACCTCATTGCCGCAAATCGCACGAAACGAATCCATCACGTCAAAGGCATTTTCGTTATTATAGAAAAATGCCGCCTGAAACGAAGCGCCGCCGCCTGCCTCAATATAGCGAATACCGGCATTAACCGCCTCTTTCACGACGGGCAAATAATCTTTGGATAAAACCCTGGCGCCGAAAACAGATTGAAAGCCGTCTCGAAACGCCGTACACATAAATGATATTTTTTTCTTTGTCATTTAATCCACCCTTTACTTTCTTTGATTGATATTCAATGCAAACGCTATGGCTGCGGCTGTTTTATCCCGATTTGTTTCGGATAATCGAAACGCTTTTAACAAGTTCATAAAACAAACCAGCAAAAATAAAAAGAAAAACACGCCGCCCATACCCAGTCCGGCAATAATGAAGCCTTGAATTAACATATAAACCCTCCGCAATTTCTACTCATTAAAATCATATAAATTATTTCAACGAAATGCAAGTTTTTTTAACAAAAATAAAAACGATTACAAATCAAAGAATTATAAAATAAATGATTTTTTTGGAAAAAAGTACTTGTAAACAAGGGGAAAATGGTGTATGATAAAGGCATAATCGAAAAATAAAAACGGTATAAAAATGTTTTTCGTTCACTTTAAGGCTGTCAACCGATTACGGGATTATGTGCATTCAGTTTATAACGGCATTTCTTCTTTTAAAGGTATGTCAGTCCCCTTGTTATTTAAGGTTACCCCCCTTAAATGGATAAAGAAATGTTTTAATTTGAGGATTGTTATCCATGTCAAATGAAAATGAACAAAATATTCCTGATGAAACAACCGCTTCCACGGAAGAAAACGATGTTTTTTTTGCCCCGTTGGAAGAAAAAAACGAATCAAACGAAGAAGCGGCGGACAATACGGAAAATAATGAAATTGAAAAAGCCCTTCTTTCCTGCTTATTTGCGCCGACTTATTTAATGGAAAGCACTTTAACCTCTCAAAATGAAGAGGGGATTGTTCAAAGCGAACCGATTAATCACTTTTATTTTTGCTCGGCAAACAAATTAACCATCGGATACGGTACCAAAATTGAATGCAATTCAAAAGGAAAACTTGCCAAAGAAGGCATACAGGCTCTGCAACAATTAAAAATATACAAAGGCAACAGGGAATTAAGCGAAAAAGAAAAACAACAACTCGTTCGCGATTGTTGTGCCGCACGAAACCGTTATGATCACATTCACGGTGAAAACAAATTTTGTAAATTGGGCATCAGCAATCAATCAAAAGTGTTGTTCGGCAACAATCCCGCTCTGGTGACCAAAGAAAGCGCCTTGGATACGGCTTTAACGGAATATAAAAATAAGCAACAAAAGCTTTTGGAAAACAACAAAAATTTCAATATGAATCTGATTGTATCAACCATCGGAACGGATTTAGCTTATCAATACGGCTCCCGCGGGGTTGCAACAAAACAGGGTAGCACCTATTTTTATAAATGCGTTAAGAAAGGTTATCTGCCGCAAAACGGACAGTTCGATCCCAAATACGGTGACAGAACCCGTCTCAGGAACTGGATGCTTCAAACGGCACGCCTTTTCGAAGACGATAAAAGAAAACGAAAAGAAGAACCGGCAACGCCCGAATCGCAAAGCAAAATTTTTATGACATCGTTAAAATCGTTCGAAAAAACGTTTCATCAGCACATTATGAATCGTCAGCAGCATGTTAAAATATTGATGGAGCAATGTATGGCGTTGGTTATGACGCAAAATTTTCAAAATATTTACGGACGCTATCCGCAGCCGGAAGAAATTGAAAATATTCGTCAAACCTCGCAAGATTTTGTTTATAAAGAATTATACGGATCAACCGAAATTGCACGCGTGGAAAAGCCTTATCGCGAAAATGCCATTGCCAATGCCATAAAAGAGGCAGATACAAATGCGCCCAATCCGCTTGTTTCCATTCGAGCGGCAACCAAAAAAGTAGCAGACAAAAGCGTTGCCAAAAGTGAAGAAAAAGCGAAGAAAAATCCTCAAAAACCAAGCTTGAGCGCCATTTTGAAATCTGCCGAAGAAAAAACGCAGGGAATCGATTTAAATCTGTTTATCAATCAGGAAAATACCGCACAAGGACGGGCATAAAAATGAATTATGACAACAAAGTGATTTTAACGGGTGTCAAACCGACGGGAACCATTCATATCGGTAATTATGTCGGTGCTATTAAACCGGCTATCGAGCTGGGACATCAAATTAACAAAACGGGGCGACACATTATGTTCGTTGCCGATTATCACGCCATTAACGCCATTAAAGATGCCCCCCTGTTAAGGCAGTTAACGCGCGAAATTGCCTGCACTTATTTGGCGTGCGGATTAAATCCCGAGCAATCGTTTTTTTATCGACAATCCGACGTGCCTGAACTTTTTGAAATGACAACCATTTTAATGGCGTATACTCCCAAAGGCTTTATGAATAAGGCGCATGCCTATAAAGCGGCGGTTGATAAAAACACGGCAAAAGGAGAACCGCAAGATGCCGGTATTAATATGGGTCTTTACACCTACCCCGTTTTAATGGCAGCCGATATCTTATCGTATGATACCGATATGGTGCCTGTCGGAAAAGATCAGGTGCAACATGTTGAAATTGCCGCCGATATTGCCGGCGCCATTAATGCGCTTTACGGCAACGTGCTTAAAATTCCGACACCTGTTTTAACCGAAAGCGCTGCCGTTCTGCCCGGTACGGACGGTCGCAAAATGAGTAAAAGCTATCACAACGTTATTCCTTTGTTCGGAACGGATGCGGAAATTAAAAAAGCCGTTATGGGCATTCAAACGGATTGTCGGGATATGAATGAGCCGAAAAACCCCGATGAAATTTTGTTATATCAAATATCGAAAGGCATTGTACCCGAAGCAACGGCGGCAGAAATCAAAGAGGGCTTGGAAAAAGGCGGTATGGGTTACGGCACCATTAAAAAAATGTTATTGGCTGCCGTTTTGGAAGAAATCGGCGACAAGCGGGAAAAATATAATTACTATCTGTCGCATTTTGATGAAGTGGAAGATATGCTGCATGCAGGCGCTCAAAAAGCGCGAGCGGTGGCAAACCCCGTGTTACAACGGGTGAAAGATGCTGTTTTTCATCGCGTGTAAGGAGAAAAAATGAAAAAATTACGGTTTTTCTTATCTGTTTTATTTCTGTGTGGCACTCTTTTACCGCTTTCAGTATCGGCAGGCACGCTTGAAACAATCAGCATTTTCGGTGATACGACAAACGGCAAAATGAGCAAAAACGACAAAATGGCTTATCAGTTGGGCAAAATGCTTGCCGATAACAAAAAAAAGCTTGTGACGGGCGGTGAAACATCGGGCATTACGGGCGCATTGTTAAAAGGCGCTTATGAGGCGGGGGCCGATATCACGCTTGTTACAGTTCCCGAATCGTTTCATGCTTATTGTCCCGAAACGCATTTTTGCCGAAAAATCCCTTATACGTTTGTCGATTCGGAAGAAGAACGACAAATGACACGTGCCGATTTAGGCGATGCCATCGTTATTTTGCCCGGGGGCTGGGAACCGTTGGCGGTTTTTGCGCAGTTGGCGAATATGCAGGCGCAAAATCGCACCTATATCAATGAAGATAAGGAAAACTTAAAAAGAGAAGTGGCATCGGGTAAAAAGCCGATTACGGCGCTTTCTGCTGCCGATTTAACGCCTCCCGCCAAAAAGCCGATTATTTTCTTAAACATCAATCATTATTTTGATCATCTTCGATATTTCATTGATGAAATGCGGCGGCAAAAAATTTTATCGGAAGAAGAAACCTCTTTTATCGGGTTTGCCGAAAAGCCCAAAGACGTGTTACCGCTGGCGCAAAAGCTGGCAAAATAAAACAACCGTTCATTCAACAAAAAACGCTCTCTGAATTGAGAGCGTTTTATTTATAATTAAAGATTTATGCTGTGTAAGCCATACCGTTATTATCACGCAAAGCCAGATTCACATTTTCCCGAGCTGCATCGCGCGCTTGATACGGATTATTCTCATCCGTAATATTTTCGGCACACAAAGCAAATCGGGCATATAAACCCATACCGACTACCTGCGCGGCAACTTGGGTTTTCGTTTGATTTTCATCTTTCGCTTCTTTGGATTCTTCTTCAACCGTTAAGGCATTTCGCCCGCCGAGAACTTTTCCGATATCAGCAAGTGTTTGTTTGTTAATATTAACAGCTTCTCCAATTGTCGCTAATGCACCTTTTTCTTGTGGCGTTTCTTCTTTTTTTTCGTTTTCTTGTGTATTTGGGGCTATCAACGAAGAGAGAATATCTAACCATCCAGCCATAACGACCTCCTAAAATTGTTTACGATAAGAGTATTATACCCTATTTTTCAGTAAAAGACAAGCACTTTTTTTCAAAAATTATTGTCTTGTCGATTTTTTTCTTTTTTTATGAAAAACAATTGATTTGTTTCCTAAAATACGCTATATTTGACTTGTAACCTCTTAATGAAAGGAGTCTTTTATGTCAGAAGAAGGTCAATTTACATACAGCGTTCCCGAATATTTGGAAAAATCACGTTTTCCGATTTTAAGTCGCTATCGGGATTTAATGGCATTCGTGAAAGGCGCCTTTTCAGACGGATATATTTCCGATTTGGAATTGCATCAAATCGAACGCGCCGAATCGGATATTCTGCTGGAATATCAAGTGGCCGCCGATGTGTTTTTTAAAATGAATCCCGGCTCCAAAGGATATGCCGCCGCCGAGCGCTTGCTTTACCATTTACATCGCTGCAACGTGTTTATGCGCTTTGCCCGCGATCAGGCACGGTTAAAGCATGCGCGCGAAAAACTGGGGCCTGATCATCCCACACGCGATCGGCGAAAAGAAGATTTAGCCGCAAAAGAAGAGAAAGTTATTCTTATCGAATCGGCAGCCGCCGGATTCGGACTGATGAAAAGTCTTGAAACGCCTTATGAGCGCATTCAGGCGGAATTACCGACCATTCGGC
>CANQKV010000064.1 GCA_947624545.1 uncultured Alphaproteobacteria bacterium | reverse complement strand
GATGAAGAATTAAATGAAACTGCTCGTCTTGTTATGCCGAGCGGTATAGACGGTCCTGCCTTTTTAACGTTTAAAAACTATGATTATATTACGCGTTGGAACAATTCAACCTTATATGCCCTTTCCATCGGCATTTTGGCTGATTCCATTGAAAATAATGACGTTCATTTATGCACCAAGCGTTCCGATTCGCTGATTTCGCGCGCTGATATTCGCTTTATTCAAACGCAGTTATCAAAACAAGGCTTTTACACCGATACCGTTGACGGTATTTGGGGGCGCCATACCAAAAAAGCCATTCAAGCTTACCAAAAAGCCAATCATTTGGATGCGGACGGCTTTCCCTCTTTAAAACTTATTCAACACTTAAAGGAAAATCAGAAATGAAGCATTTAACTCTTTTATTCCTCCCTTTATTGACTGTCATAACCGCCTGTTCCGATAACGGCTTTTTATTTCGATCGGTCGGCAGTTACGATACGCCTCAAAAAACGGGCGTTTATCTCATCGGCGCTCCGTTTGAAGTGAACGGTGTGACATATACGCCGCGTGAAGATTATGATTATTTCGATTCGGGAAACGCTTTTTGGTATGAAGCCGATACCGATCATCCCTTAACGGCAAACGGAGAAATTTTTGATTCTTCAAAACTGACCGCCATGCACCGCACACTGCCCCTGCCCTCCGTTATTCGATTGACAAACTTGAATAATCAGCTCTCAACGTTTGTTCGTGTCAATGACAGAGGTCCTTACGATAATAATCGCATTATCGATGTTTCAAAAGCCGTTGCCGAAAAACTCAACTTTTCCAAAAACGGCGTGACGCCCGTACAAATAGAAATAATGGCAATGGAAAGCAAAAAACTTAAAGAAGAAATGTTAAATCATCAAAACACAAAAAGAACAACGCCCGACGGCGAAGTTATTTTGGAAACAAATAAAATTTTATATCCCGAAATGAACAATCAACAAATTGATAACTTAACATTGCGTCAAGCAAAATCTCAACCGATAAAAGAAATGCAATCATTACCCGTAAAGCCTGAAAAATCGCTTGTTGCGCAATCGCCCCGAGAATCGGCAATTCTTTACGCCGGCTCAAACGATACACCAAAATATTATGTGCAAATCGGCGCCTTTTCACTAGCGGATTCTGCTCAAAAAGTAAAAGAAAATCTTAAAAACCATTCCAACCTTTTCGTCACGGAAAAATTTAAAAAGAAGCGATTATTGCATTTCGTACGTATCGGACCTTATAAAACACAAGCCGAATGTGCAAATGTTCTTGACAAAGTTCACGCATCGGGCTATGCTGATGCTATCATCGTTTTTGAATAAAAAAGGAGTCCCATGCGAAAAATATTTTTATTATCGGCAACTTTTGCCATGTGCGCCGCTTCATTTTCAGCTAATGCGTTTGAAACATTGGCAAAACAGGCATTGTTAATCGATGCCCAAACCGGTGCGGTTTTGTTTGAAAAAGAAGCCGATGCCCCCATGCCGCCCGCTTCCATGAGCAAATTAATGACGGCATATATGATTTTTGATGCTTTAAAACAAGGCAAAATTACCATGGATACCGAGTTTGTCACTTCCGAAAACGCTTGGCGAAAAGGCGGTGCCAAAAGCGGCAGTTCCACCATGTTTTTAAACATTAACGAAAAAGTGAAAGTGCATGATTTACTGCGCGGCATTATTGTTCAATCCGGTAATGATGCCTGTATCGTTGCCGCCGAAAATCTGGCAGGTACGGAAGAAGCTTTTGCCGATTTAATGACAAAAAAAGCCAAAGAATTGGGCTTAAAAACGGCAACATTCAAAAACGCAACGGGTTTGCCCGATCCCGAACATAAAATGAGTCCGAAAGATTTGGCAAAACTGGCGCAGATTTTAATTGAAACATTCCCCGAATATTATCCGATTTATTCCGAAAAATCATTTACGCACAACGGCATTAAACAAGGCAACAGAAATCCGCTTTTATATACCATGACAAATGCTGACGGCTTAAAAACAGGACATACAAGCGAATCCGGTTTCGGCTTAACCGCTTCCGCCAAAGACATAAACGGACGACGCTTAATTATGGTTTTGAACGGTTTAAGCAGTATGAAAGACAGAACAAGCGAATCTCAAAAATTAATGAATTGGGGATTCATGAGTTTTGAAAACAAAACATTAGTTGCCAAAAACACCGTTGCGGCAGAAATTCCCGTCTGGCTCGGCACACAAAAAACCGTTGATGCCGTTACCGCCGCCGATTATGTCGCTACGCTTGCCAAAGGTTCGACAAATGAGCCGAAAATAACCGTTTCTTATGATTCTCCCGTTGAAGCCCCCGTTCAAAAAGGGCAAAAACTCGGCACGATAACCGTTGATAATCAAGGCACAAAAACAACCGTTGATTTAATTGCCAAAGAAAATGTGGATCGCGTGGGCTATTTCGGAAAATTAAAAACGTTGTTCTTATCTCTGATAGGTCAATAAAATGCAAAAAGCCCGTTTCATCACTTTTGAAGGCGGCGAAGGCGCCGGTAAATCCACACAGATAGCCTTACTTGCCGATTATTTACAAAAAAACGGCATTGATGTTGTCTGTACCCGTGAACCGGGCGGCAGCGCGGGTGCCGAAGAAATTCGCAATCTGTTGGTACGCGGCGGTAATGCCCGATGGGACAGATTAACGGAATTGTTATTGTTCAGTGCGGCGCGACGGGATCATTTGGTTAAAACAATTTTACCTGCTCTAAACGCCGGAAAAACAGTACTCAGTGACCGTTTTAACGACAGCACCGTTGCATATCAATGTTTCGGATACGGTTTCGATGAAACGATTTATCAACAGGTTAATCATTTATATCGCTTAATTGCAGGAGATTTTGTACCGGATTTAACGTTTATTTTGGATATTGATCCGCTCATCGGCTTAAAGCGCAGTATGAAACGACAGGGAAACGATGAACAACGCTTTGAAAATATGGATTTATCGTTCCATAAAAATTTGCGTGACGGTTTTTTGAAATTGGCAAGTGAAAATCCGCAACGTTACGCTGTCATTAACGCCGATCAGGAAACAGAAAAGATTCATCAGGATATTGTGACGACTTTACGGGAACGTCTTAAATGAACATTACAGACAAACTGAAAGAAATTGTCAACAAAGGAAAAATAACGGGTTCATGGCTTTTTTGCGGACCTTACGGTGTCGGCAAGCATAAAGCGGCAACAGGACTTGCCAATTATCTGGCAACGGGAATCTGGTGCGAAACGGCTTATGAAAATCCGCAAATCATGCGGGTTGAACGCTCTTTAACCGAAGATGCCAAAAAAGAAATACAAAAAACAATTCTTTCCGGACAAGCCGTTGATGAAAATGAAAAAATGCGACAACGGCGAAAAGAAATTACCGTTGAAGATATACGCGCCGGCATTCATTTTCTTTCCTTAAAACCGGGTGCGAACGAATATCGCATTTTAATTTTGTCACTGGCGGAAGAAATGAATCCGAACGCGGCAAACGCACTTTTAAAAATATTGGAAGAACCCTTTGAGCGCAGTGTTTTGATTTTAATAACCGAAAACGCAGGTAAACTTTTGCCGACAATTTGTTCCAGATGTCGGCGCATTGATTTTCCGCTTTTGTCACAAGCCGAAATTGAACAGGCAATCCGCGCCGAGTGTCCCGATGAAGCCGACAGACTCTTTATTGCTTCCTTATCGGAAGGCTCCGTCGGAAAAGCAAAATTGATATGTGAAAACAACGGATTGGATCTTTATCAGCGTTTATCCGACTTTCTGTTTCGCTCAATGAATGACATACCGATTGAAGCCTTAAACGCTTTTGCGGATAGTGTGGCGAAAAGTGATGAAGCCTATCGCTTGTTTCAACTGTTTTTTACGCAGATTTTAGTTCACAAAGCCAAAGAAAAATCTCTTCAAAAAGATGAAACGGCGGAAGATATAACGAATTTTTATTTTCAAACACTTGAACTGCTCGGAAAAACCGATTTACTCAATTTGGACAAAAAGCAAAATATTGTTAATTTGATTTTAAGATATGCCGAGGAGTTTCAAGGGTGATTGACAGTCATTGCCATATCGGAATCGGCGCCGAAGCCGATAAAGGAGAAGCGCTTGAAAATATTTTAAAGCGTGCTTTTGCCGTCGGTGTCGAACAAATATTAACGGTGGCATGCTCTTACAACGATACGGCGGATTTGGCGGCAATGACACGGCGCCCGAACGTTTGGGGTGCTTTCGGCATTCATCCCGAAAATGCTGCCGATTTTAATGAAGCAAAAACGCAAGAAGTGTTTCGCTCAATGCCCCATTTGGTCGGTTACGGCGAAATCGGGCTGGATTATTATTACACGCCCGAAACAAAAGAAACGCAATGTCTTGTTTTTGCCCGTCAACTGGAATTGGCTTATCAACTCAACCTGCCGGTTATTATTCACACGCGTGACGCCGAAGAAGATACCGTTCGTATTTTAAAAAACGCTTTTGAGAAAGGTTTTTTAAAACAAGGCGGCGTTTTGCACTGTTTTACGGGTTCGGCACAGCTGGCGGATGCCGCCTTGAATATGGGTTTGTATTTATCGGCATCGGGCATTATTACATTTAAGAATGCCGAAAAATTAAGACAGGTTTTTCAATCCGTTCCGTTGTCTCGTCTGTTAATTGAAACGGATTCGCCTTATCTGGCGCCCGTACCGTATCGCGGAAAGACGAACGAACCGGCATTTGCGGTTGAAACATTAAAACAGCTGGCATATATAAAACAGATTGATATTGAAGAAGCGGCGTTTTTCACGACGCAAAACTTTAAGAATCTGTTTTTAAAAGGAAAATAAAAATGAAAATCAGAATACTCGGATGCGGTCCCTCCAACGGTCTTCCCTCTTTGTCAAGGGGATACGGGTTATGTGATCCGAAAGAGCCGAAAAATAATCGAACCAGAAGTTCGGCACTGATTCAAACAAACGATCATCGGCATATTCTCATTGATACGGGTCCGGAAGTAAGATTACAACTGATCGGTGCGGGTAATCCGAAAATTGACGCCGTTTTATACACGCATCATCATTATGATCACATGGGGGGCGCTGATGATTTGCGCTCTTTTACGGCAGACAGACAACAACCATTGCCGATTTATTTATCGGCAATCGATAAAAATAACTTTTTAAAATCATGGGGATATTTATTAAACCAAGGGCAAATGCAATTAAATGTCATTGAACCGTTTCGCCCGTTTTTTATCGGAAACACCGAAATTTTACCTGTTCGGCAATATCACGGTACTCAAATATCCATGGGTTTTCGCTTTCAAAACTTTGCTTATTCGACCGATGTCAAAACAATGGATTTGGAAGGCTTTGAAGCTTTAAAAGGCATTGATGCCTGGGTTTTGGGCGTTGTTTCTTCCCGCGCAAACTTCAAACATGTTCATTTAAGTGAAGCCCTTCAATGGATAGACCGCGTGCAAGCAAAGCGAACATGGCTGACACATATGGGACAACGCCTTGATTATCAAACATTATGTCAAGAGTTACCTGCCCATATTCGTCCGGCATATGACGGGCTTGAAATAGAGGTGGCGTAGCCATAAAACGCACCGAATATTTTTTTTATTCTTGAATGACATAAACATTCGTATATTTGTTTCGAATAAATGTTTCTTTTCCCCAAATTTCCCACCGAACAACCAATTTATCGTCAGTAAACTCAATAATATCGCCCCATTCGTTAAAATGTCCGAGCCGACGCCCTCTTGTTTTATTTTCGTTAATGGCAAGCGTACCGCTCCATTTTTTATGTTTGAGCTTCACTTCCGTTTCTTTCGGTAAAATGGCGCAATACAAGTAAAATTCTTTATTCCATTCCCACTCCGACAAGAAAGGCAACCGCATTTCATGAAACTTGCGCGCCGTTTCGCACAAAGGCAACAACTTCGTATCGGGCATTTTTAAAAAGCGGTAAAGTCTTTTAAGCGACTCAAAGCGAAAATGAGCAATGTCATAATAATACTTTCCTGTTTTTTCTAACCGTTCATAACAAATCAAATCTTGATCAATGTAGCCGACACGCGCCCCTTTCATAATCATTTGAAGCCAAAAATCATAATCTTCCGCAACGGAAAAACCAAGATCATAAGAAATTTTATGTTTTTCGACAAAATCTCGCCGAAACGTAACGCCGCTGTTTTGAATAATATTATTTTCAAAAATCAAAATCGGCCATTTGTTTCTCATGGGGTGAACACACCCTTTTTCATCCCAAGAAATCAGATGATTACCGTAAATAATATCCTTATCCGGATGTTGAGTCAAATAATCGGAAACTTTTTCCAACAAATTCAAATACATAATATCATCGCTGTCAACAATGGTAATAAACTTTCCGCGTGCGGCTTTCAAAAGCTTGTTGCGCGAATACGGTATTCCTTTATTTTCTTTGTTTTTTAAAAGTTTAATACGTGAATCGCGCCGATAATACGATTGAAGAAGTTCGCTTGTGTTATCGGTGGAACCGTCATCCAAAATAAGAAATTCAAAATCATCGAACGTTTGATTTAAAACCGATGCAATTACATTCGGTAAGTGTTCGGCTCGATTATAGGTTGTGAGCACAACGGAAAAAGCGGGAGTAAATATTATTTTTTCAATATAAAGCCACACACATAAAGTGATTGAAAAAAACAGGAAAATACCCCCGAAAATAAAGCATAGAACGGTTTTGCGTTTCATCATTAAAACCTGTTAATATCATATGGCAATATGTTAAAAGAAAGCAAAAAAAATGTCAATAACTTTATTTATCATTCATTGTTTTTATCTTTTGTGTTCGCCGCCATCGCAATCACTTGTTCCAAAAATAACCGCATTGCCGTTATACAGGAATCATCAATGCCGTGTCCCAGTCCTTTCGATACATGAACATGCACGTTTTGTCCCATTTGCAACAATGTTTGTTTTGTTTTTTCCATACCTTCGAGAGGAACGGTCATATCTGCCGAACCGTGCGTTAATAAAATCGGCAGGGAAAATGCAACGGGAACAGCTTCAATCAACGGCACCGCTGATAACCCCATAACCCCTGCCAACGGCAAAGGAAGTGAAA
>CANQKV010000063.1 GCA_947624545.1 uncultured Alphaproteobacteria bacterium | reverse complement strand
ATAACGGTTACAAGCGATTCGTGTTCGTTTTGCGCGGCGTAATTTTGTCGTGCCATATTTTTCTCCTTATGATTCTTCTATTTCATCACGATGATTTTGAATAAACTTTTCCAGCCAGTGAATATTATACTGTCCGTCAATAAACTCGGCATCGGTAATAATTTTTTGATGTAACGGAATGGTGGTTGAAATTCCTTCAATCACAAACTCCTCCAATGCCCGACGCAACCGCATTAAAGCTCCGTTGCGTGTTCGCCCGTGGACAATGAGTTTGGCAACCATACTGTCATAACACGGCGGTACTTTATAACCGGCATACATACCCGAATCAACTCGAACGTCTAATCCGCCGGGGGTATGCCATGCACCGATTTGCCCCGGACACGGAATAAATGTTCTCGGATTTTCGGCATTAATTCGGCATTCAATGGCATGCCCCGAAAATTGAATTTCCGATTGGGTATAACCGAGCGGTGCGCCGGCGGAAATACGAATTTGATCCCGCACGATATCAACGCCCGTAATCATTTCCGATATCGGATGTTCCACTTGAACACGCGTATTCATTTCCAAAAAGTAAAATTGTCCGTTTTCATATAAAAACTCAATGGTACCCACATTGGTATAACCGAGTTTTTTCATGGCATTGGCGGCAACCGTGCCGATTTTTTCACGCTCAAAGGCGTTCAAGGCGGGCGACGGCGTTTCTTCCAACACTTTCTGATGATTGCGCTGCAAAGAACAATCCCGTTCACCCAAATAAACCACGTTTCCGTAATTATCGGCTAAAATTTGCACTTCAATGTGACGCGGCGTTTGCAAATATTTTTCAATATAAACCACATCGCTTGAAAAAGAGTTGCGTGCTTCATTTTTTGCCAACGTAAACGCATCTGCCATTTCCGAGGCGTTATTGGCGACTTTCATTCCTTTACCGCCACCGCCGGCTGCCGCTTTGACAATAACGGGATAACCGATTTTTTCGCCCCACATTAACGCTTCATCAACGGTTTTGACATCACCGTCGGAACCCGGGACGACGGGCAATCCGGACTCAATCGCCGCTTTTTTTGCCGTAACTTTATCTCCCATCAGGCGAATCATTTCGGGTTTCGGACCGATAAACACCATACCGTGGGCTTCGACCATATCGGCAAAATCAGCGTTTTCCGATAAAAAGCCGTATCCCGGATGAATGGCATCGGCACCGGTCATCATGGCGGCGGAAATAATGGCTGCTTTGTTCAAATAAGAATCTTTTGCCGCCGCAGGGCCGATACATACCGCTTCATCTGCCAGTTTTACATGCATGGCATTGGCATCGACGGTTGAATGAACGGCAACCGTTTTGATACCCATTTCACGACAGGCTCTGTGAATGCGCAACGCTATTTCGCCCCGATTGGCAATTAAAACTTTCTCAAACATTTTTTATTCCAATGTAAATAAAGGTTGATTATATTCAACGGGGCTGCCCGATTCGACTAATACGGCGACAACTTTACCTGATTTTGTCGCTTTAATGGGATTAAAGGTTTTCATTGCTTCAATCAAACAAACGGTATCCCCTTCTTTAACGATATTTCCGACTTTAACAAAAGGAGGCTCGTTCGGTGCTTTTGACAAATAAACAATGCCGACCATCGGCGAAAGCAAATTATTTTCTGCCTTTGAAGGAGTTACGGGAGTCGGTGTTGTTTCAACGGGCGCCGTTACCACGGGTGCAACGGGGGAAACAGGCACTTCTTTTTTGGCGACCACGCGAATGCGCGTACCGTTTTCTTCGTATTCAACTTCCGATAAATGATGCGTTTTCATTAAATCTGCCAATTCTTCAATGGCTTGTTTTTTAATATTTTGCATTGACTTTCCTTTCTCTTACATTACGAAATTGATTTTCTTTTAACCTATTTTTATTCAAAATGCAAGCATTAAAAATAATTCTTTTCCGATGAAAAATGAAAATCGACACATATTTTTCTGGATTTTTTAAAAAATGCCTGTTATGATAGAGAACATGTTGTGGAAAAAAGGACGAAAATATTACGAAGATTTATTGGCTGCCGAAACAGATGCCCGTCAGATTCGAACGCCGAAGAATAAAGTCATCGCAGCCAATGCCAAAGGACAAGCATTGTTTGGCGACAAAGAAAATCCGTTTTCTTTTTTAAAAGATGCGTTAGATATTGGCGCCGTTCAAAAAATGGTTGATTCTTTTTGTTCGGGCATACCGATTGAAACGGAAGTTCGGTTACCGCAAACCGTTTATGGCATTTCCATTCGGAAGTTACAAAAAAATTTATTAATTATTGCCAAAGACAAAACGGCGGAATATGCCATACACAAAGGATTAGCGCGTCAAAACGGCTTTTTATCCGATGTATTGAGTACATTTACCTTTCCCGTTTACTTAACGGACAGGCAAGGACGATTTATTTACGTCAATCACGCCTGTTGTGATTTATTTCAAAAAAAGTTCAATGAATTATTGGGCGATTCGTTACAAAATTACGTTTATGAAAATTGTCCCGATTTTCAAGGCTATTGGCAAGGCACAACGCATTTTCGCCTACCGAACGGTGTGGAAGCGCGTCTTGTATCGCAACGAGCATTTGATTTGGATGACATAACATATTATGCGGGGCTGGTAGAGCCGATTCACATCAGTGCGCCGTCGGTTGACGATCATATTTTTCAGGAATCGCCCTTACCCACCGTTGTGATTGATGCGGTCAATCAGCGCATTATTTATACAAACCCTGCTTTTCTGGCAGCTTTTAAATCGCCGGAAATCAGTTCGTTTGATCATATGGACATTCGTCATCTTTTTTCCGAAAACACACAGGAGATTTTAACGAATCGACTGGCAAAACTTTTAAACGGCAGCGGCAAAAACGAGCGAATGGAATTAATTGCGGCGCCAACGTTCGGGAACAAAACGTTTTCCGTCTTTGCCGGATTTACCACTCAGGAAAAAGATGCCTTTATTCTTTATTTGGTTGATGCCAGCGAACGTAAAAATCTGGAAATGCAGTTTGCGCACGCTCAAAAAATGCAGGCAATCGGTCAACTGGCGGGCGGTGTGGCGCATGATTTTAACAATTTGCTCACGGCAATTATCGGTTATTGCGATTTATTACTGCAACGACACGATGTGAAAGATCCTTCGTTTTTGGATATTATGCAAATCAAGGGAAACGCCAACAAAGCCTCGGGTTTGGTCGGACAGTTACTCACTTTTTCGCGCAAGCAGCCGAGTAAGATTCGCATTGTTAATTTTCACGATTCGTTTGTGGACTTATCTGCCCTGCTTCAACGCAGTATTGCGCCGTTTGTCACGTTACAAACGAATATGAAGCGAAACTTGGGATATGTGAAAATTGATCCCAACCAACTGACGCAAATCTTTTTAAACTTGGCGGTCAATGCCAAAGATGCCATGCCCAAAGGCGGTGTCTTACAAATCAGCGCCACACGCGAGCGGTTTAAAAAAGCAAAACCCGTCGGCAATGATATGATTCAGGCAGGCGAATACATTAAAATCGTTGTATCCGATAACGGATCGGGTATCGCGCCCGAACATTTACCGCATATATTCGAGCCGTTTTTCACGACAAAATCAAGTGCGGGCGGTTCGGGAACGGGTTTAGGGCTTTCCACGGTTTACGGTGTTATTCGCGGTGTCGGCGGTTATATTTCCGTTGACAGCGAAAAAGGAATCGGCACAACGTTTATCATTTACCTGCCTCGTGTTGAGCCGGAAGCGGCGCCGGAAATTGAAGTCAAGCGTATTCGTCCTGTATTTACGCCTTCACAAACCAATCGGGTATTATTGGTTGATGATGAAGACGGTGTGCGACTGGTTGTTTCGCGCGTGTTACGCTCAAAAGGCTTTATTGTCACGGAATGTGCCAATGCGGAGCAAGCGTTGGAAATATTAAATCGCCGAAACAATTTCGATTTATTGTTAACCGATATGATTATGCCGGGAATGGACGGCGAATCGTTGATTAAGCTGGTTAAAAAGTCGCATCCCGAAATGAAAGCGTTATTGATGAGCGGTTATTCGGAAGATATGGCGCGACACGGTTCAGGCGAAAACAAAGATTTGGAGTTTTTGGCAAAACCGTTCGAATTATCGCAACTTTTGGATAAAGTTCGGGAAGTTTTACAAAAATAAAAGAAAGGAAGAAAAATGACATACGAAGACTTGGCGAGAGGAATAGAAAGCATTACGCCGATAAACGGTTTAAAGGAAAAGCTGGCGACGGCGGAAAAGGAAAAGCGTCCGTTAATTATTAAGTTCGGTATGGATCCGACGGCACCCGACTTACATTTGGGGCATGCTGTCGCGATGAAAAAAATTCGCGATTTTTTATCCGCAGGGCATGAAATTCATTTGATTGTCGGTAATTTTACGGCGTTAGTCGGTGATCCGTCGGGACGGAACGCCATGCGTCCGCCGTTAACGGAAGAAGAAGTGAAGCGGAACGCCGAAACGTATGTGGCGCAGCTGTCCAAAATATTCGACACGTCTAAAATTCACATTCATTACAACAATGATTGGCTCGGCAAGCTTTCTTTTGCCGAAGTTTTAAAATTGCTTTCCAAAGCAACGCTGTCACAAATTATGCAGCGGGAAGATTTTAAAAACAGATATGAAAACAACATTCCCATTGCATTGCACGAGTTAATTTATCCGCTCATACAAGGGTATGATTCGGTTGCGATTAACGCCGACATTGAATTTGGCGGGCGCGATCAATTATTGAATTGTTTATTCGGCAAAGCGTTACAGGAAAGCATGGGAAAGCAAGGGCAAACAGTGTTGACCATGCCGCTTTTGTGCGGATTGGACGGGCATATTAAAATGAGCAAATCGAAAGGAAATTATATCGGCTTGACGGAAGAGCCGAATGACATGTACGGCAAAACAATGTCCATTCCCGATTTTCTCATTCCCGAATGGATTGAATTAACCACCGATTGGACACCAACCGAAAAAAGCAATATGACGGCGGCATACAAAAACAAAACCGAAAACCCGATGGAAATAAAAAAACGAATCGCGTTCAACATTGTTGAGCAATATCACTCCAAGGAAGCAGCCCGAGCGGCGGAAGCGTTTTTTTACAAGCAAGTGCAACAAAAAGGGTTTGACACGAAAGAGTTTCAGGAAGTTTTATGGGAAACCGTCACGAAAGAAGGCAGTATCGGCTTGTTGGATTTAGGATCGAAACTGATCGGACAAAGCAAATCAGCCGTTCGGCGATTGGTGGAATCGGGGGCAATCTCCCTCAACGGCGAAAAAGTAACCGATTGCTTTATGATTTTAACAAAATCACAAACGCCTGTTCAGCTTAAAATCGGCAAGCGCGGATTTTTCACGTTAAAATAAAAATAATTCTTGACAAATATTTGTTTTCTTCTTAAAATAAGGATTATGTTCAAACATAACAAGAGAGGTTCTTATGGAAAAATTGATTGATCAACTTTTTCAAAACGGTTTATGTTCATTGGAAGAGCTTCAAAAATCCAAGCTTGACTTAAACGCGCCCGACAAACGCGGTTACACGCCGTTAATGCTTTATTGCGAAGAGGGGCGCACGAAAGAAGCGCTGTTTTTAATGAATCAAAAAGGCGCTTTGATTAACGCCCAAGACAAGTTCGGTTATACGCCGTTAATGAAAGCAATCGCCAGTGAAAAAATTGAGTTGGTTGTTGCTTTATTGTCTTTGCATGCCGATGTGAAACCGCGGAACGTTTACGGTTTTACGGCGCTTTCCACCGCCATTATGCACCAAAACAGAGATATGGTTGTATTACTGTTAGATCGCGGCGCCAACATGAGAGAAGCACTTGATAATCGGGCTAATTTAACGGAAGCAGCAAAAAAGATTGGTGTCACCATGAAAAATACGGGGCAAGTTGTGCTTATGTTCCCCGATTCAAGACGGGTTGCTTCAAAAAAGAAAGATTTATTTCAAAAGAACGAGCATACACGCGAATAATTTTAGGTTTAATATAAAAGCAAGCATTCGGCACAAAAACGCCTCAACTTCAAGGCGGTTCTTTGCGCAACAAGGATAAAAAATAACGGCAAACTATTCATTCGGCACAAAAACGCCTCAACTTCAAGGCGGTTCTTTGGGCAACAGGGATAAAAAAACAACGGCAAACTATTCATTCGGCACAAAAAACGCCTCAACTTCAAGGCGGTTCTTTGCACAACAAGGATAAAAAATAACGGGCAAGTTGTTCAGCACAAAAAACGCCTCAACTTCAAGGCAGTTCTTTACGCAACAGGGATAAAAAATAACGGCAAGCATTCGGCACTAAAACGCCTCAACTTCAAGGCAGTTCTTTGCGCAACAAGGATAAAAAATAACGGGCAAGTTGTTCAGCACAAAAAACGCCTCAACTTCAAGGCGGTTCTTTGCACAACAAGGATAAAAAATAACGGACAAGTTGTTCGGCACAAAAAAACGCCTCAACTTCAAGGCGGTTCTTTGCGCAACAGGGATAAAAAAACGGCAAATATTCGGCACAAAAAACGCCTCAACTTCAAGGTGGTTCTTTGCGCAACAAGGATAAAAAAACGGCAAACATTCGACACAAAAAACGCCTCAACTTCAAGGCAGTTCTTTGCGCAACAAGGATAAAAAATAACGGCAAGTTGTTCGGCACAAAAAACGCCTCAACTTCAAGGCAGTTCTTTGGGCAACAAGGATAAAAAAATAACGGCAAACTATTCATTCGACATAAAAAACGCCTCAACTTCAAGGCAGTTCTTTGCGCAACAGCAGTAAAAAACAACGGGCAAAAAATTTGTTTCGCCCGTTGCTTTTAAATCTTTATCATTTTTAAGAAAAATAAAGATTAGCTTTGTTTGAATTCAACGTCTGTTATTGTAGCATTATCGCATTTTGTTGCAGCTAACCCTAAAATACTGGCTGCCGCAAGGCAAACATTATCACTCGGGAAAGTAATAGTTAACTTAACAGTTTCACCAATATTACCAGCAGCCGGTGTAGCAATAGTCGCACCGGTGGGTAAAGTACCCATACCAATATTAGCAAAATCTGTGGGAACATAACTAGTTGTATTTCCATGTGTTACTTCATAAGTTTCTTTACCTGAAAACAGCACAACAGCATATTTTGAAGCGGCATCTAAAATTTCATTTGCCCGATAGCGGTTCATTGCCATAGAATAGCCGGCAATACCGCCGATTGATAAAACGCCGATAATGGCTAAAACGCC
>CANQKV010000062.1 GCA_947624545.1 uncultured Alphaproteobacteria bacterium | reverse complement strand
CCGTCTTCATAGTTCCATGCACTTTAACAGCCCCGTCTTCCTCGAAAACAACAGCTGCCCGTGCATCTATTCTTCTCTCATATCCACTCTCTCTTGCTGCAAAAACCAAACCGCTCCGGCTTTAACTTTATTATTACTGTTTTTTGCCCTTGCGTTTTTGGTGAGAGGCATTATATCAAACTGATTTTCACTTGTCAAGTCTTTTTTTTGATTTTTTTTATTTTTTTTAAAGAAAAATTACTTCTGACTGATTTTTAAACAATTTTTATGCTTTTTTTACTTGACTTTTTCAATTTTTCTCTGTTTTTGCCCTGTTTGATACCTCACAATAATTTATAATAGCATAAAATATAATGATTGAAAAGCCGTTCTTTCGTTAAAAAACTTCTTCAACGGGTTTATTTATCCGATGAAACGGGCGCCGATGAAGCGGACTCCGATGAAGCAGGCGCGGAAATCTTTTCATTTAATTTGTTTTGAATATCTTTTTTCATTTCGGGCGTGAGATCTTGTTTCATCATTAAAGCTTTACGATATTGTGCCATCGCTTCATTTTTTCGACCGAGCTTTTGATAAATATCTCCCAAATGCACATTAATAACGGCGCTGTCATGTGCCTGACGAACGGCAGCTTCTCCAAAACGCACGGCTTTATCGTATTGTCCCGATTTATAATAGCCCCAAGCGACACTGTCGGTAATATAAGCTTTCTGCGGCGCTAACTGATTGGCTTTTTGAACTAACGCCAACCCTTTGGCAACATCAATTTCTTTATCAATCAATTCATAACCCAACGAATTGAGGGCTTCCACATTTTTATCGTTTAAAGAGATAGCTTTTTGCAAATCATCAATCATTTCTTTCGGACGATTCATCTGATAATACACACCGGAACGATCGGTATAAAGGCGGGATAAAAGCACCGAATCACCTTGAACGGAGGGGAAACTCATAATTTTACTAAAATAATTTAATGTATCCTGATAATATCCCAACACGGCGGAAACATTGATTAACAGCTCATAAATTTTTAGATTTAAAGTGTTATTTTGTGTCATATTATAAGAAATTTTAAGTGCTTCGCCGATTCGTTTTAACCCGATTAACGCCAATACTTTTTGATATAAAATATAATCTTTAAGGCGCGGACTGTATTTTTCTTTCAATAACGTATCACAGATATTCAATGTTTGTTGATACAGTTTCACATCCAATGATTTTTCCAAAACAATTAATTGATACAGCAACTGATCATTCAGCCATTCCGCCGTGTTTAACAAGACAAGCTCATTCTCCGTTTGAGTGACTTTCGCTTCATGAGATCTGTTTTGTTTTGCCATTGTTTCGAATGTTACATAAAACAAATAAAAAACATTGCCGATTCCCGTTTGAGGAGTGTAAATCGGACGCAACACATTTTTTGCCAACACTTCGGATAAATAAACATTATCAACCAACGCTTGTTGAAATTGCATTAACAATTTAGGTTGATTCAGCAACTCATCAAACGATAAAATATCTAAAATATAATACCAACTGTTCACAACAGGCACGACCGTATTATTAAATAACAAAATTTTTTCTTTGGCTTTATCTTTTTCATTAAAATACATATGCAACATTGCCTGATGTTGAATTTTAAGTCCGTTCAAGCGTTCGTCAATATTTTCCAAAGCTTGAAACGCTTCCGTTTTCTTTTGCAAGCCGACATAAATCCACGCCAACGTTAAACTGTTCAGAAATTGAGGCGCTTCAGAGGTGTGCGTTTTAAAATAAGTTAAAGCTTCTTCATATTTTTCCTTACGAATCAAATCGGCTAAAATCACATAATCGCGAAACATCAAGGAATAATCTGCCGATTCCAAATCGTGTGCCGATTGAAATAATTGCGGCATTTTACCTTGAATACCGTATAACATAAATAATCGCGCCCGAATATCGGAAAAATGCGAATCCTTTTCCAACACTTTTTCATAATAATCGGTAGCAGATGAATAATGATTTTGAGAAAAAGCCATATTTCCCGCTAAAAATGCACCCAAGTCAATATTTTGAGGAATATCCCGCGTTGTTTTTAATTCAATTTCCTGTTCTTCCGTCGCTTGATTTAAATATTCCCGCAACCTTTGTTGAGCCAAGTCTCTGAAAGTCGGACCGAAGATTACGCCGATAATAATAACCGCTAAAATACTTAAACCCGCTATTGTTTTAAATTGCATTTTCGAGCCTCATTTGAAAAAATCTTTGCTTTTAGTTTAAAAATATGTTATGAGTTTGTCAAATGAAAAAAGAAGAAAAAAATGAATCACGTAAACATTTTAAAAAAACTGTTACTTTTCGGAATAACCGATTGGATTGGAGAAAAGCCGATTAACCGCTTTGAAAAAAAAGCGAAAGAATCTTCCGTATCGACGGCAAACACAATAAAATCGCTCGTTTCAAATACAGATACTTTTGTTATGCAAGCGCAATCGGCAGCGAAAAGCGCAACCGATTTGTCCATGCTTGATACGGCGTTACAAAATTTTGACGGGTGTTCTTTAAAAAAAACGGCAAAACACACTTTTTGCGGTATCGGTGTCACACAAAATCCGTGTGTTTTTTGCGTGATTGATGCACCGAAAGGGGCTGATGAGAAAACGGGACAACTGGGCAGCGGCGAAACGGGAGAACTGTTGTTGAAAATGCTAAAAGCCATTCATTTAAATACGGAAACAAACACATATTTATGTCCGCTCATCCCCTGGCGATTGCCGGGCGACAGAATGCCGACAGAAACGGAAACAGAAGTTTGCCTGCCGTTTTTAAAACGACGAATTGAACTGATCAAACCTTGCTTTTTGCTTGTTTTCGGGCAAGTTGCGACACAAGCTCTTTTAGGCTTTGAAAGCATTTCCAAAGCCCGACAACAAACACTTGTATATCAGGAAAATAATCAAAACATAAAAAGTATTGCCACTTTTGGTCCCGATATGGTATCAAAAGCGCAGACTTATCGAAAAAGCGCTTGGGAAGATTTGCAAAAACTGGCGTCTTATATTCAAAATAACTAGAAAAGGAAAAAACAATGTTAGATATTAAATTTATTCGGGAAAATCCACAGATTGTGAAACAGGCGCTTGTCGACAAGTGTCTTGATTTGGATATTGATTTACTGCTTTCCACCGACAAAAAAATCATTCAATTAAAGCAAGCCATGGAAGCCGAACTTCAAAAGCGAAACGCACTCAGTCGGGAAATGCCGACGGCAACCGATGCACGAAAAGCAGAAATTAAAGAACTTTCCAAGCAATCGGGACAACAGGCTGCCAAAATTGCGGAAGAATTAAAACCGTTGGAAGAATTATTTCATACGCTTATGGAAAAAACACCGACCATTCCCGCTCCCGATGTACCCAAAGGCAAAAGTGATGCCGAAAATGTGGTGATTCGTCAAGTCGGCACACCGCGAACGTTTGATTTTCCGATTAAAGATCATGTTGATTTAATGGAAATGCACGGTTGGGGTGAATTTAAACGCATTCCGCAAATTTGCGGTACACGTTCGGCATCGGTACGCGGCGAATTGTTACAAGTGGAAATAGCACTTTGGCAATTCACTTTGAACAAGCTGATGGAAAAAGGCTTTTTAATTATGAGTGTTCCTGCCATGACGTTTGATGCCGCTCTTTATAATATGGGACAATTTCCGTTTGATGTGGAATCGGTATACAGTTTACCGAAAGACAATTTATATTTGGCAGGCACGGCGGAAGTGATTTTAAATTCTTTGCATGCGGGCGATATTTTAAAAGAATCGGATTTACCAATCAAATATGCCGGATTTTCCCCCTGTTTTCGACGAGAAGCCGGTGCGGCGGGTAAAGATACGCGCGGAATCTTTCGGGTTCATCAATTTACCAAAGTCGAACAATATGTTATTTGTAAAGCCGATGTACAAGAATCCGATAAACTGCATGCCTTTTTGTTAAATAACGCCGAAGAAATTATGCAGGCATTGGAAATTCCTTATCAGGTAGTGGCATGTTGCACAGGAGATATGGGCGCAGGTAAATATCGCATGAATGATATTGAAGCTTGGTGTCCGGGGCAAAACCGATATCGCGAATCGCACAGTTGCTCTTCCTTGTTGGATTGGCAAGCGCACCGTACAAACATTCGCTATCGGGAAGCAGAGTCGGGTAAAGTAAAATATGCCTACACGCTTAATAACACAGGCTTGGCAACACCGCGGATTTTGGTTTCTTTTATTGAAAATCATCAGCAGGCAGACGGCTCGGTTCGCATTCCGAAAGCTTTACAACCCTATATGGGCGGCAAAGAATTTATCGGGAAAGAGTAAATTCTGGAAAGAGTAATTTCGGCTCTATCAACTGAAATTGAGGTATCCCCCTTTTTCTCTTTATCAAGTGATAATGAGATTATTTTTCGATCAGTGAATAACTTTTTTGAGGAATTTGTTTTATCAGCGAATATGTGAAGTAATATGACGATTTCTTATTTTAAAAACATACTAATATTATTTTTTATCTGTTTATAAACGATATACTTTTATTATTATATCTGTTTTTATAACATTTCTTCTCAATTACTGAATAACGATTTTTCAGCTTTTCCCCTGTCGGCGGGTGTGGGGCGGCGCAAAATGTGCTGTTCCGCTATGTGCCGAGAATGAAAAAGAAAAGGCAGCGAGTCGAAAGCGGCGTTATTTGATATATCACTCTATTATTTATATGTAGCACTTTCTTTTTTCCTCTATCGGCGGGTGTGACAGACGGCGTTAAGGCGTCTGTCGCTAAGTGCCGATAGGGGAAAAGGTAGCAGGCAGGATTTTGCACTTAAAAATAGGCTGAAAAAGCGTGATTTCGTTATGCTCTTCTATTTTCGGCGAGAAGTGCCGTCCTTGTGGAACGTAGGACGGCGCGATGTGCCGAAAATGAGAAAAATAAATAATGCAACTTTTTCTGCTTGACATTGGTTTTGAGTACCTTTATACTTTAAGGCAAGGCAAGTGATGTGTGCCCCGAGGTGTAAGAACCTCTCTTACTGTATCCTTGAAAAAGGATGAATAATTGCACCTTTTTTTGATGTTGTCAAAAAAGGAGTTGGTTGCGAGACCGGAAGGTAGTAAAATAAACCTTTTGGTCAATATACTGCACTATATCAGTAAGATAGTTCTTAACTTCCGGTCGCCTCTCATCAAGGCGATTTTTTTTGAATATGCACGAAAAATTGCACTAATTAAACGTACGTTTTTTGCAACACTTTTTTTGCATTTTTTCAAAAAAAATTTAATTTGAGGAAAAATTAATGCAATATCAAATAGTTATAAAAAGACTGTTTCTGCGATTGATAGGGGTAATTTTACTCCTGAATTCGCGTTGCATTAAAGGTACGTTTAATTTATACAATTTATATATAGCAAAACGGGAGGTTTGAACATGGAAAAACAAATGGAAAAAAATCAATTAAAACAAGCGGAAAACCAAAACCAACAAGGGCGTTCAATGGTCGAAATGCTCGGTGTTTTGGCAATTATCGGCGTGTTGTCAATCGGCGCAATCAGAGGGTATCGTTGGGCTATGGATAAGCATATGGCGAATCAGGTTTTATATGAAATGAATCTGAACAGCGCGCAACTTGCCATGCTTTTGCAAAAAGGAAACAGCCATGGAATCACGCTTTCGCTCGGTTCGCCCTATGATGATAACAAAACGTTTAAAACTATCGATTACGGCTTTGAGTACGGGTGCGGAGACGGTACTTCGCTGGGGCATGAATGTCAAAATCAAAATGAGACGGTATATTATATAAAAGCAACGGGAATACCCGAAAAAGTGTGTAATATATTAGATGAAGCGGTTTTTAGTATGCCATATTATTATGACAGTGAAATTAACGGCGATAAAGGCGTCTGTCAAGCGGAAGATAATACCGTAGCGGTGCTTTTTGACGTGAATTATTCAAACAAAGATGAAGCGGATTCCGATTCGGAAGTTGCGACAACAACGCTAAAGCCGACTCGCCCACCACAAACGGTGCCTGTTTCAACAGTGGCAACAACGTTAACAACACAATCGCCGACAACGGCAACAAATGCAGCGACAACATTAACAACGCAATCGCCGACAACAGCAACATATGCGACAACAGCGACAGCGATAACGACTACTGTTGCAACACTCCCCAGCGAATGCAGAACAAATGCTGATTGTCAGATATTCGGCAATTATTATTGTTATTTTCCTTATTCAAGCAGTTGCAGAGAACAAAACTATTATAGAGGAGGAACATGTGAGCCTATAACTCCTGATGGGACAATAACCATAAATAAAAAAACATTTATAGTGAAAGAGGAATATATGAGTTGGTGGAGTGCGCAAAACTTCTGTCATGCTAATGGAAAAGAATTAGCAAACATATCTGATTTAGATTGTACAAATGCAATACCAGAAATAATATCAGGTTATTGTTATCAAGAAGACGGGAAAACGATATCAAGCACAGTTACGGCATTACAAGAAAAGTTTGGAAAAAATTCGTATTGGTCATATTGGTTGTACGAACTGTCCGATTCCTGCAGCGCATATACCGTGTACACTCACGATGGTAGAGTCTTACCCGACATTCGCTACGAGCTTGACACCAATGGTTACCACGCCGCCTTATGTGAGTGAGGCGTGTTTTGAGAGGAGTTTAGTCATTGCCCCCTGATGCCCTGCCTTTTTTTCAACTCCCGTTCGGCAGGGTACTTTTCTTTTTCTTATTAGCAGGTGTGAAAATGTGCAATATTGCCCTTTTCTTTTCCCTATTGGCACTTAGAGGAATATCACGATTGTAACATTTCGCACCTGCCGAGAATGAGAGAAATATTTTAAAGAAAAATAAATAATTTTTTCTATTTATAAGAAAAAATTAGATATACTAATGATATTTTATAGTAATAATATTATAAATATATATGTAATTTTCTCTTAAAGGTACCATTTTCCCTCTATCAGAACCTAGCGAGACATCACTTTTTTGCGACATCCCACACCCACAGAAAAGAAAAATTTTAAAGAAAAACGAGATTTTTTTACTGTTTATAAGCAAAAAATTTACATATTTATAATGTTTTTATGTGTATAAATTTGCAAATATATATAGTATTTTTTCTTTATCTTGAAATATTTCTTATTTTTAAAACATACTAATATTATTTTTTCTTTATTTATAAACGATATATTTTTATTATTATATCTATTTTTCTAATGTTTCCTATCATATCGGCAGATGTGGGGCAGCAC
>CANQKV010000061.1 GCA_947624545.1 uncultured Alphaproteobacteria bacterium | reverse complement strand
GTTGTGATTTCAAAACCGATTAACTCATTCATCCCTTGTATTAATTTCGAAAGCGGACGACATATTTCTTGCGATATATTTTTCATTTCAATATAATAAGCATTCGCAACATGACAGGAAATATTTTCTTCATTAATGACCGCGTCATCAGCCAAAGCGCAATCGAAAATAACGGGATAATCATCACTAAATTGAATATGCCCGAGAGTAGAAGCGTTAATCGGATCATAAGGCTCACCCAGTGTTAATTTTTCCGTTCCTTGTGCAATTTTTATTCGCGCATCGGTACGCATCATATTTATTTCATGCGCAATCTGATTGGCTTGATAATAGTTCATTGCATATCGAAACCCGACCAATGCACCGATTGTTAAAACAGCGATAATGACCAACACCCCGAGCATTTCCACCATACTCCGCCCGCTTTGTGATTGTGTTTCAATGATTCTATCTTGCCGAGCGTGCATTTTTTGAGCTTCCGACTCTTGGAACCCCGCTTCATTTCCTTGCATTTCTGTCTGTTTTAATTGATTTTTTCTTGAATATTTCATCATTTTTTCCTCCCGTTATTCCGTATATAAATTGTATAAATTAAACGTACCTTTAATGCAACGCGAATTCAGGGGTAAAATTACCCCGATCAATCGCCGAAACAGTCTTTTTATAACCATTTGATATTGCATTAAATTTACCTTGAATTAAATTTTTTTTGAAAAAATGCAAAAAAAGTGTTGCAAAAAACGTACGTTTAATTAGTGCAATTTTTCGTGCATATTCAAAAAAATCGCCTTGATGAGAGGCGACCGGAAGTTAAGAACTATTGAAACGATATAGTGCAGTATATTGACCAAAAGGTTTATTTTACTACCTTCCGGTCACTCGACCTATTTCTCTTTTGACAAAAAGTCAAAAGAGAATCAATTTTTCGTCCCTTTTAAGGACACACGTTTCAAGAGGTTCTTACACCTCGGGGCACACATCACTTGCCTTGCCTTAAAGTATAAAGGCATTAAAAATCAATGTCAAGCAGAAAAAACTGCATTGTTTATTTTTCTCATTTTCGGCACTCCGCGCCGCCTCATGTTCCACGAGACGGCACTTTCCGCCGAAAATAAGAGGAAAAATAACTTTTGTTCAACAACCTCAAAAATGTAACAAAGGGAAAAAATCGAAAATATTCACAATTACATAGAGCAAATATCCGTTCCCTTTTAAGACGGTTAGCAGACATAAAAAACTGCTCCGAAAAAAAGGGATTTGCACCGCTGTGTCTGATAAAGGGTCATCGTCTGCAATTTTTTTGAGGGAAAATCGTCAATTTTTGCTTTTCCTGCTATTTTTTCCCCTATCGGCACATAGCGACAGACGATATAAAACCGTCTGTCACATTCGCCGATAGAAAGAAAAAAGAGAGTGCCACATTACTTTATACACTTGTCGATAAAGGGCAAATACCGTTACTGTTACAATCTCAAAAATGTAACAAAGGGAAAAAATCGAAAATGTTCACAATTACATAGAGCAAATATCCGTTCCCTTTTAAGACGGTTAGCAGACATAAAAAACTGCTCCGAAAATAATGTACCGCTGCGTTTGATGAAGTTAGCAGATATAAAAAAACCTGCCCCGAAAATAATGTACTGCTGCGTTTGATGAAGTTAGAAGACATAAAAAAACTGCCCCGAAAATAATGCACCGCTGCGTTTGATGAAGTTAGAAGACATAAAAAAACTGCCCCGAAAATTGTACCGCTGCGTTTGATGAAGTTAGCAGACATAAAAAAACTGTTCCGAAAATAATGTACCGCTGCGTTTGATGAAGTTAGAAGACATAAAAAAACTGCCCCGAAAATAATGTACCGCTGCGTTTGATAAAGTGAGCAGACATAAAAAAACCTGCCCCGAAAATAAGAGCAGGTTCCTTTATTTTTGCTTTTAACGGCTTATTTTTTAGAAGATTTTTTTGTACTCGCTTTGGCAAGCGCATCTCCTAAAATGTCACCTAAGGAAGCACCGGCATTTGTGGCACCGAATTCTTCCATAGCGGCTTTTTCTTCCGCAACTTCACGCGCTTTGATTGACAACGTGAGTTTGCGTGTTTTGGCGTCAAAAGTGGTAACTTTGGCATCGACTTTTTCACCGATGGCAAAACGTTCCGTTTTTTGTTCGGAGCGATCTTTTGCCAAATCCGTCCGTTTAATAAAGCCTTTGATTCCGTTGACATCAACTTCGATGCCGCCTTCTTCAATGGCTGAAACGATACCGGTGACAATTTCGCCTTTTTTAATATTTTCGGACGCTGCCGCGAGCGGATCTTCCGTCAGCTGTTTAATGCCGAGAGAAATGCGTTCTTTTTCAACATCGATATCCAAAATTTTTGCTTTGACAACCATTCCTTTTTTGTATTCTTTAATGGCTTCTTCGCTTGATTTATCCCATGATAAATCGGAGGTATGAATCATACCGTCGATTTCATTGTTCAGCGCAACAAAAATACCGAATTCAATCATATTTTTAATTTCGCCTTCAATGATATCGCCGACTTTATGTGTTTCGGCAAATGTTTTCCACGGATTTTCCTGAATTTGTTTCATACCCAAAGAAATACGCCGTTTTGATTCGTCAACATCCAAAACAACGCCTTCCACTTCCTGACTTAACGAAACAATTTTGCTCGGATGAACATTTTTCTTTGTCCAGCTCATTTCCGAAACGTGAATCAAGCCTTCAACACCCGGAGCCAATTCAACAAATGCGCCGTAATCGGTAATATTGTTGATTTTGCCTTTGAAGGTGGAACCCAACGGGAAGCGTTCATTAACGCCGACCCACGGATCATTTTCCAACTGCTTCATTCCGAGAGAAATACGACCGGTATCCGTGTTAAACTTCACAATTTGCACTTTGACCGTTTGTCCGATGGATAAAACTTCCGCCGGATTCGTAATGCGTTTCCATGAAATATCCGTTACGTGCAATAATCCGTCAATACCGCCTAAATCAATAAAGGCGCCGTAATCGGTAATATTTTTAACCGTTCCTTCAACAACTTGTCCTTCTGACAAATTCTTGATGATTTCCGAGCGTTGTTCGGCGCGTGTTTCTTCCAAAACAGCCCGACGTGAGACAACGATATTGCCGCGTACTCTGTCCATTTTTAACAAGGCAAACGGTTGCGCAACACCCATTAACGGGGTTACATCGCGAATCGGACGAACATCAATCTGGCTGCCGGGCAAAAATGCCGTGGCACCGTTTAAATCGACCGTAAAACCGCCTTTGACACGTCCGAAAATCGTACCGATAACGTGTTCGCCTTTTTCCATGGATTTTTCCAAATCGCCCCACGCTTCTTCCCGACGCGCTTTTTCACGCGATAAAACGACATTGCCGTTTTTATCTTCATAGCGATCAATAAAAACATCGATTTCATCGCCTAAATTTAAATTTTGAATGCCGAATTCGGAAACGGGAATCCGTCCTTCCGATTTTAAACCGACATCAACGATGACCATATCATCATCAAAGCCCACGATTTTACCGGAAACAACTTTGCCTTGTAAAGCGCCTTTTCCCATAAACTCATCTAACATCGCACCAAAGTCTTCGACTGTGGATTGGTTTTCTTGTTTTTCCATTTAATTTTCCTTAAAATATAATTTTGGTTGGCCGCTGACTTTTGTCAGGGACTTTTTAATCCACCCCGTTAATATACCGAATCACGCGGGTGTATACGTCATTCGGGGTTAAATCGGAAGTATCCAATATAAACGCGTCGTCAGCAGGCTTTAACGGAGCGGTTGCTCGTTCACTGTCTCGCTTGTCACGCGAAAGAATATCCGATAAAACGGTTTCGTATATAACACACTTTTCTTTTAATTGCAACTCTTTATATCGTCTTTGCGCACGAATTTCTGCACGAGCGGTTAAAAAAATCTTCCATTTGGCATCCGGACAGATGACCGTTCCAATGTCGCGACCGTCCAGAATTGCGCCTTTTGCGGGGGTTCCGTCGGGATGAACGGGGTGTTCGGCAAAGCGACGTTGAAATTGAAACAAAGCTTCCCTGACGGCAGGAATTGCCGACACGATTGAAGCGGCTTTTCCGATTGTTTCATTGCGAATCGCCGATTCGTTTTGTAATTTGAGCATTTTTTCGGTCGGAAACGATTTTGCAATGGTAACGGCCGTTGTTTCATCGGCGGGTTGTTTTCCCGCGTTAAGCAGTTCATAGCCGATTCCGCGATAGAGCGCACCGGTATCTAAGTAAGCAAAATCAAGCGTTTCAGAGAGTTTTGTTCCCAGAGTTCCTTTGCCCGTTGCCGAGCTGCCGTCGATTGCAATAATATTCATTTTCATTTTTTTCCTTCAATTTCGCAAATTTTTATTGACAAATTTAACATAACATGTAAAAGGCACAAATAACAAGTCTTTTTTTTAAAATGGAGGTCATTATGGCAAAATCAGAATGGGGAACAAAGCGTAAGTGCTTAAAATGCGGTACTTTTTTCTATGATCTCGGCAAACAAAATTTTGCTTGTCCGAAATGTAAGGAAAGTTATTCGCTTGATTCTTATGAAGAATCGAAAACAAAACAGTTATTGAAAATGGCAAAAGAAACCGAAGCTTCTGTTGCCGATGAAGAATCGCTTGATGAAGAAACATTATTGAAAATGACGGAAGATGTGCCTCTTTCCGAAGATGATTTGGGTCCCGACGAACTGGAAATTTTGGAAAACGATCCCGAATTAAATGAACAAAACGATTCGGATTTTGGCGGAATTGTACAGTATAATGACAATGAAGAACCCGGTGAACATTAAAAAAATAACACCCTTTGTTTCGTTAAGCGGTCGTTTTTTGGTCGCCATGCCGAATATTGATGATTTAAGATTCGAAAAAGCGGTTATTTATATTTATGAACACACGCCCAAAGGAGCTGCCGGATTGGTTATTAATCGTCCGGCGGTGCAAATGTCGTTCAGTGAATTGTTGGAACAGTTGAAAATTGATCATCTGACTTTGAAAAAGCAACCGACATTATTGGTCGGCGGGCCGGATAAGTTTTCCAGCGGGTTTGTGTTGCATTCATCGGAATATAAGGTGGAGTCGACACGCACTGTTTCGCCGAAGCTGTCGCTCACTTCCACGCAGGATATTTTAGCAGATATTGCTTGGGATAAAGGACCGAGTGATTATTTGATTGTTATGGGACGGGCTTGTTGGGCTGCCGGACAGTTGGAAGATGAAATTATGAATAATATTTGGTTGACGGCCGAAGAATCGGATGAGATTTTGTTTCATACGCCGTATGCCAGTCGGTGGGACAGTGCTTTGCATTCGCTTGGAATTCAATCGGCGTTTTTATCTTCCGGTTTCGGGCGTGCCTGATGAAATAAGACTTCTTGTTGACAGTGTGTTTATTTTATGATATGTGTTATCTGTCGGATAAGTGTTGAATGAAAAGAAAAATTTTTGCCGTCATCATTATTTTTTTCGGAGTTGTTTCTTTATGGTACGCTCGGGTTTGTTATCATTTGCCGACAATTTCCGTTGTGATGCCTACATATAACCGCATTGATTTATTGCCGCGCTCAATCGAATCGATTTTAAATCAAACGTATCAGAATTTTGAATTTATTATTGTTGATGACGGCTCAACCGACGGTTCCGTTTCCCTTATTCGGGATTATCAAAAGAAAGATAAGCGAATTCGCCTGATTCAAAACGATAAAAACAGGGGTATTTCTTATTCGCGCAATCGCGGAATGGATTCGGCAAAGGGAAAATACGTTGCCATTATGGACAGTGATGATTTTTCCGAATCGGACAGACTTCAAAAATCAATGCGCTTTTTTCAAAAGCATCCCGATTATCAGGTTGTCAACAGTGTTTATTATGAAATGGGAAAAGAGGGAATTAATAATTGGGTTCCGCCGAAACGTTGGGAAATTATTTTTAATTTTGCCAATTACTATACGAATTTAGCAGTTTATGATTTAAATTTTGTGCGTTCGCACCATATTCGCTATAATGAAGAATTAATATCGGCGGAAGATTATGATTTTTGGTCAAAAATCCGGCTTGCGGGCGGAAAACTCGGTATGATTAACGAACCGTTGATTCGGTTACGGCGTCATCGCTCGCATAGTGAGGAATATTATCAAAACATTAAAACCGTGCGTAAAATTATCAGTGCGCGTTTGTTGTCGCGTTTCGGTATTTCAAAAGAAGAAGTCGATTCGTCGACGAATTGTGAATTAATGGCAAAAATGATGATATCGCCCGTGGCGGCAAAGTTTGTTGATTTGTATGTGTTGGATTTAACATATCGGCGACAATGCACATCGGAAACACTGCCCGAAGGAACACTTTATGTGAAGCATTTTGATTTTGTGGATCATTTTTTATGGGAATCCGATAATTTGTATATCAGGCAAAAAACAAATGAGATATATCAATTATTATCACATAATGAATCCGTGGCGGTATTTTTAAATCCGTACGGGGAAAAAGAAACTTATCGCATTATGAGTGACGGTTCTTTGGGATTGATTGAAGATTTAAATTAAAAAATGAAAAAAAGAACGGTGCGTTTGCCCATCGTTCATAAAATCTTGAACAATGTTTTGGTTGCTTTCAGCTTGAAAATAAAGGCTTTTACTTCTTCTTTTTCGTTTTTTCGGCTATGGTTTGCACTAAAACATAAAGCAACGGAATGAGCAATAACCCGATGACTGTTCCGATCAGCATACCGTAAAACACGGGAACGCCAATGGCACGTCGACTGGCGGCACCCGCTCCCGTTGCAACAATTAACGGAAACACACCTAAAATAAAGGTAAATGCCGTCATTAAAACTGCCCGAAACCGCACCGATAAGCCTTTTAACGCCGATTCGCCGATAGAAACACCTTTCAAGCGCTCTTCTTTGGCAAACTCCACAATTAAAATGGCGTTTTTGGCAGCCAGTCCGATGAGTAACACAAGCCCCAGTTGGGCATAAATGCTTAAAGGTAAACCTGTTATCCACAAACCGATTAATCCGCCGCTTACAGCCACCACAACCGACATTAACACGGGAATGGGAACCGTCCAGCTTTCGTATTGCGCCACCAAAAACAAATAGGCAAACACAACCGCCAATAAAATTAAATAGGTAATTTGTCCTTGGTTGTGTTTTTCCTGATAACTCATATCCGACCATTCGTAAGCGTATTCGCGCGGTAAATCGGTTTTTGCCATTTCTTCGATTAAGTTCATGGCTTCACCCGATGTTGCGGAGGGCGCCGGCATAACCGTAACACCCGAGGCGGGATATTGATTGTAACGAATAATTTGCCGCGGCGATAAAATCGGTTTTAACGATACGAAAGCATTTAAGGGAACCATTTGTCCGTCTTGATTCGGCACATAAATGTTGCGCAGACTGTCAATATCTTTCCGATATTTCCAATCGGATTGCACAATCACCTTGTTGACTTGGGTACCGAAGTTAATATCGTTGACATATCCCGAGCCGAGATAATTTTCCAACGCCGAGAAAATATTTGTTAACGGTACTTGCATCGATTCGGCTTTCAGCCGATCGATTTCCAAAAAGATATTCGGTGTTTTGGCGGTAAA
>CANQKV010000060.1 GCA_947624545.1 uncultured Alphaproteobacteria bacterium | reverse complement strand
TTTAAGGCTATAATCAGATAAATTTTTTTTAATAAGGAGAAAGAAATGAGTTTGCTCACGATTGTCGAGAAAAAAGTTCAAAATGCTTTTAAAGTTTGCGGATATGATAAAGCGCTCACTTTAACGGGGCTTTCCGATCGAAAGGATATCAGCGATTATCAATCAAACGGAGCGTTACAGCTGGCAAAAAAAGAAAAGAAAAATCCGCGTGAAATTGCAGCCCGAATTGCCGATGTTTTAAAAACGGATTCGTTTTTTTCCGCCGTGTCGGTTGACGGTCCGGGCTTTATTAATATGCGGTTGAGTGATGAAGCTTTAATTCAATCGTTTCGCTTGTTTAAAAAAGGAAAAAACGGTTATCGGCGCTCAACAAAAGCGCAACGAATTGTTATTGATTACGGCGGACCGAATGTTGCCAAAGCGTTACATGTGGGGCATTTGCGTCCGGCGGTTATCGGTGAAGCAATTAAGCGCATTCATCAATATGCCGATGATTTTATTGTCGGTGATATTCATTTGGGTGATTGGGGATTGCCGATCGGGCTTTTAATTGCCGAAATTCAGGAGCGTTATCCCGATTTACCTTTCTTTTCGGAAAATTATCACGCTTCAAAAGTTGTTGTTCCGTTTACGGAAAAAGATTTGGAAGAAATGTATCCGATTGCCAGTCAAAAATCGAAAAATGACGAAGCGTATTTGGCGCGCGCCAAAGAAAATACCCGTTTACTGCAAAACGGATATAAGGGATATCGGGCATTATGGCGTCAAATCCTTAATTTATCCGTTCGGGAAATTAAGAAAAATTATCAAAAACTTGATGTGCATTTTGATTTATGGTTGGGCGAAAGCAGTGTGAACAATCGCTTGCAGAAAATGATTAAACGATTGAAAAAACAAGGTGTTTTAAAGTCGGATAACGGGGCAGAGGTGATTAAACTCGGCAAAAGCGTGACCACAAAAAACAAACTGCCGCCGTTAATTATGGTTAAATCCGACGGCGCCGTGATGTACGGTGCAACCGATTTGGCAACCATTGAGGCGCGTATGGAAGATTATCATCCGAATCGCATTTTATATGTGGTCGATGCGCGTCAGGCACTGCACTTTGAGCAGGTTTTTTCGGCTGCCCGTAAGCTGAAATTAGTTCCGAAAACAGAATTGTTGCATTTAGGTTTCGGAACCATTACGGGGGCGGACAATAAACCCTTTAAAACAAGAGACGGCGGTGTAATGACGTTGGAACGGTTGTTGAATGAAGCCGTTCAAGCCTCGATGAAAAAAGTACAGGAAAGTAAAAATGCCGCCAAATTAAGTGCGCGAAAAAAAGAGATAATTGCTCAAAAAATTGCCGTCAGCGCTATTAAATATACCGATTTGATGAACGAACGCATGCGCAATTATGTGTTTGATATTGAGAAAATGACGGCGTTGGAGGGAAAAACGGCGCCTTATATTCTTTATGGTTTGGTGCGTATGAAATCGGTTTTGTCAAAAATGCCGAACGCTGCTGTTTTTAAAGGCTGTCAAATGGTTTTAACCGAATCGGCGGAGCGTGCGCTTTTAATACGGCTTTATCAAATGCCCGAGTTTTTTCAAACAGCCTATCAAAATGAAGCGCCGCATGTGATTTGTGATTATCTTTATAAATTAATTCAAGATTTTAATGTGTTTTATCACGATTGCCCGATTCGCGGTGCCAAAGATAAATCGATTCGCTTCACACGATTTTTGTTAACGGCAACGGCTTATCGTATTGCTTTCGATATGGCGCGAATCATCGGATTGGAAATTCCGGAAATTATGTAAGGAGAGATTATGAAAATAATGACTGCTTTTTGTTCGTTGTGTTTGATTTTCTTTTGTGTCGGGTGCGGACGTGTTTCTTCGCCGCAATCGCCTGAGGGTGCTTTTTATCCGCATGTTTATTATGTGAAAGATAAAAAACAAGTACCGCAAGAGAAGCTGTCAAAAGAAGAAGCGGCGGAAGAAGCCAAAGATTATGCCGACAGTATTTATGATTAAGTTTTATTGCCGTTGTTTTTGCTTAAACGCTCTTTTATTTTCTTTTTTCGCTCTTGTCGGTTGGCTTTAAGCAAAACAGATTGCAGGGTATCGTTATCGGAAGGCTCAATGTTCGGCTGACACATTCCTTGCCCCGAACAGTCCAATCCCGAATTGATACCGCTTTCGTCTTCCGATTTTTTCTCACGAATCCGATGATGTTTTTCAAACGTTTTATCTAAATTTTTTCGGGCATTTGCCAAATGAATGTTTTTTTGTTCAAAAGTGCTTGGTTTTTCTTCGGGTATTTTTGTAACAACCACGGTTTCTTGCTCATAACTGATGTTTAAAATTTCCTGATGCGTAATGACAAGTTGTTCCGTACGGGAAATTTTTAAAAGCGGTTGAAAAGTAATGTTTTTATTTTCTTTTTCCGATGAGTTTGAATTTGTTTGCGTTGAAGTCGAGTGTGTCATTTTTTTCTCCTTTTAAATCCATATAAGTCTTTTCAAAATGCGTTTCAACCGCTTTATTTTGTAAAAAAGAAGAAAAAAAATACATTTTAATGAAAAAAAATATTTACTGTTACAATTAAAACTGCTATAATATAAAATATAATATTGAAATGAGGTTTTTTTAAATGATCTTTTGGGGAACGGTACTTGCATTTATTCTCGGCATTATGTATTATATGCTTTATCCGTATGATACAAAGATTTCAACGGTTTATATGCCTTCGTCAGAAGCATATGTTGCCGGTTTCGTGACACAACATCAGGCAGCAAAAGATTATGCCCGCGAAGCGGTAATTGCCATTAATCATATAACGAATAAATTGACACCGGTTTCAACGGGTTCGTCCGATAAAATTTCCATACTGCTTTTATCACATTCCGATTCGGATCAAAGCCCGATTGATTCGTTTTTACCGGAAGGTATTTCTTCCGTTCAAACAAACAATTTTCGTCCGAGTGTTAACAGTGGCGCGCAAAGTGACGATATTATTGATTTCAGTTCAGGATTTGTCAGCCTTTTGACGTGTTTTAATCAACCCGAGAGAAAATATACGGATTCGAATGAATACACAGAAGCAAAATTAACCGATTGCAGAGCGGCAACAACAAAATATGTTATGACATACGGTCCCGTTCCCGATGAATTGGACAGACCTTATATGCGCGGAAAAACATTGTTGTGGGAAGCGGCGCTGTTAAAGCGCACGAAAGGAAATCCCGATTGCGGTTTCTTGTACTATGATGATAAAACAGGGCGTTATTTTGTTAACAACTCGCATCATTTAACGCGAACGGTTCCCAAAGATTTTATCGACTTGTTAAAGAGCGGATATTTTAACAATCACAGTAACGGACGCGTTCTGGTCGGATCGGATTTGAACAATAAGCGTGAATTGCTGTTTTGCATGACGCCTGTAAATGATCCTTATCCGCGGTTGGGTTTAAAAGTATTGTTGGACGGTACCGTTAATCAGCTACCCGATGATACATTTCAACTTGAACATTCCGGAAACATACCCGATGACGGTTGGCTTAATTTGGTAAAAGAAAAAAATGCCGTCGGAAATGCTGCCGAAATTAAAGGTATAAGCGCTAATGAAAGATGGAATCCCTCCTGTGCGAAAACCAGTTCGCTTTGCCATGCAAACGGTTTTTATTTCAATAAGGGCAGAAGTGTTTCCATTCCTTTCGGATGGTTTGATTCAAATAATACCGATGTGTTAGGTGTGCCGTCAACCGTTTCGTTCTTTGCTTTGTTTAACAGCGGAAATTATACGGTTTTCGAAACACAGACAAACGGATCGACCGATGCAAACAATTATCTTCGGGCGCACTATTCAAGCGGTAATCAGTTAACAATAACTTTATCAAGCAACGGAAAGACATATTCTTTATCGGCAGAGGTTTCTGTTAACCGAATGCACCAAATTGATTATGTTTTAAATGCTGGCGGACATAAATTGTATGTTGACGGAGAATTAAAGCAAGAAGGCTCGTTTGAATCGGAAATCGGTTTCATAAAAGGAACTTCACTTGTTTTAGGTGGCGTTTCATCAGATTATGTTTTATATAATTTCTTGGTTTATAATCGTTCGCCGGAAGACAGCAGTGTAAAAATCAACACTTTTGATTTATTCGGTTTGCCGCGTATTTATAAATCAAATACGCTCCGTTATCTGAATAAAATCGGAGACTTTCAATCGCCGAAGAAAAACAATTATTTACAAAGGAGAACAAATGAATAAGCTTAATGAGAAAAAAAATGAGCAAGGGTCTGTTCTTGTTGAGGTCATTGCCGTTATTGCCTTGTTGGGTGTGATGGGACCTTTATTGTTTCGTCAGGTTATGACGCGAAACGAAGAAGTGGAAAATATTAATATTGCTTCTGAAATCAGAACGCTAAAAGAGGGCTTTTCCGCGTTTATTTTATCAGAAAGAGCGCGGTTGTTGCGTGATTTTGGCAGTGAGGAATGTATTGACGCCGGTGTTTATCGTCATGATATTGAAGCATATTTGCCTTACGGAAATGAAGTTATTGAAATGGATCCTGATGACGGTGGTTATTATTTTTATTTATGCAAAAATACGGATGAGTTTTTGCAAGGATATATTGTTCCCGGTAAAGATGCCATGCCTTCATCGCTCGGTTTAAAAAGAGCGGCACGTATTGCCAATTTAATCGGTGCTGACGGTGCTATCTGTCAAGGTGAAAATATTAACGGTGTTGCCGGCGGCTGGGGTATGACAGATATAGGAGGTTGGTGTAAGATAGCGAAGAATGTTTATTTGGCAACAACGGGAATGGATACATATGTGCCGGAAGTAACGTTTGAAGATTATTCTGCCAGCTTGGTAGCCTTGCCCGAGAAATTAGCTTTGCAAGATTTGCATGCTTGGAATTATTTTTCGGTCGGGCATACAAATAAAAATTGTTATGAGCTGAAACATAATCAAACGGGAAATTACAGTGCCGAAGAGGGCTATACCGCCACTGACGATAAAATTTATGACGCAGGTGAAAACGGCTGTGATCCTTTGTTTTGGGTGGGCAGTGTTTCTCCTTCAGATACCAAAGCAAAAGGCGATGTTTATGTTAAAAACAATTTAATGGTCGGGCAGGCAGCCGACGGCTCAAAAAAAGCTATCGGTTTATTTCATGCCGATCCGACTGCCGAAACAGATGATTCCGCAGGGAATAAAATTGTTGTGTACGATAACACGGGAAATGAAAAAGTTGTTATAAACGGTAAAGGTGAAATTATTGCCAAAGGAGAAACGGGTGATTCCGAAACCGAAGAAACGATGACAATGACAAATCAAGGCTTGAAATCCAGCTTAAAGGCTAAAAATACAGATACAGATGAAAATTATAAAGTTGATCCGGCTTATACGTCTGTGATGAACGATATTAAACTCGATTCGCGCGGCGGCGCACGGTTAAGTGAAATTTTACCGAATTATATCAGCCGCGATATTTATGAAATAACGGGTAAAGAAACTATTTCTGCTCCTCGATGCCCGACTCATTATGCGCCTGCCGTTATCGTAACGCCCACAAAGTGGGAAAATAAGTCAACGATTTCAAAAGATGAGATTAACACTAAATTAAAAACGGAAGAAATTGAAGTGCCGGAAGGGGGCGGAAACATCGGCTCTGTTAAAATTACAACGGAGGAAGATCAGAATTTAGATGTTCAGAATGCTGATTTTAAAATAACCATTTCCGGCGGTGAAAGAGCGCATTTAAAAAGCAGCGGAAGTTGGACAATTAAATTTTTAAAGTCTGATGCTCCTGATAATTCCACAAATGATGAAGATATTCGTGAGGATGTAAAAGGATTGGTTCAAACATATTGCGTGTATGACAATACTTCTTCGGGAGGGTTAAATCGTCCAAATTAAAGAAAAGGAAATAAACGAACGTGTTATTAAAAAAAATGTTGATTAAAAAATTTTTCTGTCATATATTAATTGTGCGCTTTAACATAATGAAAGGATATGAAAATGTGTCAGTGCAGTTTTAAAACAGGATATTGTAATTATATTACCGGCGGACGCGGTATTGGTATGAAGTTTGCATTTTTATTCTCATTTTTGGCAGGATTGGCAGTTGCCATATTGTCAGGACTTGTTTTGCGTATGCAAATCAATACCAACGATGTCGATTCATTTATTGAAACATTACCGGTTGTTAAAATTCAAGACGGGCGAATTGTAGAGCCGATTCTTGATAATGTTGTGTGGACTATTCCTGCCATTACACCCGATGAAGAAGATATTTATATTATTGCCAATACAACGGTTGATGATGTTGATTCCATTCCGTCGGATGTTTTTACATATGTGACGGCAAAGAAAATCTATACACAAAGCGAGGGCGAAGTACATGCTTATGAAATACCTGAAATGGAAAATACGGTCATTACGCATGATATGATTCGTAATTTCGTCACTCTTTTGTTGACAATTATCAGCGTTATTATCGGGTTTGCTTCCTTAATTGTCGGTCTTGTTTCGTTTTTGATTGCATATCTTTTAACACTGATTTTCGGCTTCTTTTTCAACCGTGAAATGACTGCGGGCAGTTGGGGCAGGGCTTTGGTTCTTCCTTGGGCGATTCTCTGGATTGGTACAATCGTTTGTTCCTTATCGGGATATGTTGCCGTACCGGCTTATCCGCTTATGTGGATAATTGTTCTTTCGGCGTTTATCACTTTATTTGCGGCAGGCGTTTTGAAAAAACAATTAAGAACGGTTGAAGCAGATGACGTGACACAAAAATTTGTTGTTTCAAGTGAAGAAGAGGTTGAACATACCAACGAAACTTCCGTAAAAACGGAACAACAAGCTTCAAAAGTCATAGAACGAAAAAAACCGCTTCAAACAAGGGCTGTTCAAAAAAGAACGGGGAAATCGGTATCAACAAAAAGAATAAAGCCGAATAAACAACGTTCGAAGCCCCAAAAAAGAAAGACTGAACGATAAAAAAGAAAGCGCCGTTTAAATAAAGTTTAAGCGGCGTTTTTTATTGAAAGGAAAAGAAATATGTCTCATTCGATTGTTGTGTATTTTTCAAGAAACGGTGAACAATATGGTGTGGGGGTTGTTGAAAAGGGAAATACGGCACTTGTCGCGAAAAGTATTTCAAATACTCTGAATATCCCGTTGTTTGAGTTAAAACCGAAAAATGATTGTTATCCGAAAACATATAAAGCTTTAACAGAGATGGCTTTACGTGAAAAAAAGCAAAATGCTCGTCCCGAGTTGGCAGTTGATTTGTTGGATTTTAACGACTATGATACCGTTTTTCTCGGCGCTCCGAATTGGTGGGGCGATTTACCGATGATTTGTTATACATTCTTGGAAAATCATGATTTTACGCATAAAACACTGATTCCTTTTGTGACGCATGAAGGCAGCGGTTTCGGGGAAATTGATGAAAAAATTAAAAAAACGGCGAATCCGAAAGAAATGTTATTCGGTTTTGATATTTTAGGAAGTATGGCACAAAAAAATCAAGAGCAGACACAAACTGCCGTTGAAAAGTGGCTGAAAAGCATTGGGTTTAATTTTTAAAATAAAATAATTTAAGCCGTTTTGAGAAAGATAAATTTTTATCAGAAATAATTTTTCGGGTATTATAAAAAAACTCTTGACAATGATGAGAAAAGAGAATATAATACATCCGTTCATCGCGGGGTAGAGCAGTCCGGTAGCTTGCCAGGCTCATAACCTGGAGGTCGTGAGGTTCAAATCCCACCCCCGCAAC
>CANQKV010000059.1 GCA_947624545.1 uncultured Alphaproteobacteria bacterium | reverse complement strand
GTGTCTTCCGCACCGATAATGCGATCAAAATAATGATCAACGTTTAAAGTATGCGCCTCGTTTCTTAAAATACTGCCTGCTTTGTTGCTTGCCAAAATGTTAATATATCCGTTTGCTTTGACTTTTTCCAAAACGGGAATGGCATTCGGTTTTAAACTGATTTGAGAAGCGCTTTTGGCATAAGCGTTTAAATAAACCTCCCGCGCGGCAGCAGCTTTTTCTTCCCCGAAAATATCTTTAATCAGATTCCGTCCCGATTTATTCATTGCCGCCGCCGATTCTTCTTTTGTCCATGGCGCAAGACCGAATGTTTGACGCATAACATTCTGTGCGGCGAAAATAGCGCCGAAAGTATCAACAAGCGTATTGTCCCAATCCCATAAAATTAACTTTGTCATGATAAATCCTTTCGTTGGTAAAAATCAAACACTTTTATTATATCAATCACGCTTTTAAAGTCAATAAAAAAAAAGTTTTTGAAGCAGAGTGCTTGACAAAGAATGAAAAATTAAATATCATCAGATATTATGAAAATAAACCAACAAAAGGGGTAAAGAAATGTCGGCTCAAATTATTGTTTTTGCAAATGAAAAAGGCGGAACGGGAAAATCAACGCTTGCCATGCACATTATTGTGGCACTCTTACGAGTCGGCAAAAAAGTTGTATCCGTTGACTTGGATTTTCCTCAAGGAACGCTTTCGCATTATATGGAAAATCGTAAAATGTTTGCACAAACGCAACAGGTATCGTTACCGCTGACGAAACATTTGCTTTGGAATGATGAAACCGCGCGCATTTACACGTTAAAAGGAGAAATCGAAAAAGCAAAGAATACGGCTGATTTTATTGTAATCGATACCCCGGGAAACGTGAATGATTTAACGCAAGAAGCCATTAAATCTGCCGATATTTTGGTCACGCCTTTAAATGACAGTTTAATTGATTTGGACGTGTTGGCACAAGTTGATACAAATACCTTGAAAATTAAAGGTCCCAGCCATTTTGCACAAGTTGTTTGGTCATTGCGCCAACAGCGTATGTTGGAACGAAAACCGTCACTGCATTGGGTGGTTGTTCGCAATCGCTTAACCCATACCAAAAGTCGCAACACACAATTAATGATTGTTTTATTAAATGCTTTGGCGCGCCGCATTCATTATACCGTTGCAAAAGGCATATCCGAACGGGTGATTTATCGGGAATTGTTTTTAAAAGGCTTAACAATGCTTGATTTCAAAGAAAACGGATTAAATATGCCGATTTCATCTTCGGCGGTAACGGCAAAACAAGAAATTACGGATCTTTTGCAAAATATTTTCTTAAATGAGGTTGATAATTTCACTTAACGAACAATATAAAAAAGACAGAAGTTAAAAAACGGAGGGATTATGGAAATTAAAACGGTTCAAACAAGCCCTTTTATCGATCAGGTGTGCGGAACATCGGGTTTGAGAAAAAAAACAAGTGTTTTTAAGCAAAAAAATTATCTTGAAAACTTTGTACAATCCATTTTTAACGCTTTAAGCGACATTGAGGGAAAAACGCTCGTTATCGGAGGCGACGGGCGGTATTTTAACGATGTTGCCGTTCAATCCATTATTCGCCTTGCCGTTGCCAATCAATTCGGACGATTAATTATCGGACAAAACGGTATTTTATCAACGCCGGCAGCTTCGCATTTAATTGTAAAACGAAAAGCTTTCGGCGGCATTATTTTATCTGCCAGTCATAATCCGGGCGGAGCGGAAGGCGATGTCGGTATTAAGTTTGATACGGCGCAAGGAGCGCCCGCGCCACAAGGAGTTACCGATAAAATATCGGAAAAAGCAAAAGTCATTGACCATTATTGGACATGCGATATTCCCGAAGTCAATTTATCCGAAATCGGCGAACAACTGATCGGATCAACCGTTGTCGAAGTGGTGGATTCGGTTGAAGATTATGCCCTGTATATGCAAGAAATTTTTGATTTCAATGCTATAAAAAAGCTGTTTCAAAACGGATTTCGAATGGCGTATGATGCTTTGAACGCCGTAACGGGACCTTATGCCGTTCATATTTTTGAAAAACTGCTCGGCGCACCTGCGGGAACGGTTATTCATTCAAAACCGTTGCCCGATTTCGGCGGACTTCATCCCGAACCGAACTTAACGTATGCCCATGCGTTTGTGGAAAAAATGTTTGCCGATGATGCGCCTGATTTCGGAGCGGCTTCCGACGGTGACGGTGATCGGTATATGATTTTGGGAAAAAAGTTTTTCGTCACGCCGTCTGACAGCTTGGCAATTTTAACGCAATACGCCGATCAAATACCGTTTTATGCCAATCGTATTTACGGTGTTGCCCGTTCCATGCCAACGGCAACCGCCGTTGACTTTGTTGCGGCGAAAAAAAATCTGCCCTGCTATGCAACCCCGACGGGGTGGAAGTATTTTTCCTCTCTGTTGAACGCCCGTAAAATTTCGTTTTGCGGCGAAGAAAGTTTCGGCTCGGGTTCGTTCCATTTGTGTGAGAAAGACGGTATCTGGGCAATTTTGTTTTGGTTAAACATATTAGCCGTCACGCAAAAATCGGTGCAGGAATTAAATGAAGAATTATGGCATCAATTCGGGCGAGTTTACACTTCCACCCAAAGCTATGAAGGACTGGAAACAGTTTCCGTGCATAATATGCTTACAGCTTATGAAGTCGGCGCGAACAATTTAATCGGAACAGTTGTAAACGGGCATAAAATTAAAGAAATCGGTGTTTTTAATTATACGGATCCCGTAACACGGGAAACGGCAAAAAATCAAGGTGACTACATTTTATTTGATGATAACAGTCGCATTTTTTGGCGATTGTCGGGTACGGGGAGTTCGGGTGCAACGTTGCGCGTTTATTATATGAAACATGAGAAAAATCCGACACGCATGTACGAAAGCGCAACAAGTTATTTGCAACCGCTTCAAGAAATTTTTACACAGTTGGTTCAAATGGAATCTTATACGGGACGTACGCGCCCTGATGTGATTACTTAATCAAAATTTATTTTTTGCGTGTTTCAACGGCTTAAAAAAAGGTTTTTAAGGGTGTTTTTTCACTTTTTGTTTGCTTTTTTTTCGAAGAAAGGATATAGTTTGAAAAAAACAGGAAAGGATTAATCCGTGAATAAAACAATACAGTTTGTGAACAAGTTGGGACACGTCGTTTTAAAGTTTTTAAAATCGGCGGGTGAATTGGGTTTGTTCGCCTTTGAAACAATACATCACTGCGTTACGCCGCCGTTTTACGGTAAGGCATTTTTAAAACAATTTATTGAAATCGGCTTTTATTCCTTACCGGTGGTTGCCTTAACAACACTTTTTGCCGGTATGGTCATTGCTTTGCAAACTTATTCGGGGTTTTCGCAATTTTCGGCGGAAGGTGCCGTTGCCATGGTGGTTTTGGTTGCCGTCACGCGTGAATTGGCACCCGTTATGGCAGGATTGATGGTTGCCGGTCGAATCGGTGCGGCAATGGCGGCAGAAATCGGAACAATGCGCGTGACCGAACAAATTGATGCGTTGGCAACGCTTTCCACAAACCCGTTTAAATATTTAATTGTTCCCCGCGTAATTGCCGGTATATTAATGTTACCCGTATTGGTCTTAATCGGTGATGTTATCGGTATTTGCGGCGGTTATATGATTGGTATTTCAAAGCTTGATTTTAATGCGTCAACCTACTTAATCAGCACATGGCAATATTTAAAACCGATGGATATTATTTCCGGTCTGACAAAAGCTTCCGTTTTCGGATTTATCATTACTTTACTCGGCTGTTATAACGGATTTCATTCGCAAGGCGGTGCGCAAGGGGTCGGTCAGGCTACCACGAATGCCGTTGTTTCTTCCAGTATTTTAATTTTAATCTTTAACTACATTTTAACAGAATTGTTCTTTTCCGTTTAGGAGGCTTCAATGGCTTTTTTAAAAAAAACAAAATCGGTTCAAAAATCCAAAATCAAATTAGTCAACGTTAAAAAAGGTTTTGGGGATAAAAAGGTATTAGACGGCGTTAATTTAGATATTTATGAAGGAGAATCGGTTGTTATTATCGGGGGGTCGGGTACCGGCAAATCCGTTACGTTAAAATGTATTTTGGGATTGTTAAACCCTGATGAGGGATATATTGAAATTGACGGTAAAAAAGTAAACGCGTTGCCGCAAAAAGAACAGGAAGCTTTACGGTCGCAAATCGGGATGCTGTTTCAAAGCGGTGCGTTGTTTGACAGCTTAAACGTGTGGGAAAATGTTGCGTTTTCATTGTTGCAAAATCAAAAGCTCAATCGAGATAAAGCCAAAGAAATTGCCATTGAAAAATTGGCATCGGTCGGTTTAAATAAATCGGTTGCCGAAGTTTATCCCGCCGATTTGTCGGGCGGTATGAAAAAACGTGTCGGATTAGCGCGTGCCATTGCCACAAACCCGGCGGTTATTTTCTTTGATGAACCGACAACGGGGCTTGATCCGATTATGTCCGATGTGATTAATGAATTGATTGTTTCAACCGTTAAAACTTTGGGTGCAACGGCTTTAACCATTACACACGATATGAGTTCCGCTCGTAAAATTGCCGACAGAATCGCCATGTTATATGAAGGAAAAATTATTTGGGTCGGTACCGTTAAAGATTTGGATAAAACAACAAACCCCTATGTTCGGCAGTTTGTGGCAGGTAATGCGAACGGTCCGATTAATGTGGAAGTAAAGGCCGAAAAATAATGGTAAAAAAAACATCACGGTTCGTGTGTCAAAATTGCGGCAGCGTTTATCCGCGCTGGGAAGGAAAATGCAATGCCTGCGGCGAATGGAATACCATTGTTGAAGAAGCATTGCCGGAAAAAACAAGTCCGACGGCAACCGGAGGGCAAGGCGGCAAACAAATTCAATTTTCCGATTTGCGCGGTGCGCCCGAAACATTGTTTCGATTAAAATCACAAATAGCGGAGCTCGACAGAGTTTGCGGCGGCGGATTGGTACCCGGTTCGGTCATTTTGGTCGGCGGTGATCCGGGAATCGGAAAATCAACGCTTTTGTTGCAAGCCGTTGCGAAATTATCACGCGGTGTAAACAAAACGGGTGTGCCGACAAAATGTGTTTACATTTCGGGGGAAGAATCGGTTGATCAGGTGCGGTTGCGTGCCATGCGTTTGGGATTAGCGCATGAGGTCGTTGATTTAGCTGCAACGGCAAACGTGCGCGATATTGTGGCTACTTTGAACAGAACCGATTCTGCCGATATAGTTGTGATTGACTCCATTCAAACCATGTTTACCGATACCATTGATTCGGCACCCGGTACGGTGGGACAGGTGCGCGCGGCGGGGCATGAATTGATTCGTTTGGCAAAACGCCGAAATTTTGTTTTGTTTTTGGTCGGACATGTTACCAAAGAAGGCACGTTAGCGGGACCGCGTGTTTTAGAGCATATGGTTGATACGGTTTTATATTTTGAAGGTGACAGAGGACATCATTTTCGCATTTTGCGATCGGTTAAAAATCGATTCGGTGCAACCGATGAAATCGGCGTTTTTGAAATGGGCGAAGAAGGGTTACGGGAAGTGCCGAATCCGTCGGCGTTATTTTTGGCGGAACGGCGCGGAAACATTGCCGGCAGTTGTGTGTATGCGGGTATTGAAGGGTCGCGTCCGATGTTGGTGGAAATACAAGCGCTTGTGGCACCTCAAAGCGGATCGGCACCGCGCCGCGCCGTTGTCGGGTGGGATTCTAATCGATTGGCAATGGTATTGGCGGTTTTGGAAGCCCGATGCGGTATTTCGTTGGCAAACAAAGATATTTATTTAAATGTGGCGGGCGGTATGCGTGTAACGGAACCTGCCTGTGATATGGCGGTGGCAACGGCGATTGTTTCTTCTTTAACGCAACATGCCGTGCCGGCGGATACGGTTATTTTCGGCGAAATCGGTTTATCGGGCGAAGTACGGGCAGTTTCTCAACCGGATTTGCGGTTAAAAGAAGCTGAAAAGCTGGGCTTTGAACGCGCATTAATTCCGCCGTTGCGTCAGGAGAAAAAAATAAAAACAACGAGTTTGCATGTGGTTCAAATCGGACATTTAAAAACACTGATTGAAACATTTTACGGATCATAAAGGAGTATGAACATGAGTATCGGCGTTATAGACACTATTGCTTTATGTATTATGATTTTTTCCATTTTATTTGCCTTGTATCGCGGGTTGGTAACCGAATTACTGGGCATTTCCTCTTGGATTTTGGCATGTTTCGGCGCCATTTACAGCTATACGCCCATGCAATCGATTATGGGAAAAGTTATTGCCAACGAAAAATTGGCGGGATTATGCGGTTCTGTTTTGGTGGCGCTTGGTGTTTTGGTTATTATGACGCTCATTAACGCACATATTAATCAAAAATTACGGCAAAGCTCTTTGAGCGGATTAGACAGAACATTGGGAATGATTTTCGGCATTTTGCGTGCCATATTGTTAATGGCGTTGCTTTACATGGGCGCCGTTGTGGCATTATCCGAACCGGCTTTGAGAGATATGGAAAAAGAAAATGTTTCCATGGCTTACATTCGTCAAACGGCAGAATTTTTAAAGAAGTTTGTTCCGCAAAACGTTCAAAATGATTTGGGAATCGGTGAAGAAGCCGAGCAAAAAGAAAACAAGAAAATCGGCACCGATTTAAAACGGGATCACAAACTGCCTGAAAAATCACATCAGAAAGCTTTAAAGAATCTGGTGGAAGAAATAAAAGAAAAACCGTCAACCTCATCGGATAAAACAACGCCTCAGCCGAAAAAAGAGGCGGAAAAATCGGAAAAAGCCGCTTCCGACGTTAACGCCGTATCAACTGTTTCGCCTGCGCCGCAGTATAATTTAAAGGAAAGAGAATCATTGGATAATATGGTTGAACAAATTATGGAAAAAGGAAATAAAGAATGACAAAATACACGCCCAAAGAAATTATTGAAGCGGCACGAATGCTTTTAAAAGACAGATATGAAAAAGAAGGGCATCACACCGTTGTTGCGGCGGCGCTCACAACAAAAAGCGGTCATTTATATGCCGGATTGCACATTGGTTCAACGCAACCCTCTTTGGCAACCTGTGCGGAAATTATTACCATCGGCATAGCCATGACACAAGAAAAAAATATGGAAATTGATACCATTGTTGCCGTTCGCGGTGAAAACGGTTATGTGATTTCACCGTGCGGACGCTGTCGGGAATACATTGCCGATTACAGTCAGGGACAAGCCAAAGTAATTGTGCCGAATGCCGATGATACCGATTGGGAAGTTGTTGATATTGCTTCACTGCTGCCGAATAAATATCGCAAAAGAGCCTGTGAATGCAAATAATAATTGCCGCTATCGGAAAGTTGAAAAAAAATGCGCCCGAAGCGGTGTTGATTGATGATTATATTAAAAAATCGCGTTTGCCGATTGTTGTTAAAGAATTGGAAGAAAAAAAGTCTTTATCGGGAGAGGCGTTAAAGACGGCCGAATCAAAATTATTATGTCAGGCCATACCCCCGGGGGCTAAAATTGTCGTGTTGGACGAAGGCGGACAAACGCCCACGTCACGCGCCTTTGCGGCGCTGCTTCAAAATTGGCGGGAAGAAGGTGTTTCTTGCGTGGCGTTTTTAATTGGCGGCGCAGACGGACACGCCGATTTTTTAAAGCAAAAAGCCGATTATAAACTTTCCTTCGGGCGGATGACACTGCCGCATTTTTTAGCGCGCGTTGTTTTAGCCGAGCAGTTTTACCGCGCCAAAACCATTTGGGACAACCATCCTTATCATCGCGATTAAGTTTTTCAGGCCTCTAATCGGCTTAAAACCCGGTTTGTGCCCATCAC
>CANQKV010000058.1 GCA_947624545.1 uncultured Alphaproteobacteria bacterium | reverse complement strand
GGCAGATTTACAGTCTGCTGCCATTAACCACTCGGCCACCCTTCCGGCCCAATAGACACTCTTGCTTTACACAAGAGAAGCTCATTATGCCGTTAATTCAAAAAATTGTCAAGCACTTTTTTCGAAAAATAATTTAATTTGCCGATTTTTAACCTTTTTTAATAAGCAATTCAAGGCATTATAACTTGAAAAATCATTAAGGGAGTGCTTGCAGGCGCATACTTTCGAATAACACGCCCGAATAAGCTTTTTCGTATTGTTTTTTTCCTTGAATTTTAAATTTGACGGTTAAGATATTCTCTTTCACAAGATTTGGCGTTATTTCCAAAACGGTGTCAGGCGTTTGTTCGGCATTAAAAATCCAGTCGGCTTGTTTTTTGTTATCGATAAACACCGTTATTTTCTCTTCCGAAATTCCAAACAGCGGTACTTTCAATGAAAATCGCAATAAAAAGGGAGCGGAAAATCCCAACTTTATTTTTAAATCAACTTCATCGGCATCGGACCAATATTGATTTAAAACAAACTCATTCAAGCCTTTTACCGCAACTTTTTCAAAGACATCGGTGGAAAAATGAATTGTTTCGCCCGAATAAACTGCCGTTAAATTTTTCGGTACATCAAAAATATCAACAGATACTTCATTGCCGAAAGAAGCGTATTTTTCGGATCGACAGGATAATAAAAACTCAAAATCGGGTATTTTTTCATACAACGTTTTTTCCGTTCGATAAAGTGATCGTCCCAAGCCGTATGTGCCGTTAAAATGAACGCCGAGCGCGTCTAAAATCGTGGGAGCAATATCCAAAGTCGTGAATTGATGTGCCAACGGTTTTTTATTGTTTGCCGGATTGATAACGGTCAAATAAATGTCACGACGCGGCAATTTTTTCAGCAGAGAATCGATATTGGTTGCCGCCACCAGATGATCGCCCGTTACCACAACGGTTGTATTTTGATAAAACGGCTGTTGTTTTATCCAATCAATAAAATCGGCGGTTGCCGAATCCGAGCAAATAACCGCGTCACGATAGTCATGATATTTTTCCCGACAAGTCGGATTTAAATGTCCGCGCGGTTGATGTGTATCGGCTTGAATTGTTGTTAAAAAAAACGGCTGATTCGTTTGCGCCAGATTCGTTAATTCGTCTTGAACAGCCCGATAAAACGCGCGATCGTTCAGCCCCCATTCCGACTCATGATTATCATCATATTTATCTTTCAGCTCTTTATAACCCACAGCTTTTTGAAAACCATGACGTCGTGCAAAATGGTTTGTCCCCGTAAATTGAATGGCGGCGGCTTTCATTAAAACATTTTGATACCCTTGCCGTGCAAGTTGTTCGGGCCAACACATCAGATTCGGCATAAACTCTTTAAACGAAGAAAGATTGATGAAATGATTGTTTAATTTTAACGGTACGCCACATAAAGCCGCCATTAAGCCGGTAATTGTCCAACCGGTTTGTTTCAGTTGATAAAAACCGTTAAAAGAAGTGTTTTCGTTTTGAATATGTGTGAGTTTAGGCGATAAGTTTTCGCCGAAAACTTCGGTGTTTTGAAACGATTTTTCATAGGATTCCAATATAATTAAAATTAAATTGCGATGACTTGCCTGAATAGTCGGTACGGTATAATTTTCCTCGTAAAGGCGACTTGTTGTTGTCTGCGCCCGTATAAAATCGACCAAGTGCCATATTGAACAAGGGTAAGAAAGCAATAAAATTGCTCCCGTTAACAAAAGCAAAGAAACGCATTTCGGAAAAAAACGCTTGATAAGCGATAAAAGAACAAACCCGAAAACAGAACCGATAAAAAACACAACAACAAATCCGCCGAACATTAATTGAACGGCAACTCCTTCCAACGGTTGCGTTAAATTCAAAATAACCTGTTCCCACTCGATAACGCCGAAATAAAGTCGCGCCCAAACAGCGGCAATAAAAAGATAGACGCTTAGAAAAAAGAACAAACACGATAAGTAAAACAGCGTTTTTTTAATCATCTTCCGAAAGCGTGGATTGAGAAACAATATAAGAGGGACGATGTTTCGTTTCCAAATAAATCAATCCCAAATATTCTCCCAAAATACCGATAATAATGAGTTGAATACCGCCGATGATTAAAACGGAAACTAAAACCGATGCCCAGCCCGAAACAACAAACATATCGGTAAAAATTTTCATATACAAAACATAGCAGGCGTATAAAAAACCGATGCTGGTTGTAATAAAACCTAAAACGGAAGCCAATCGCAGCGGCATAATTCCGAAAGAAGTAATGCCCGACCATGCCAGCATAAGCATACGACGTAACGTATAACTGCTTGTGCCTTTAAAGCGTTTTTCTACCTGATACGGCAGATAAACCTGTTTATAACCCATCCAACAGATATAACCGCGTAAAAACAAATTGCGTTCCGTTGTTTTTCTGAGCGCCCGAACAACTTTTTTATCCAACAAACGAAAATCGGCGGCACCGCGCGGAAGATGAATATTCGTCATAAAACCCAATATGCTGTAAAACAAGTTTGATGTTTTGCGTTTCAGCCACGATTGATTCTTGTTTTCCTGTCGGAGTGTGTTCACAATTTCAGCGCCCGAAAGCCACGCATGAATCATTTTGTCAATCATGGAAACAGGGTGTTGCAAATCGGCGTCCATGGTAATGACACAATCGCCCGAAGCATAGTCCAACCCCGCGCGCAACGCACTTTGATGTCCGAAGTTTCGGGAAAAAGAAAGATAATGCACCGATGGTGTTTTTTGATGAACTTTTTGCAAAATCGATAACGTTTCATCTTTGGAGCCGTCATTGACAAAAATAACTTCATAAGCCGAATATTTTTTTAATATCGGTAAGAGTTGCCTTAACATTTCCTCAATGTTTTGCGCTTCGTTATATGCCGGTAAAACAACCGAAACTTTAAAATTTTTTTTCATTTTTTTCTCCCCGCTTTTTGCATGAAACTTTTTATATGTTACAACAAAAATTTTAAAAATACAACTTTTTTATGTCAAAAAAACAAATCTTTTGACAATTTTATTTTTTCGGTTTATTTTGTACGCGACAAAAGGATTTTTAAAATGGCACCTAAATTCAAACAAAAACAATCGTTTTTTAAAAACACAAATACCGCCGTTCTTTTATACGGACGTCATCCCGTAACGGCGGCGATTCATAATCCGATACGAAAAATTAAAGAACTTTATTTAACCAAAGAAACACTTAATGAAATAAAAGTGCCTTCTTCTGTTCCCGTGCATGTTTGTTCCAAGGAACAACTGGATTCGCTTGTCGGAAAAGAAGCATTACATCAAGGATTTATTGCCAAATGTGCGCCGCTTAAAAACAAGACAATCGAAGAGATTATTGAACAAACGCACCATCAAAAAGCCACGCTTCTCGTGATTTTGGATCAGGTAACCGATCCGCACAACATCGGCGCGATTTTGCGTTCCGCCGGTGCCTTTCAAGCCGCTGCCGTTATTGTGCCGGAAGCGGGAGCGCCTGATGAAACGGGCGTTTTGGCAAAATCGTCCAGCGGTGTTTTGGAGTTGGTTCCTTATGTGCGGGTTGCCAATTTGGCGCGCGCGATGGATTCGTTAAAGAAAAACGGTTTTTGGTGCATTGGTTTTGACGGTACGGCATCGCATTCCGTTTATGAAACAAAACTGCCTTCAAAATGTGCGCTTGTATTGGGGTCGGAAGGATTCGGTCTGCGTCGATTAACGGCACAAAACTGTGATGATACGGTGAAGCTGCCGATGAATCCGCAAGTGGAAAGTTTAAATGTATCAAACGCTTGCGCCATCGCGCTTTATGAATGGAATCGTCAACATCACGCTTAAAAAAGAGGCATTAAAAATCAGCTCTCGCCGGTTCAACCGATTGAATATATCCCATTGAACGAATTTGAAACATTTCCAAAAGTCTATCGTTCGTGCCGTCCCGATTCAGACGGAATCGTCCGTTAATGCCTTGATAACCCACCGAATCGGTTAACGTGTTTTCGTTTAAAGCCCCTTTGCCCGACAGGAAAGACACCAAGGAAAACGCGTCGTATCCGAAAGAGGCAATCGGCATAGCGTTTTTATCAAATGCTTCTTTATATTTTGACTTAAACACCCTCATGCGTGTTTGCGGCACATCGGCAAAATAAGCACCGACAAGTTGCGTATTTTTCGTATGACGCAATGTTGCCAAGCCGTAATACGGTACAATTTGAGGCGTGACGTCATAATAATATAAAATGGAAACCAACTGTTCTAATTTAATTCCCTGTTCAAAAACAAATAAGGCATCAAACGATAAACGTTCTGCCGACGGATTGCGAATCAGTTCTTTTTCACGCTCGGTCAGATTTTTTCGACGCGGATCAATCAACGGCGGGGCAATTTTTTCCACCGGCGTGGTTAAATCATTTGATGTCGGCGCATAAAACGAACGATGGACAATTTCCATTCCCGGACAAGTTTGCACGGCTGTTTCAAATGCCTGTGCCACAATATCGCCCGTTTTATCTTGGGGACCGATTAAGGCAAAACGCCGTTGTCCCTGCGCGCAAGCATAGTCAACAATACGTTGAATCTGTTGCGGAATTAATAAGGCAACGGAATAAACACCGTTTCCCAAAACCGATGTGTCAGATGTAAAAGAAATAATCGGTTTATCGGGCTGTTGTGCGCGAATCGATTGCACTTCACCCGCAAAAACAGGACCGACAAACACATCGGGCGATTCTTCTTTGGCTTTTTGATAAGCTTCGACGGCGCCTTGCGGCGTGCCTTGTGTATCAAAGAACAAAACTTCCGTCGATTCGCTCGGGCGTTCCAATCCCGCCATAAGCGCCGCGTTTTGAAAGTTTTCTCCGACAACGGCATTCGGACCGCTTAACGGTAACAAAAAGGCTGTTTTTGTTTTTTCACCTGCTTGCTCCGCCGAAATTTTCGAAAAATCTCTTTCCGATGCCGGTATTTTAATTTGTTCGGCACAACCGACCGTTAATGCTAACAAAAAAATGAATAAAATTTGTCTTTTCATCGTTTTTATCCTTTTCATCTCTCTTTTTTCCTGATATACTGGATTTTAATTTCATTTTCAAGTTTATTCTCTTAAAAACGGAGTTTTTTTATGTTATATCTTGTTTCAACACCAATCGGTAATTTGGGAGATTTATCATCTCGCGCCAAACAAGTTCTTGAATCTGTTGATTTAGTTGCTTGTGAAGATACCCGTACGAGCCAACAGCTTTTTTCGCTTTTGGGTTTAAACGTCAAGGCGCTTACCCCTTATCATGAGCATAACGGTGCCGTTGCACGTCCGAAACTCATTGAAAAATTAAAACACGGTGTAACGATTGCTTTAATCAGTGATGCGGGAACGCCTCTTATTTCCGATCCCGGGTACAAACTGGTGCGCGCCTGTCAGCAAAACAATATTCCCGTAACAACCGTACCGGGGGCAAACGCCGTTTTGTCGGCATTGCAACTGTCGGGATTACCGACCGATGCTTTTTTGTTCGCCGGTTTTTTACCGCCCAAACAAACAGCGCGTCGGCAAACGCTTTTAAAATACAAGACCGTTCCTGCCACACTTATTTTTTATGAAACGGCGAATCGTTTAATTGAGGCACTGACGGACATATTGGCAATTTTCGGCAATCGGGAAACGGCGGTTGTGCGTGAAATAACCAAAAAGTTTGAAGAAGTCAAACGAAATAAAGTTCAAAATCTGCTTTCGTTTTATCAAGAGCAAGGAGCGCCGAAAGGCGAGCTGGTTTTGGTTGTCGATCGAATTGATGAAACAATGAAAAACGAAATTGATTTGGAAAAATTAATCAAAGACAGTTTAAAAACGCATTCCGTTCGTGATACGGTTGAAATTGTAACGGGCATGACTTCCGTTTCGAAAAAAGAAGTTTATAAAAAAGTATTGGAGTTATCCGAATGAAAAAAACAAATTATCAAGTCGGACATTTTGCCGAAACATTGGCGCTTTGGTATTTGCGCTTAAAAGGTTATCGATTCGTTGCCAAAAATTTTGTCGTGAAACGCGGAACGGGCGCCGGTGAAATTGATTTGATTATGACAAAAGGTAAAACCGTTGTTTTTATTGAAGTGAAAAAAAGACACACTTACGGAGCGGCTGCCGAAGCCATTACCATTGAAAATCAAATGCGGGTTGTTAAATCATCGGCAGTTTTTTTGCAACGAAATCCGCGGTTTTCAAAATATGAAATGCGCTACGATGCCGTTTTATTCAGCGCGCATCACTTTTTACCGCGACACATTCAAAATGCATGGAGAGTTTTATAATGAGCGTTCAATCGGGAAATGTTTTTCTTTTTATAACAATCTGTTTTTTCTTAACCGGTTGCCAATATCTCGGAACAATTTTTTCGGCAACGCATAAAGTAGCTTCGGTTGTGATGGATGATCGCTCTATTTCGGATGATTATAACGATACCAAACTTAATTTAGCCATTCGCCATAATTTAACGCAGCAAAAATTAAGTTATGCCGTTGATATTGAACTGACCGTATTTGAAGGGGCAGTTCTGTTAAACGGAGCGTTACCTGCCGAAAATTACATTGATGATGTTTTACAAACCGTATGGCAAACAAAGGGGGTTAAAAAAGTTTATAACTATATTCGGTTAGCGGAACCGCCGTCGGTTGATGTGGTCAATGAAGATGCTGCCATGTCGGCAAAAATTCGTTATCAGTTATCTGTTACTCGGGGCATTTCATCGGTTAATTATAAAATTACCATGGAAAACGGCGTGATTTATTTAATGGGTATTGCACAAAATCAGGAAGAGCTTGATTCGGTTATCGCCGTTATTAAAAATACAGTCAACATTAAGGATATTATTATTTTAACGCGTTTTATCGAAGATGAAAAATGAGTTTATTTCTTATCAGTTGTTTTTTGATTTTGATTTCCGTTTTTGTCGGGGGTATGGGGCTTATCGGTATTTATTATTGCCTTGCTTCCGGTTTTTTCATCAATCCGCCGTCGGTACCTTCCGATAACAAGGTCACAAATGCAATTTTAAAGGAAATTGAAACACATCTTTCTCAATCGTCCGACAAAATCATTATGGATTTAGGCAGCGGTTGGGGTACTTTTTTAATTCCGTTGGCACGGCGGTTTCCTAATCATTCGTTTATCGGTATTGAAAAAGCTTATCTGCCTTATTTTTATGCCAAAATCAAGGGACGGCGTTTTAAAAATCTACGGTTTGAACGCAAAAATTTCTTTTTATCCGATATTTCGAAAGCCGATATTGTTATTTTATATTTGATTGCGCATTTAATGCCGCGAGTGACTCAAAAATGTATGTCGGAAATGAAAAACGGCGCATTAATCTATTCAAACCATTTTCCTTTAACGAATATTGAACCCTTGCGTACGCGCTTTATCGGACACTCTTTTGACAGATATTATGTTTATAAAATAATAAAATAATAAAACATACATCGAATAAATCAAAAAACTTGTTTTTTATCCGTTAAAACAGTATTATCGTCGACAGAAGTTTTATATTGTACAACACCCGAGGAAAACAAATGAATAATACGGCAAAACTTGACAAGAAATCAATAACAGATGTTGAGGGTAAATTTTTGATACCGTCATATCAAAGAGGATATCGTTGGCGCCCGCAAGAAGTCAAACTTCTTTTGGAAGATATAAATGCCATAAAGGAACAAGAAGAATATTGTCTGCAACCGATTGTCGTGCAACAAAAAGGGGAACAATATGAGTTAATAGACGGGCAACAACGATTGACAACTTTATTTTTATTACATTGGTATGCGGCGGTCAGAGATGTGGCAGAAAATAAGTGTTCTCTTAATTTTAAAGACAAGAATATTCAATGGAATAGTCAGGAGCACTGTTTTAAATGTGATGAGGACTCGGAGCCGTTTGTACCGATTGAATATGATGAAATAAATATTGATGAGGAAAACAGCATTAAAGTTGATAAGGAAGACAGAATTGAAAAATTAATCGAAAAAATTAAATTAATCGCGAAAATTAATAAGAGCGAGTAAAGAATAAAAAACGCATTAACAATTATGAGATTTTAAAAAAATGGCGGAGAGAGTGAGATTCGAACTCACGGTACGAAAAAAATCGCACAACAGATTTCGAGTCTGCCGCATTCGACCACTCTGCCATCTCTCCGCAACGCTTAAAAAGCATTAACAAAAATTTTATACATTCTTTTTAAAAAAATGGCAAGTTTTTTTTCATTAAATTATGTAAAAACTTTTCCATACATTGTGTTCGGGCTTGTGTTTACGGTGTTTTTCCGTATGGTTTAAGCTCTTTTACGAAAAAATATCTGTAAAATTTTAACCGAATATCTTTTTCACTTGACAAAATAAAAAGTTTCTGGTAAAAGTTTTTCACGCTGGCGGATGTAGCTCAGTTGGTTAGAGCGCTGGTTTGTGGTACCAGATGTCGTGAGTTCGAGTCTCATCTTCCGCCC
>CANQKV010000057.1 GCA_947624545.1 uncultured Alphaproteobacteria bacterium | reverse complement strand
TGCATTAAAGCTTCTTCCAACGTTAAAGCCCCGTGACCGATATGTTTCCAACAGTGAAAATATTGTTGTCCGATTTGAATGCGCCCCGAGCAATAAACGGTTCTCTCTTTTGTAATATGCCCGCTTTCCAAACCGGCAAGCGCCACCACCAACTTAAAAATGGAACCCGGCGAATAAACACCGTTAATTGCCTTGTTTTGCAACGGATTTTTTTCATTTTGAATAAGCTCGTTCCAAACTTTTTTCGAAATGGGCGCCGTAAAAATATTGGCATCGAAAGCAGGCGTTGAAACAAGTGCCAAAATATCACCCGTATGAATATCCAAAACAATCACCGAACCGCTTTCATCTCCCAACGCTTCAAACGCTGCTTTTTGCAAACGAGAATCAATGGTCAGCGTAATATTATATCCCCTTACGGCATCATGTTCTTCCAATACGCGAACGGAACGCCCGTATGCGTTTACTTCCGTTTTGCGAATGCCGGGACGTCCTCGCAGAAGTGATTCATATGCTTCTTCCGCACCAATGCGTCCGATTCGATAGCCGGGAACATCCAACAAACCGGCGTCCCATTCGTTATGAATATCTTTTTCCGTCATTAAAGAAACATAGCCCACCACATGTGCCGTCAACTCTTTGAGCGGATAAATCCGACTCACTTCTTCTTCAATTTGAATCCCGCGCAAATCAGGGGCATTTAATTGAATGAGCGCCACTTCATCAAACGTTAAACCGTTTTTAATGCGAACGGGCATAAAAGCGCGTTTTTGCTTAATTTCTTTTTGAATGCGCAACAATTCTTCTTCCTCCAACGGCAAAATCTTTTGAATATTTTGAAGTGTTTTTTGATAATCTTTTGTTTCTTCGCGAATTAAAACAGCCTGAAATGATGTTTTATTTTCGGCAAGCTTTACACCGTTTCTGTCATAAATATATCCGCGTTTCGGCGCCGTCAATCGAACGGATATTCTGTTCTTATCCGCCATTTTTAAATATAAATCACCGCAAATAATCTGTAAATAAAAAAGACGGGCAATTAAAACGAATCCCAACAGAAAAAAAATACCCGTCAACCACATCAGCCGACCGCTTAACAGGCGTTCTTTTTCATATTTCCACGGCGAACTCATATCCACTGCCCCATTTTTTTATTCAACCAACCGCAAAAAGCGGCAATAAACGGATACAATAACAAAAGACCGATATATTCTCCCGTCAAATAAAAAGGATGCGGAATTGAGCCGAGAGAAACTTTTAAAAACAACATTCCGAACAGATAAACCGCCGTTCCCGTTAAAGAAAAAACAAGCCATTGTCGCCCGAAAGGCGCTTGCTGCAAATAACGCCGATTGAACTGCGCAACAAAAAAAACAAAACAAAAAATCAATGAAGAAAAGCCCAACGGAAAAACAAGAATAATATCTGTTAAAATGCCTAACAAAAAAAGCAGAATGCTGTTAAATGCCGTAATACGAAAAACGGCAAAACAAAAAATAAAACCCAACGCATTGGTAATAAAAGATTGAGAAAATCCGAAAAAGCGAACGGAAAAATTATCAATCAATAACATGGAACAAACGCAAAAAAGCGGAATAAGTCGAATAAAAAACGGTTTTAAATACTGTTTATTCATTGATCCGACTCCGATACGCACGAATCGGGCAATAAAACCGTTGAACCGTAATCAATAACGCGCACAAACTCCAAATTATCATTTTTTTCAAACAAATCAACCGTAATTTCGCCTTCCTGCACGCTTTTAATCACGCCGACGGGAATACCGGACGGATAAACCCCCGCCGTTCCCGATGTCATCACATAATCTCCGACATGCACCGTTGCTTCTTCCGGCAAAGCCGTAATTTGCGGATAACGCGAATTATCACCGCTCATAATGGCGGAATATCGATTTTCTCCGACATAAACCGGCAACCGTGCGTAATAATCCGTTACTTTTAACGCCCGTGCCGTTGAAGCGCCGACACTTTGAACAATACCGTACAAGCCTTCTTTGGAAACCAACACATTTCCTTTTTTCAATCCGATATCGCGTCCGCCTTTAATAATAACGGATTGTGAAAAAGGACTGTTATAATCAATCAGCAAACGAACGACATATTCTTTTGTCTGCACCACCGGTCGATAATTCAACAACTTACTTAATTCCTGTTTTTCAAACGACAATTTTAACGCCGTTCGTTGCCATGATTTTAAGGCTTCGTTTTCGGCTTTTAACTGCTTGTTTTCTTCAAAAACATTTAAATACGCATTAATATTTTCGGTTGTTTTTTTCAAATATTGAATCGGGTAAGATGCCGCCCGCGTGACAGGCGTAAAAAAGAACAGGATTCTGTCTCTGACACCGAAAAATGCCGACAAATTAAAAAGCGCACATAACAATAAAACAAGTCCGATAAAAATAAACGGCAACGCCACCAGCTTTTTAAGCTGTTTTTTCAGCCGCTGCAATCGGAAAAACTTGTTTATCATCTGCCATTAAACTTAGTACATACTGGTCAAAACATTTTCAAACTTACCGATTCGTTCCACTGCTTCCCCGCACCCCAATGCCACACATTGCAGGGCATTTTCGGCAACAGAAACCGGCAAACCCGTTGCATCACGCAACACATTATCCAACCGCCGCAACAAAGCACCGCCACCGGTCAGCATAATACCTTTGTCAACAATATCGGCTGCCACTTCGGGGCTAACGTTTTCCAACGCATATTTAACAGCTTCCACAATTTGTGCGACCGGATCCGACAAAGCTTCGGCAATTTGTCGTTCGGTAACCGTAATTTCTTTCGGCACCCCGTTGACCAAATCCCGCCCTTTAACGGGAATAACAAGCCCTTCGCCTTCCGTCGGAACGGAAGCGGCGGCAATCGCTTTTTTAATTCGTTCCGCACTGGCTTCACCAATCAATAAATTATGATTTTTTCTCACATAAGAAATAATGGCTTCATCCATTTTATCGCCGCCGACTCGAATGGATCGCGCATAAACAATACCGCCCAAACTGATGACGGCAACTTCCGTCGTACCGCCGCCGATATCAACCACCATACTGCCGGAAGCTTCATTAACGGGCAATCCGGCACCGATAGCCGCTGCCATTGGTTCTTCAATCAGGAACACTTTTCGGGCGCGTGAATTATCGGCAGCATCTTGTATGGCACGACGCTCCACCGCCGTTGATCCGGACGGCACGCAAATAACGATAACGGGACGTGACATGGTTTTGTGTCCCAATGCTTTTTGCACAAAACGTTTAATCATTTCATCGGCAACGTCAAAATCGGCAATCACGCCGTCACGCAACGGACGAATCGCTTGAATCTGCCCGGGTGTTCTGCCTAACATTTGTTTTGCCTCACTGCCGACGGCAATCACTTGTTTTTTCCCGTGAATTTCAGCAATGGCAACAACGGACGGCTCATTCAGCACAATACCTTTGCCATGCACATAAACCAACGTATTTGCAGTTCCCAAGTCGATGGCGACTCCCGATGAAAAGATATTGAGTACTTTTTTTAAACGTTGAATTCCTAACATAAAACTGCCTTTCTGTTAAATATAAACAATGAAATATTCTCTTTCTTTTTTCATACACGAATTTTAAAAAAAATACAACTTTTTTTTAACAGAATATTAACTTTTTTTCCCAAATAAAAAAGCTGCTTCGTTTTAAGCCCCGTCTTTTGAAAAACAGGCTTTATTTTAAGAGGTTTGGACACAAAAAAACTAGATACCCATCATTAATTTAATATCATCGGACAAACGATCGAGCGTCCACGGCGGATTAAACGTTAATTCAACGGTTACTTTTCCGACACCCTGCACCGATGAAACCGCATTTGCGACCATTGAAGGCATATCACCCGCAATCGGACATGTAGGCGAAGTTAACGTCATAATAATTTTCACATCGCCGTTTTCTTCCTGAATAATATCGTAAATCAAGCCTAACTCATAAATATCAAACATTAATTCCGGATCCTGTACGGCACGCAAGGCACCGACAATGGCTTCTTTATCGGCTTTTTGAACCCCTTCGGGCAACGACTCGCCGACCGTTGCCGTTAAAGGCGGCAATTCCGATTCCGATAAAGATTCCGGTAAAAGAGATAAATCATCCTGATCCATTTTTTCCTCACTTGAACAACCGAATCGCTTTATGAAGCGCCGTTATAAACAAATCAATATCGTGTGCGTCATTATACACCCCTAATGAAACCCGTACCGACACGCTTTGATGAAAGTATTTATGTATCGGCATGGCACAATGATGTCCGACTCGAACGCAAATATGTTGTTGCGCCAACAAAAAAGCAATATCAGCCGGATGAATCCCTTGTATTACAAACGATACAATCCCTTTTTTCAGAGAAAGATCCGTACCGATAAACGTAATGTTTTCAATTTCCTGTAATTGACGAATCAACAGTTGCGTTAATTCTTTTTCCCTTTGCGCAATTTGCGTCATACCGATTTGGTTGACGTAATCAACGGCAGCTGCCAAACCGACGGCTTGTACAAACGGCGGTGTACCGGCTTCAAACTTATTCGGCAAATCGGCAAAGGTTGTTTTTTCAATACTGACTTCTTGAATCATATCGCCTCCGAACTGATAAGGCGGCAAGGCTTTCAAAGCCGCTTCTTTACCGTATAAAACACCGATTCCCGTCGGACCGTAAAGTTTATGTCCCGAAAAAGCGAAATAATCGCAATTCAAAGCACTTACATCAACTGCTTGATGTGCCACGCTTTGTGCGCCGTCAACCAACACTTCGGCACCTGCGGCATGCGCTTTTTTCGTTAAATCGCAAATATTGTTTTCCACGCCCGACACATTGGAAATATGCGTTAAAGCAACCATTTTGGTATGTGATGATAACTGACGCTCAAAATCTGCCGTATCCGCTTCGCCTGACGGCAAAATTTGAAATGTTTTAAACGTTGCGCCGCTTTCAAGACACGCTTGTTGCCACGGCACGAAATTGGCATGATGTGCCGCAACGGAAACTAACACTTCATCGCCTTTTTTCAAACGTTTGGCATAACCGCTCGCTACCAGATTGATACTTTCGGTCGCACCTTTGGTAAAAATAATTTGTTTGGCGGGTGCGTGAATAAATGAAGCGACGGTTAAACGTGCCTGTTCATAGCGTTCCGTTGCCCGATTTGCCAACGTACAACTGCCCCGATGAACATTTGCGTAAGAAGAAGCATACATTTGATATAGGGTATCTAACACACACTTCGGTTTTTGCGTTGAAGCCGCCGAATCCAAAAACACCGTATTTTCGTTTTGAAAAACGGGAAAATCTTTTTTATAATCGATCATGAAGCCACTCCCGAACAATAAAATGATAATCATCGGGCAACACATCTTGCAAAAAAGCGCTCAACAACATTTGATACGCCGTTTTTTCATCAATGCCGCGCGACAAAAGATAAAACAACTGATTTTTATCAATGGGACCGATGGCAGACCCGTGTGAACAAACAACATCATCGGCAAAAATTTCCAACTCGGGCGTTGCTTGCACCTGCGCCGTATCCGATAACAACACGGCGCGATGATTTTGCGTTCCCTCACATTTTTGCGCATCGGGTAAAATGTGAATTGTTCCGTAAAAAGCGCATTTTGCTTTATCGGCGACAATCCCTTTGACCGTTTGTGTCGATTTTGTTTTGCCCGCCGCATGCGTTACATCAAAAACCAGCGATTTTTGCTCGTTTTCGGCACCGAAATAAACGCATTTCAAATCACACGAAGCCCCTGCCCCTTTTAACACGACTTTTAAAGAAATCGGCTCGTTCGTTTGAATAAACAAACAACCGAAGTGTTCATTTTCCCGAACTTCAACAACCGACGGTAAGGCTGTAAAATCCACCGATTCATAAACGCCGTTTTTTTCAAGCAGACAGATGTTATTTATATTCTTCATAACCCTTTTCTTCCACCTGTAACGCCAATGACCGATCGCCCGATTTAACAATGCGTCCGTTTACTAAAATATGCACAAAATCAGGTTGAATGTAATCCAACAACAAGTGATGATGTGTAATCAACAAAAACGACCGCGTGCTTGATCGCAACACATTGATTCCGTCGGCAACCACTTTCAAAGAATCAACGTCCAAGCCCGAATCCATTTCATCCAAAATACAAAAATCAGGTTCCAAAAATGCCATTTGAAACGTTTCCATTTTCTTTTTTTCGCCCCCCGAAAATCCGACATTTACGGGACGTTTCAACATTTCATCTGTTACTTTTAAAGCAAGAGATCTGAGTTTCAAGCGCTTCATATATTGAACGGCATCCAGCTCTTTTTCTCCCGAATATTTTCGTTTGGCATTTAATGCCGTTTTTAAAAACAAAGCCGTACTTACCCCGGGCAATTCCGTCGGATGTTGAAACGCCAAAAACACGCCTTCATTGGCGCGTTCGTCCGGTGTCATAGCCAGTAAATCTTTGTCTTTAAACGTAATATCGCCACGGGTAACCCGATACGTCGGATTTCCCGCAATCACGTTAGAAAGCGTGCTTTTTCCGGCACCGTTCGGTCCCATGACGGCATGCACTTCTCCGGCATTAATTTTTAACGACAGCCCTTTTAATATTTCTTTTTCGCCGATTCCGGCATATAAGTTTCGAATATCTAAAAACGTCATATTTAATCCTCTAATCTTCTTTTCACTTTTTCCAATTTCAACGGAATGCGTTCCCGAACGGCATTGTCGATTTGATAAATATATTTCATCTGCGCCAACATAATTTCAACATCTGCCGTTTCATCAATCACGGCATCTAAATTATCCTTGTTGCGATTGATATTTTTAAGCAATTCTTTTTGCAATTCGCTCATTTCTTCCAACAGGGTTAAAATCTGTGCCGATTTTCCCCACTTTTGAACGGCTTTATCCATAATTTTCTTTGAAACAACCGCCATTATCCGATACTTCCTTCCAGTTGAATGCCGATAAGGCGTTGCGCTTCAATGGCAAACTCCATCGGCAGTTTTTGCATGACTTCCCGACAAAAACCGTTGACAATCAAGCCGATAGCCTCTTCCGTCGACAACCCGCGCGATTGTGCATAAAATAATTGTTCTTCCGATATTTTGCTTGTAGTGGCTTCGTGTTCGATAACAGCCGTTTGATTGGCACTTTTCATCACGGGAACGGTATGCGCACCGCATTCATCTCCGATCAGCAAACTGTCACATTTTGAAACGTTACGAGCATTTTGTGCCGTTGATGCCATTTGTACCAATCCGCGATAGGTGTTATTTGAATGTCCGGCGGAAATACCCTTGGATATAATGGTCGAAGAAGTATTTTTGCCCAAATGAATCATCTTCGTTCCCGTATCTGCCTGCTGATAATTGTTGGTAAGTGCAACCGAATAAAATTCACCGACCGACTCATCGCCTTTTAAAATGCAAGACGGATATTTCCATGTGATGGCAGAACCCGTTTCAACCTGTGTCCACGACAATTTGGCTTTACGATGACACAGCCCGCGCTTGGTTACAAAATTATAAATACCGCCCTTGCCTTCTTTATCGCCCGGATACCAGTTTTGCACCGTGGAATATTTCACAAATGCCTTTTCATGCACGATAATTTCAACAATGGCGGCATGCAGTTGATTTTCATCGCGTTGCGGCGCCGTACACCCTTCCAAATAACTGACGGATGATTCATCATCAGCAATAATGAGTGTTCGCTCAAACTGTCCCGTATTTTGGGTATTGATACGAAAATAGCTCGACAATTCCATCGGACACGCCACGCCTTTGGGAATGTAAACAAACGAACCGTCCGAAAAAACGGCGCTGTTTAAAGCCGCGAAAAAATTATCGGTATACGGCACAACGCTGCCCAAATATTTTTGCACCAATTCGGGATAATCCCGTACGGCTTCGGAAATGGAACAAAACAAAATGCCTTTTTCCTTTAAAGCGGCTTTATAAGTCGTTGCAATGGAAACACTGTCAAAAATAGCATCAACCGCCACACCGGAAAGAATTTTTTGCTCTTTTAAAGGAATACCGAGTTTTTCATAAGTTTTTAACAGTTCCGGATCGACTTCATCCAAACTTTTCGGTGCTTTTTTTGTTTTGGGCGCGGCATAATAATGCAAATTTTGATAATCAATCGGCGCATACGTTAATTTTCCCCAATGCGGCTCGGAAAGCGTGAGCCAATGCCGATATGCTTTCAACCGAAAGTTTAAAAGCCATTCGGGTTCGTTTTTTTGCGCCGATATATAGCGAATCACTTCTTCCGACAAACCTTTCGGAGCCATATCGGAATCAATGTTTGTTTCAAACCCGTATTTATAAGGTTCCGCAACAAATTGCGCGATTTGATTATTTTTCCGTTTCATTTTTTTCACTCATTTTTTTGGAAAGAATGCACTTTTTTTGAAAAAAAGTCAAGAAAAAGCATTTTTTTACTTGTAATCCGATTAAAAAACGGTTAATCTGTTTTTATCTG
>CANQKV010000056.1 GCA_947624545.1 uncultured Alphaproteobacteria bacterium | reverse complement strand
TTTATGATAATCTGCATTTAAATCAACACCCGATTTTTCCGTCATCATAAACACAAACTTGGCGGCATTAAATATTTTCATACTTAATTTGCGCCCTTGTTCCATAATTTGCTCTTCAAATGCCGTATCAATGCCGAGTTTTGCCCGCGAAGCCCAATAGCGAACGGCATCGGCAGAATGTTTCACCAACAAATCCATCGGCGTAACGACATTTCCTTTCGATTTACTCATTTTTTTGCGATCGGGATCTAAAATAAATCCGCTGATTAAAGCTTCTTTCCACGGTTCTTTTCCCTCATGCGCATAGGCTTTCATAATGGTATAAAATGCCCAAGTGCGAATAATATCGTGCGCTTGCGGGCGAATATCGAACGGTAATGATAAGTGATGTCCTTCGGGCGCGTGCGCCATGGCTATTTGCGGTGTGAGCGAACTGGTTGCCCATGTATCCATAATATCTTTATCACCCGTAAACCCGTTCGGCTGATTTCGCATCGCTTCCGTAAACCCGTTCGGCACGTCAACCATGGGGTCGACGGGCAGTTGCGATTCGCTCGGATAAATCGGCTGATCATAATCAATCACGCCTTTTTCGTTCATTTTATACCATACGGGGAAGGGAACACCGAAAAAGCGTTGTCGTGAAATGCACCAGTCTTGATTTAATCCTTCAACCCATGCTTCGTAACGCGATTGCATATGCGCCGGTGTCCATTTGATTTTGCGACCCGTTTCCAACAATTCTTTTTTGAGATTTAAAATGGAAACAAACCATTGACGCGAGGAAACAAATTCCAACGGCACCGTTCCTTTTTCATAAAATTTAACCGGATGTGTTAACGGTTTCGGCTCGCCCAATAAATCACCGCTTTCGCGTAAAAATTCAACGATTTTCGCGCGTGCGTCTTTCACTTTCAGCCCTTTAAGACGGTTATAATATTCGGCAGCTTTTTCCGCGTTTAACGAAACAAAATTACCCTTGCCGTAATCAATATCCATTAATCGACCGTCTAATCCGACAATTTGTTTAATCGGCAGTCCGGATTGCTTCCACCACGCAACGTCTGCCGCGTCCCCGAAAGTACATACCATCATAATACCCGTTCCTTTATCCGGTTCGGCATGTTCGGACGGAACAATCGGCACAGGAATATCAAATAACGGCACAATGGCTTTTTTCCCGAAAAACGGTTGATAACGTTCGTCATCGGGGTGGGCAACAACCGCAATGCAGGCCGGTAAAAACTCGGGACGCGTTGTCGCAATCGTAAAGGTTGTATCCGAGTCTTGCACTTTAAAAGAAATATCATGGAAAAAGCCGGCAGTTTCGCGATCTTCGATTTCCGCCTGCGCAACGGCAGATTGAAAAGTAACATCCCACATTGTCGGTGCTTCAACCGATTTTGCCAATCCTTTTTTCACCAAATCCAAAAACGATTTTTGCGCTTCTTTTCGGGCTTTTTCGTCAATGGTGGCATATTTTAAGCTCCAATCATAAGAATGCCCGATGTGATGAAAAATATCTTCAAAAACTTTTTCATCGTTGGCAACCAGCTCATCGCAAGCTTCAATAAAATTACGCCGCGACACTTCTTTGCGGGCATGTTCGGCTTTCGGATTATGTTCCGGTTTAAAGTCGGGATCATAAGGCAGAGCAGGGTTACAGGCAATATTAAAATAATTTTGTACGCGTCTTTCCGTCGGCAAACCGTTATCATCCCACCCGATGGGATAAAAAATTGACTTTCCTTTCATTCGGTTATAGCGAACCATCACATCGGTTTGCGTGTAGGAAAAAATATGTCCGATATGCAAAGATCCCGAAACCGTCGGCGGCGGTGTGTCAACAATAAACGTGTTTTCACGCGGTGCGGAAGCATCATATTGATAAACTTTATTTTCTTCCCAAAAACGAATGCCGCGTTCTTCCATGGCTTCGGCATTAAACTTATCATCTAATTTTTTTTCTTCTTTATATTGTGACATTTTTTTCCTCTTGTTTTTAATATTGATAAAGTCGGCTTATCATACAGAATAATCATTCGAAAATCAAGAAAATAAGCAAAACTTTTTCATTTATTTTTCAAATGATGATTTTTCCGGCCATAAATATTTTAAAATACTTTTTGTCGTTTCAATGGCTTTTTCGCTTTTTCCTTCGAAATCATTTAAGCAAAAAAGACAGGGTTCATAGGTAATTAAATCATCAAAATTCTTGGAAACCAATAAAAACGGCCAATGACAAGTCGGCGGTAAATCCGAAGTATTATTTTCGGAAATAAACGTATTTCTTTTTTTCATTCGATCCGTTAAATCAACGATAATTCGATTAATATCATTCGGCTTTCTGAATTTGGAGTAGGTTGTTTGATGAAATTCTTTCGAATATTCTTTAATTGTTTCCAAAAAATAGCTTTTGCGATAAGATTGAATGTTGTGAGAGGGGGTAATCACAAAGTGTAAGGGATATTTTTTCCCCACCAACTCATGCGCTTTTTTAATTTGAACCTGCCAGAGATTCGAAGTACGCGTTCTCTTTTTAAAGCGGACATAGAGTTTGGGGTTTGCGTTTTCATCGAAAAAGTAACTTTTGGGAAGCGGCGTTGAAACGAACATATCATCATTGGCATATAAAAAATGTTCGGAAAGAGAGGGAATATAAGGCAAGCGTGCTTCAATAGCGAGAGAGTTAAATACGGGCAGGGCATCTTGCGGAAAAATATCTTCATGAGAAACAAGTTTCAGTTTCGGATGATTTAATTTCAACCACGAGGGAACCTGATGATCCGTTACCAGAAAAATTTTGTGAATCCACGGTAAATTTTGTTCAACCGAGCGCAACAAATATTTTAATTCGTCATTTTGCCGAAAGCGCGACTCGTCGATGGCATTTAAAGGTAAACCCGAATATTGTTGTTGCCAAGCCGTTTTTTTTGCCAGCCATTCTTTATCTGCCGAATCCACCCAGAGAACAACCAAATCAACGGGATAATTTTTCTCTTGACGCTTTTCAAAGCAATTAACACCGATAATCAACGCTGAAATTGTGATGAGAACAATAATGAAAATAAATGTTAATACTTTGAAATGCAATGATTTTTTTGATGTTTTACGATTCATTTTTATTTTCCTTACATTTAAATAAAAAGTATGTGAATTTAATGAAAATGTCAAATAAAAAAAGAAAGAGCGGATTTTTTTATTGACAAAAGAAAAAGAAACTGATATAAACTCGTTTTATCGGGTGTGTAGCTCAGCGGGAGAGCATTACCTTCACACGGTAGGGGTCGCAGGTTCAATCCCTGCCACACCCACCAAAAAAAGCGACTTTCTGAAAAGTCGCTTTTTTTATGCTGTTTCTCAATATTTTTTTTGTGTTTTTTTATTTGCTTCCCTTCTTTCTTTTTTCCGAAAAGTTTTCTTCTTGATTCAGTTCTGTTTGTTCCATATCGGCATTTGCCATTGTTTTAATCATATTTAAAACACTTTCGGCAACGGACGGATTTTTAATTTGCGAATAAGAATCAACCAATTCGCGAAGTTCAGAATGTTTATCATAGGGTTTTGATAAAATGTGATACTCATCGGAATCGAAGAAACAATCTTGTGCGTATTGAACAGCTTCAATTCCTTGCGCATTTAAATAAAGCTCGATGCCGTCAAAAAAGTAACCGACGGGAACATTTAAAAAACGGGAAAACTGCCAAAAACGAGAACTGGACATGTGATTTTTGCCCGCTTCATATTTTTGAACTTGCTGGAAAGAAATATTAAGTATTCTTGCCATTTCAAATTGAGTTAATCCCAATAAATTACGCCGAACACGTATACGTGTGCCGATATACTTGTCAATGACGCTTTCTAATTTTTTATCATCAGGGTCTTGCTTTTTTCTCATTATAATCCTCTCTTTTGTAAATTAAAAAAAACTTTCTTAATCAAACTACACTTAAATTAACAGTTTGTCAACAAAAAATAAATTATTTTTTAAGAATAATAAATAATTCGATATGATTCGTGTAAACAAATTGATCAACGGGAATGATTTTTTTTATGTCATAACCGCCGTTTTGCAAGATTTTTACATCGCGCGCTGCCGTTTTGGGCGAACAAGAAATCATTAAAATATCGGGTACCTCACTTTTTGCCAATTCTCGACATTGCGCTTCGGCACCGGCACGCGGGGGATCCATAACAACGCAGTCGTATTCTTTTAATTCGTTGCTTGTTAAGGGAACGCGGAACAAATCACGCTTTTCGGCATTGTTTTTAATAACAGATAAGCTTTCAAAGGCAATGTCATAGCCTTTAACGGGTATGCCGGCATTTATCATCGGTTTTGTGAACGTACCGGCGCCGCAAAATAAATCAGCTGCTTTTTTAGGTGTTCCGATATGAGATAAAACAAGATCAATGAGTATTTTTTCGCCTTCAACACTGGGTTGTAAAAACGAATCGGCAGAAAAGGGAAGTTGCACACGTTGAATAACGGGTTCCGTGCCGTAAGATAAACGAATCAGATTGTTTTGTAAGGCAAAAGCACTTAAAAGCTCTTGTTTTTCAAGCGTTAACTTCGGTTTGCTTTCTTTTATGCACATATCAATGCCAAACGTTGTTTTTAAAACCGATATATCGCCGCTGCCTTTGAGCTTTAATACCAATTCCCGCAATTTCGGCAATAAATCGGATAATTCGGGCAACAGCGCTAAACAGGCGGTTAAATCACAAATTTGATTGCTCTTTGTTTTGTTAAAACCGATATGTCCGTTCTTATAAGCAAACGTAGCCCGACGCCGCCGTCCGAACGGAACGGACAGCATGGGTTCTGGTTCAATCTGAATGCCTTGATTTAGAAAGGCACTTTTAATGAATAAACGTTTTTTTTCAATATAGTCATTTCTGTTCATATCAAGATATAAACAACCGCCGCAATCGGGAAAAGCAGAACATCTTTCCATAAAGAAAACCCTTTAATAAATTGATAAATATTGTTTTTCGGCTTCTTATCATTTTTATGCGCCTTTGTCAATGAAATTATTTGACTTTATCAAAAAAACAAAGTAGAGTAAAAAACGAATTTCAATTTTATTTTTTAAGGATTAAAAATGGCAGAAAATCAGAATTTGGGACATGAACAACGACAAGTCAGAGTGGCAAAATTAAAAGCGCTGGAAGCCAAGGGAATAAACGCTTATCCGCAAATATACAGACCGAGTGCCGATTCGAAATTATTGGCAGAAAAATATGCCGAACTTCCGAACGATTCGCAAACGCAAGATGTTGTGTCGGTTGCGGGCAGAGTGCGGGCGATTCGCAATTCGGGTATGTTTATGGATATTTATGATGCAAACGGCAAAGTGCAGATTTACACGTCCAAAGAACAGGGAGCGCCGGAATTGTTGGAAATGCTTGATTTTATCGATATCGGTGATATTATCGGCGTTGAAGGAACGGTTAAAAGAACAAAACGCGGTGAATTATCGGTTAATTCTCAAAAAATAACCATGCTTGCCAAAGCGTTATTGCCTTTACCCGAAAAGTTTCACGGTTTAACCGATACGGATACGAAATATCGGCAACGCTATTTGGATATGATTATGAATCCCGATACAACGGAAACATTAATTAAACGCTCAAAAATTATTACGGCGGTGCGCTCATATTTATTGAGCGAGGGCTTATTGGAAGTTGAAACGCCGCTGTTGCATACCATTAAAGGCGGGGCAACGGCAAAACCGTTTATAACACATCATAACGCCTTGGATATGGATTTATTTTTGCGCGTGGCGCCGGAGCTTTATTTAAAGCGTTTAATCGTCGGCGGATTACCGGGAGTGTTTGAAATCGGACGTAATTTCAGAAATGAGGGAATTGATACCCGTCATAATCCGGAGTTTACCATGATGGAAATTTATCGGCAATATAATGATTATACCGATATGATGACATTATTTGAAAAAATTGTCGAAGCGGCGGCAATGGCAGTTAATCACACAACCCTGATTGAAATTGACGGAAATCAAATTGATTTAAAAGGACCGTATCCGCGTAAGACAATGGCAGAGTTGGTTTCGGAATATGCCGGTGTTGATTTTATGGCGGCACAAACCGATGAAGAAGCGCGAGCGCTTTGTAAAAAAGTCGGTGTTGAAGTTAATGAGCATGCCGATTGGGGGCATTGCATGGCTGCCGTTTTTGAAGAAAAGTGCGAATCGCATCTCATTCAACCCGTTCATGTGATTGATCATCCGAAATCCGTTTCGCCGTTAACAAAAGAACATCGTTCCAATCCGCGATTGGTTGAACGATTCGAGCCGTATATCAACGGGTGGGAATTGGGAAATGCTTACAGCGAATTAACGAATCCGATTGATCAACGCGAACGCTTTGAAGCGCAGGTTAAAGAACGGGAAGCCGGTGATGATGAAGCCGATATGATGGATGAAGATTTTGTAACGGCTTTGGAACACGGAATGCCCCCTACAGGCGGTTTGGGTATAGGGTTAGACCGATTAATTATGATATTAACGGCAAACTTATCCATTCGCGATATTATCGCTTTTCCGACAATGCGTAAAAAATAACTTGCTATTTTTGGAAAATAAGATATATTAATAATGTTTAAATCAAATAAAAGGAGGAAATTATGAATAAAGAAGAATTACAATCAACAGCAAAAAAAATGTTGGAGTTGAAAGAACCGGTTTTGGTTCCGCTTTTGGCGCCGAAATTGGCAAAACGCGTTCAAGTCATCTATATTGTCTGTTTGGTATTTTTGGCTTTAACGGTCTTGTTTTCGCTCGTTTCATTGTTCACATCATTCTCGGCGGCAATTATCGGCTTAATCTTTGTTGTGGTTGAAGCCGTTGTGTTGAGAATGTTTTGCGAATTCCTGCTTTCTTGCGAAGAAAAACAACAATAGGGGCATCAGTTCCCGTAGCTCAGCAGGATAGAGCGTAGGATTCCTAATCCTGAGGTCGTGGGTTCGACTCCCTCCGGGAACGCCATATCATATCGATATGAGTGACTGTCAAAATATAGCTGCCGGGTGTGTCAGTTTTCAAAACATCGGCATTTTAATTGTCGGTGAAAGCGGAAGCGGTAAATCGGCTTTGGCTTTGTCGTTAATTGAAAAAGGGGCGACTCTCGTCAGTGATGATCGAACGGATATTTATATTAAAAACAATCAATTAACGGCAAAAGCACCCGATTTATTGAAAGGATTGCTTGAAGTTCGGAGTCTTGGTATTGTTCAAGGATTACCGACACTTCAAGAAGCGCCGATTCGGGCAATTATTCGTTTAACGGAGGAAAAACCGGAGCGATTACCGAAAGTGTGTTATGAAAAAATTATCGGACGGGATGTTTTGTCTTTTTCTTTTTGGAAAAATGATTTTTTCTTGACAAATAAAGTGCTTATTGCTATAAAGGTTGTCATCGGAGAAGTTTCGATATGTACCTTTTAACAAACGGAGGGAATAAAAATGATTGGAATTGTTTTAGTCGGACACAATGAATTACCGCAAGCCATGTTAACGGTTGTCAAGCATGTTGTGGGCAATACCGACGGTATGACGTGCGTTTGCATTGATATGTCGGATGATATGGAAGAAAAACGGCATGAAATCCTTGAAAAAACAATTTCCGTCGATACCGGTGACGGTGTGGTTGTCGTGACGGATATGTTTGGCGGCACGCCCTCTAATTTGGCGATTTCTTTAATGGAAGAAAGAAATATTGAAGTTATTTCCGGTATGAATGTTCCCATGTTGATTAAATTGGCGGAAGAACGCTCGGAACCGATGCAGGTTGCCGTTCAAAAGGCGCAGGAAGCCGGTCGTAAATACATTAACGTTGCTTCAAACTTGCTTGCATAACAACCGATAATGGAAGAAAAGCTCACACAAAAAATTTGTATTCAAAATTTAAAGGGATTGCATGCTCGGGCAACGGCGGCGTTCGTGAAAACGGCGTCTGCGTTTCAAAGCGATATTACCATTCAAAAAGAGGGGGGGATTCCCGTTTCGGGAAAGTCAATCATGGGTATTTTAATGTTGGGCATTCCTTTGGGGGAAGAGATAACGCTCACTGTTCAAGGCAGTGATGCGTCAGAAGCCATGAAAGCCCTTGTTGATTTAATAAATGCCCGTTTTAACGAAGAATAATTGTTGATATAAAACAATTCTTGACAAAAAATTTTTTGTGTATCATCAATGTTCCGTAATATTGATGGAAAAGGCGTTGATACGAAAAATGATGAAAAAAATTCCGATTTTACAAAACAGCATCATGAGGCAAATAATTCTGTTCAAGAGCCTGACATAACAGCACAAACTGTTTGTCAAAACCAAAATTAAATGTGTTCTTCATCAAAATCAACATATAAGATAAAAAGATAATGAACCCAAAAAAGCCTGCTTGAAAACAGCAGGCTTTTTTTAATGGCTCCAGCGGTAGGACTCGAACCTACGACCAATCGGTTAACAGCCGATTGCTCTACCACTGAGCTACGCTGGAACACTTTTGGAGGCCGGTGCCGGAATCGAACCGAC
>CANQKV010000055.1 GCA_947624545.1 uncultured Alphaproteobacteria bacterium | reverse complement strand
GGTGCTGATGTACATGCCCAAAATAAATATGGCAGTACACCGTTGCATTATGCAAAAAATGCCGAAGTGGCACAGGTGTTAATAGATAAAGGCGCCGATGTACATGCTAAAGATAACAATGGGCAAACACCTCAAAGCTACATTGCATCAAAAGTAAGTCAAGAATCCGATCATCCTAAAAAAGTAGAGCTTCAAGCCGCTTTAAACGTTATTAACCAAGCGCAGAAAAACACACCGCAAGCGCAGAAAGTTGCAACACAACCAAACAATGCGCAAGCGCAAACAAACACGAAACAAACAAAGTCAAATCTGATTACTTCTTTGGGAAAAAGCAGTCGAAATGTGACGGAAGAACTCGATAACACCCAAGGCATTTCTCTTGACACTTCCCATAGTATGGCTTAACAGTCAAGTGTTTAATTGTGCTTATTTATCACAAGGGCAAGCGAAAATCAATCCCCTCGCCCGACTCGTTTATAACCGTAACGCTTTTAAAAAGATATTCGTTCGGTGTTTCAGCACTTTTTGCAACTTTGCCGAAACATGCCCCAAATCGGATACAATCACAAGTTCCGCCTGTTCGGCTTGCTGTGCCAGTTGATAAGCGCCCGCAACGGGACAAGTCATATCCAAGCGATTGTGAACGATTAACATGGGAATATTCTTTATTTTATAAAGGTTATTTAAAATTTCATTCTCTTTTAAAAACAAATGATTTACTTCATAATAAAGAAAAATTCTTAATGAACGCACATCACTGTCATAAACAGCTTTCAACGACCGAAACGCCGGATTTAAACACCCTAAATTGCGTTCATATTGACCGTAATAAGAAAGCGCCGTTTGAATATTTTGATAACTGTCCGACGAAATCAGCCGAAAATAACCTTCGACCAGCGACTCGTTTTTCTTGATTTTTTGACGCATTTCATCCGTTAAATCGGGATAAAAAAGCCGACTTTCTTCCGTCCAATCCAAATCTTCCTTACGCCCCAAAAACACCGAACTTAAAACAAGCGCACTCACACATTTTTCATATTTTTCGGCAAATAACAGCGCAAGCGTTGCTCCATAGGACGAACCGGCAACAATTAAATTTTTAACTTGCCATTTCAAATGCTTTAACAATTTTATCGCATCTTCAACGGCGGCATAAGGCGTATTGTTGCGATAAATATCCTGACTTTTCGACAGTTTGCACCCCCGCTGATCAAAAAGCAAAACGCGATATTTTTTTAAATCAAACGCCGTTGCCTGATGCGCCGATGCCCCGCCGCCCGGTCCGCCGTGAAAGCGAATAACGGTTTTGCCTTTCGGATTTCCGAACGCCATATAATGAATTTCGTGTCCGTCACCCACCGAACAAAAACCCTCTTGAAAGGGAACAGGCATTGAAGAAAAAAAGTTAAAAAAGTTCATAAATATCCTTTTTAAAAATCAATTAATTAAAGAACGAAGTTAAAGCTTTATAATAATATAAAAAACTTTCTTTTTTTTATGTTATCAAAAAATAAAACGTTTGTCAAAATAAAAAAAATATGCCAAACTTTAAAAAAATTTCTTGCATTACAAAAAAAATATTGTATGCTGATAAATGAATCGGATTTATCTCCACTTGTCCCGATTCAAAACACATGTTGTGTTCATGAGGACTAAACGGAGCCATAAACTATTCCGTCAGCCGTTGCGATAAAACGGTCGGCGGTTTTTTATTGCTTCCTTTCACAAAACAAGCGGGTCAAAAAAGGAAAGGAAAAAACAATGTTAAAAACAGCAGAATATGTCTCTTTGGGACACCCCGACAAAACAGCAGACTTCATTTCTTGCGCTCTTTTGGACGAAGCCGTTCAACAAAACCCTGCCGTTAAGTTTGCCGTTGAAGTGATGATTAAAGACAATACCGTTGTTTTAGGCGGTGAAATCGGCGGACTTCACGATTTTTCGTTTTTACAAGATACCGTTCGAAACGCATTAAGAACAATCGGTTATAACGAGCGTTATGCCCGTCTGTGGGGACAAAATGCCATAGATGTTTCAAAAATAAACATTATTAATCTCATCGGACGGCAATCGGCGGAAATTGCCCAAGGCGTAACCAACAACGGCTGGGGCGATCAAGGTATTTTCGTGGGATATGCCGTAAAAAACACGCATTTTATGCCTGCCGAATTGGTTCAAGCGCGAGCGCTTAATCAGGCTCTTTACGAAAAAGCCAAAGTATCTGATAATTTAGGGCTTGATATTAAAACGCAAATCACGCAAGACGATACGGGCGCCATTGAAACGGCGATTGTTGCCATTCCCATGCTGAAAGCGGTTGACTTGACCGATTTTGTGATTGCCACCCTTAAACAAACGCCGAAAAATCTGATTATTAACGGTACGGGAAACTTTACCTGTCATTCTTCCGTTGCCGATTGCGGCGTAACGGGACGCAAACTCGCCTGCGATTTTTATGCCGGCGCCTGCCCCGTCGGTGGCGGCAGTCCGTGGACGAAAGACCCCTCAAAAGCCGATTTGACTTTAAACTTATACGCGCGCAAACTTGCCGTTGAGTATTTAAAAGATTTTGATGAATGCTTTGTTTATCTTTCTTCCTGTATCGGCAAAAGCAATTTACCGAGCGCCGTTGTTAAACAAATCAAAAACGGCGTATCTCATGCTTTTCCCGTAAGCATTGATTTAAAGCCGACGGAAATTATCAGGCTTTTGGGTTTAAATCAGCCGATTTACAAAGAATTGTGTCAAAAAGGGCTGATGTATTGTTTTTAAAACAAAATCACTTGATTTTTTCTTGTTTTTCGATTAAGTTGTTGAAAACAAAAAAGCAGAATAAAAAATGTCAGAGATTGCACCTGTTTTTGCCCTTAAAAATGCCCGTCTGTCGTTCGGCAGTCGTGTTTTATTCGAAAATGCGAACATTTATGTCGGACGAAACGATAAAATTTGCCTGATCGGACGAAACGGATCGGGAAAATCAACACTTTTAAAAGTGATTGCCGGTCAAATCGAGTGCGATGAAGCCTTTTATTTTGCCGAACCGAACCTGCGCATTTCTCTGATGCCGCAGGAAGAAAACTTTGACGGATTCGCCTCTTTGCGCGACGTCGTGCTTTCGGGATTGAACGAAACAGATGTTAACGCCGCCTACAAAGCCGATATTTTAATTGAAACTTTTCAGTTAAAAGCCGACTTGAAACCCGAAACGGCATCGGGCGGCGAACGCAAAAAAGCGGCACTTGCCAAAGCGCTTATCAGTGAGCCTGATTTGTTACTGCTTGACGAACCGACAAACCATTTGGATATTGAAACGGTTGAAAAGCTTGAAAAACTCATTTTAAACAGGAAAGGCGCCGTAATTGTCATCAGTCATGATCGGCGCTTTTTATCGCGTGTTTCAAACGCCTGTCTTTGGCTGGACAGAGGTACGGCTCGACAAACAAACAAGGGATATGCCTTTTTTGAAGAATGGCAGGAACAAATCATCGAACAGGAAATTATAGCCTGCAAATACTTGAATAAACGCTTGGAAGAAGAAACAAAATGGCTGCATCAGGGCGTGACGGCACGACGCAAACGCAATATGGGACGACTGCGGCGATTGGAACAATTACGCGCCGAACGCAAAGAACAACTTTCCCCCGCAGGTTCCGTTAAAATGCTTGCCGATAAAGGGATGATTCAATCCAAAATGATTATTGAAGCCAAAAATATTTCAAAATCATTCGGCAACAAAGAAATTGTAAAATCGTTTTCCACACGCATTTTACGGGGAAACAAAATCGGTATTGTCGGTCCGAACGGTGCCGGAAAATCAACACTCATCAAACTGTTAACCAAACGATTGGAACCCGATTCGGGAACTGTGCGATTAGCAAAAAATTTGGAAGAAGGCTATTTTGATCAGGGGCGTCTGACGCTTGACACAACCAAAACATTATGGCGAACGCTCTGCCCCGAAGGCGATCATCTGTGCGTACGCGGCGCATGGCGACATGTTGTTTCTTATTTAAAAGACTTTTTGTTTACGAGCGATCAGGCGCAAATGCCTGTCAGTGCGTTATCGGGCGGCGAAAAAAACAGACTGATGCTTGCCGTTTTACTGGCGCGCCCCTCTAATTTTCTGGTGCTTGACGAACCGACAAACGATTTGGATACCGATACGCTTGACTTGTTGCAGGAGGTGTTATCCGAATATGAGGGTACGGCGCTGATTGTCAGTCATGATCGTGATTTTTTGGATAAAACGGTTACGTCTTTAATTTATATGCCGGGTGACGGCACCGCTTGTGAATATGCCGGCGGTTATGCACAACTGGAAACCGTTAAAGCCGAACAAAAGCCAAGTGTTTGTGTTTCAAGCAAAAAAACCGACGGAAAGAAAAAAGAAAATCCCGTCACAAACACGCCTCGAAAACTTATTTTTACCGAGGCGCATTTGTTAAAGGAACTGCCGAACAAAATTGCCGAACAAACCAAACTTGTCGAAGCCGTTAATCGGGAATTAAACGATCCGAACGTTTATCAAGATAAAGAAAAGCTTCTTGACGCAACGAATCGGCTGCATACAGCTCAAACAATGCTGGAAACAATGGAAAATAAATGGCTTGAATTGGCACTTTTGGCAGAAGAAAGCTCTTAAAGGGGCGATGATTTCAGAAGATTAATTTCATCGCGCCATTTTTGACGATTTTCGATTATTTCGGCATATTCTTCTTTCGTGGCGGCACCTTCGGCAATTTTCGCGGCGATATAATCGGTTTCTTTGAGTTTGTTTAACAAAGCAACAAGACGTTCCCGATTAATCAATGCTTGCGGTTTTAACGGCGCAAAGCCTTGAACATACCAGTTAAAATCATATCCTTGTTCAACCTCTCGAAGGGAAAATCCTTCCTTGATTAACGCTTCATTGATGGCTTGATCGTTAACAAGCACAACACATCTTTGACTTTTGTCATCTGTTATTTTTGCATACTTTTTCATTTTCTTATCCTTTACTCGGTATAAACTTACAAGCACAATATTCAAACTGCACAATCGATCCTTTCGCAACGGGAATGGCGACTTCTATCTGTTGATTCTGCGTAATACTTCCTCCCGGCGAGAAAACAAACGCGTCAACACTGTCAATTCGAATGATTGCCGTAAAATTCAAATTAATAATTGCCATGGTAACAATGTATCCGTTCACGGGAGCCACAAAATCGGTTGATATCATATAGCAGTCCGTATAATTCGGTGCATTCATACCCTCCCCGTACGCTCCGAATGCCCGAACAAATGCCGTTGTTGCCGCCTCATTTGTATTAGATGAAACATCAGGCGTGTTTATGTTTAATGAACCGTTAATCGTAACGGTGTTATTAAACGTGCTGACATCGGAAAAAGTTTTTTGTCCGCTCACGGTTTGATTGCTTTCCAATGAAACAAAATGCGACATGGTTTTTAAGGGTGTCATCGCCGTTTGATCGTCGACTCCCTCGGCAGCCTGCTCTTGCGTTGATAAACGAATAACGCCTTTATCACTTTCACCGGCATCACACAGAGCGACGGCAGAATTAATTTTCGCCTGCTCCGCCCAATATTTCGCCGAACCTTCCGTTCGTTCGCTCTTTGTGCCGATAGCCCATAATTTGGCATCATTTGCCGATTTGCTTGCCGCCGTAGCACTGTTAGCAGCGTTTGTAGCGGAAGTTTCAGCCGCTGTGGCACTCTTGGCGGCATTGTCGGCGGAAGTTTCCGCTGCCGTGGCACTCTTGGCAGCATTGGTAGCAGAAGTGGCTGCTGCCGTTGCTTTTTGCCCTGCCGTTGTTGCCGATTTACTTGCTGCCGTAGCACTGTTAGCTGCGTTTGTAGCGGAAGTTTCCGCCGCTGTGGCACTCTCGGCGGCATTGGTAGCAGAAGTGGCTGCTGCCGTTGCTTTTTGCCCTGCCGTTGTTGCCGATTTACTTGCCGCTGTGGCACTGTTAGCAGCATTGGTGGCGGAAGTTTCCGCCGCTGTGGCACTCTCGGCGGCATTGCTGGCAGAAGTTTCCGCCGCTGTGGCACTCTCGGCGGCATTGGTAGCAGAAGTGGCTGCTGCCGTTGCTTTTTGCCCTGCCGTTGTTGCCGATTTACTTGCCGCTGTGGCAGATGACTTCGCATTATCGGCAGATTGTTTTGCCTGATTGGCTAAATCATTGACAACATTTGTTTTTTCTTGTGCATTTTCATCAAACTCCGTCGTTTTTTCACTGCAATGTAAATCAAAAGCGCTTGTTTGCGCCTGTGCATTTTCATCAAACTCCGCCGTTTTTTCAGTGCAATGCGAATCAAAAGCGTTCGTTTTATCTTGCGCGTTTTTATCAAAAGCCGTTGTTTTATTTTGCGCATTTTGATTAAACGAATCTGTCTTTGTTTCGGCATTTTCGTTAAAAGCAGTTGTTTTTTCTTGTGCGTTTTCATCAAACTCCGCCGTTTTTTCAGTGCAATGCGAATCAAAAGCGCTCGTTTTATCTTGCGCGTTTTTATCAAAGACCGTTGTTTTATTTTGCGCATTTTGATTAAACGTATTCGTTTGCGTTTGTGCGTTTTTATTAAAATCGCTCGTTTTTGTTGCGGCGTTTTGATTAAACGAATCGGTCTTTGTTTCGGCGTTTTCGTTAAAAGCAGTTGTTTTTTCTTGTGCATTTTCATCAAACTCCGCCGTTTTTTCACTGCAATGCGAATCAAAAGCGCTTGTTTTATCTTGTGCGTTTTTATCAAAAGCCGTTGTTTTATTTTGCGCATTTTGATTAAACGTGTTTGTTTGCGTTTGTGCGTTTTTATTAAAATCGCTCGTTTTTGTTGCAGCATTTTGATTAAACGAATCTGTCTTTGTTTCAGCGTTTTCGTTAAAAGCAGTTGTTTTTTCTTGTGCATTTTCATCAAACTCCGTCGTTTTTTCAGCGCAATGCGAATCAAAAGCGTTCGTTTTATCTTGCGCGTTTTTATCAAAAGCCGTTGTTTTATTTTGCGCATTTTGATTAAACGTATTCGTTTGCGTTTGTGCGTTTTTATCAAAATCGCTCGTTTTTGTTGCGGCGTTTTGATTAAACGAATCGGTCTTTGTTTCGGCATTTTCGTTAAACAATTTTGTTTTCTCATCGGCAAAAGCTTGAATATCAGGCTTAACTTTCTTTTCAACAAACGCTTTAATTTCATCACGCCCCGAGCGCACCCAACTGCCGTCCGGTGATATACACAAGACTTCGGAACCGACATCAACCGATAAATAATTTGTCATTATATCAACATCTTGTTTCATAAATCCTCCTTCGTTATTTGATTGACCACATGAAAACAAGCCGCTACTCCCACTTTTGGCGGATAAAACGTATATCGTGTATCATCCGCAAAAATAATTTCCATATCGGTAACGTATCGACCGACGGGGATATCGGTATCCGTACCGGTTAACTTAATCAAACTGTGTCCTTTCAAGGCATTTAAATGATCTTTTGTTTTCTTTTCAATCATAACGGTACCGCTTTCGTTTCGAACCTGCATTCTAATTTCGGCATCGGTAATATCTTGATGAAAATCAAGCAAAATCGGTAACGAATCGCCTTGTGTGACCCATATGGCTTTTTCCGTAATTTTATGACTCATTTTTTCTCCTTAAACATTTTTGGCTTTAATAAAATAATAAACCGCCTGATTAATCGGCGTCACATGCTCTCCGACACTGACAAGCGATTGCCCTTCCAAAACACCTAAAGAAGTTTGTCCTTTGCTCGGTTCCTTGGCTGAATCCATAAATCCCAACGTGTAATCGTAGTTTCCGGAAGCAGAGTTTGAAGTTTGTGTTATAAACTTACCGTTACCGCCTGTCATGGCACCTTCAACAACCACCGTATGACGATGATTCATAAAAGGAATACTCTCGTTTTGCGTTGTCGCGATATTATTTGCCGAATTACCGCCCATACCGCGTAAAAACTTTCCCTGATAATCGGGAATATTGAAAGTGTTAACGCCGTCACCCGCGCCGAAACGGGTACCGATCAGTTGAAACAAATCGGCATAGTCGCTTCTGGAAACCGCTTGTCCGTTGCATAACAACCACGCGCCGTGATTGTGATCGATAAGAGAGGCTTTAATATCACCAATTCCCGAAACATTATTTAAATTATTTTTCATATCACGGAGGGTGTTTTGCAGGGAAGAATCAACCTGATTTTTTGTTACCAAATCAGAATCCGCGGCGGCATCGGCACAATTTTGCACCCGAAAACCGCCCATATTTAAATGATTTTCCATGGGAACCCGCCCATCTCTCAAAAATGTTTCATTAAACGCCTCGGCGAAATTATCGTCTTCCGCATCGTGATGTTCGGTTACAATTTCAATTCCGTTAATTCTGTCTTCTTCCCAATTATGGAGGCGTGTAAAATTTCCTTCACTGTCAAATGGCATTTTTTTCTCCTTTAAAAATAAAAACGACAGAGCGCTCACCGTCTGTCCGAAACGCTCTGTCTGAATGATTTACTTATTTTTTTCCTTCTTATTTCGTTCGATATTTTCGAAAAGCTTCTTCCAAAAGTTCCCGTGTTGATTTTTCCGTTTTATTTTGAGACGAAATATCGAAAGCCCCCTCTGTTAAAAAGCTTTTTTCGCGTGCAATTCGTGCTTCATCGACTTTTTGACGAATCCGATCGTTCAAAACCGAATCAATCATTTGCGCCCGCGTTTTTTCATTCATCCAAACCGCCATATCATAGGCTTTTTGAATATCCGGCGCCAA
>CANQKV010000054.1 GCA_947624545.1 uncultured Alphaproteobacteria bacterium | reverse complement strand
TCTTCCCGAAAACGCTTGATAATGTTTTCCCGAATGGAATTGGAAATATTCACTTTATTAAACACATCTTGCGTATAACATCTTAATTGAAAGTTCAAGCTGCTGTCCGCCATTTCCACAAACGCCACAACCGGTTCGGGCGATGACAAAATGTTTTTCGTGTGCGTTGCAATATCCAATAAAACCTTTTTTACCAAATCAATATCACTTTCATAGCCCACGCCCACATCAATATCAATTCGCGCGCCTTTATTCTTATATGTCATATTGACTAAATTATTCGATAAAATACTCGCATTGGGAATAATCACATCGGCCTTATTAAAAGTTTCAATAACCGTTGAGCGAATATTAATTTGCTTTACCGTTCCTTCATAATCGTTAATAATAACCCAATCGCCGATTTTAATGGGACGTTCGAACAACAAAATAAATCCCGAAACAAAATTGTTCACAATATTTTGCAACCCCAAACCGGCACCGATGGATAAAGCACCTGCCATAATTGCCAATCCTTTTAAACTGCCGCCCATAACGGTAATACCGATGAGGCACGAAATAACAATGCCGACAAAGCCGATGCCGGCTGCCAACGAATTGCGAACACCGATATCCATATCAATTTTACTGAGTTTCCCGTTTAAAAGACTGTTTTTAATCATTCTCACGATAAACAGGGAAATGAAGAAAAAGACAATGCCCAAGAAAATGGATACAATGGAAACATGCATACCGCCGATATCAAAACCCATTAAAAACTTCTTCACGTTATGCAATAAAATATCAACGGAAATACCCCATACCGCCAACAAAATAATAGCACATAAACAGTATAAAATCGGGGTAATAATTAAGCCGAACCACAAAACCGCTTTATCTGTTTGTTTTTTGGTAATATGAAAATCTTTCAGCCATATTTTTAAAGAGGTAAACTGACGAAACAATACAATCAGGGCTTTTTGAATAATATAAAACACACCGATAATTAAAACCGATGAAATAAATCGATTATATACATATTCGGAAAACAAAATATAACCGAACAGCGAAAAGCCCAAAACAATTAATGTTAAACCCGATATCAGCAAGCTGATTTTCGAAGAGAGTGACAACCCTTGAATATCCGTATCGTCCGAATCATCTTCCAGCGATTTTTTCAGCTCTTCGTCCGTTAAAGCGCGGTTATCATACAACGCCCGATTAGCAATTAAAATAATGCAAAAAGCCTTGACGCAGTTTGATAACAGTTTGAGAGAAAAAACAATATCATCCGAATATTCCAACCGAATTGCCAACACTTGAAAATAGGAAAACACGCAAATAATCGTAATGGAAAAAATAAGCGCAAAACTTAACGATGTCGCTTTATCGTCATTCACTTCAATCAAGCGCCATTTCGGATGTTGCGGCGCAAATAAAACCAACACGACGGCACTGGATAAAAACAAATAAAGCAAATAAAGTAACCCCACACGCAACGTCAACCCAAAGGCACCTGAAAAAACGGCTTGATGTACATGTAACCAAAACCATAAGGCGCCTGCCAAAACCGATGGCATAATACCGCGCGCAAACAAGGTAACGAAAGCGGCATAAATTTTTTGCATGTAATTCGGTTTTTCGCCTGTGCGATAGCCCCATTTCCGCCGAATAATCCAGCTGACCCAACCTGCCAAAACAATCCCGATAAAAGCCACAAGACCGAAAATAAGCAGTTGTTGTAAAATGGCATGTCTTTGATCGGGGGAAAATTTTTGATACCATTCATAAGGCGAGGCGCATACTTCGTATAAAAATGAGGAAAAACTGACAATCGATTTCCAAAAATTCTGAATATTCAAAATCGATTCGCGTTTCACCATAATTTGTTCCAGCAGTTGTCGATTGCGCATTTTAATAATAGAGGAATTAATTTCATCAATTTGTTCCAGCGCCAAATCGGCGGAAGCAATACGCGCCTTAATTTCATCGGAACGTTTGGTAAACTCCTGCCGTTGTTTTGTAATTTCTTCCGGCTCGGATTCCCCTTCCGCGGTTAACGCCGCAAGCGCCGATATTTTTTTGGAAATACTGTTTAATTCTTCAATATCTTTAACTTTTAACGATGCCAGTTGCGTATGATATGAATTTAATTCTTTAATATGTTCCTGCGTTTTGTTTTGTGACAGGGAATACGATTGCAAATCTTCTTCAATTTTCTTTAAATCTTTATCAATTTGCACCACATCAACCGTTTCTTCTTTCGATTCAACGGCAACACTCACTTCCGATGCTTCTTTTTGAGCCAAAACAGATGCGGATTGAACACAAAAAACAAACAAAATACCCAAAAACAGAATAATTCGACGCATATGCACTCCTTTGTTTAAGTCTGCACATTTTATAGCGTTTCATACTGCTTTTTGTCAAGGGAAAACTTAAAAAAACAATTTAAATTATCAAAAATCAATCGCTCGAAAATTAACCGTTCTGACGACGCATGCACCGATTGAGGATTGATCTTTTATATTGTTCTTTTTTCTGACTGATTCTTTGAGCTTTCTGTTCGCTTTCGATTTTCTTTTTGTTTCTTTCCCGTTTTTCCGTCGGTGTTAAAGTTTTTGCTCTGATTTGACTCAATTCTTTCTTTTTCTGACTTTTCAGCTGATGGATTTCACGATTATGAACAATTCGTAATAACTTTTGTTTCTTCCGCATTTCCAATTCGACAACCGATAAATTTTTCTCGACAAGAATCGATTCAAGATGTTGTTGTTCGGCAGCCTCTTTTTTACGGGCATCAATTTCTTGCTGTCTGGCTTGCGCTTCTTGCTCAAGCGCCAGACGATTTTCCTGTTTCTGGTTTTTTTGGACGGCATACCGATGTTTTTTCTCTCCATTTGTTAACGCATGATCTTCCAACATTTTAAATGCTGTTTTTAACACCCGTTTCATTTTAGGCAATGCCATTCTCGGATCAAATAACGCCGATTCGATTTTGGCAAAAACGTTGCGAATCACATCAATACCGGCATCTTGCCGATGACGCGGCATTTTTCTAATTTTTTGAGAAACTTCTATCAAATGAACGGCGCTGTCATAAATTTCCTGCGGGGTCACTTTTTTCGTGATAATATTATAACTCAATGACATGGACATTTCCTTTGCCTCTTGAATCACTTTATTATCTTCATTTTCCCTTTTTTTCGTTTCTTGCGTGTTTGTTTCTTCCGGGTAAATGTTTTCATCTTTGTTTTGCAAACGCGTTAATAAATGTTGATAATAAACACGATGTAATTTTAAATTATCTAATTGATGAAGCTTATGAATTAAATCGGTTTTAACAGCATTCAATCGTTTTTCCGATAACTGCGCGAACGGCAGCGGTTCATCTGTTTGTGTTTTCTTTTCAAGTTTTTGAGCAAGCTCCATAAACATTTTTTCCGTTTCCGCTCTTAAAACAAGCTCATCATACAACGGTAAATTTTTAAATTTTTTAATTTCCGTAAAAGAATACGCTTCCGAATCCGTCATGGAAAAACGGCAGACATCAATTTTATTTTGCTTTAAAAAGCTCTCAATCATTTCTGTCGGCACCGTTTCTTTATTTCTGGGAGAAGGATAGTAAAAAACAATCGGTTTCCATTTCGGAAAAACATTTAAACACGCTTCAACCGCTTCTTTTTTATTTTCATTTTCAATTAAAAAATCGGGCAAATTTTTTCCCTTGCGCAACAAGCGAAATAATTGCGTATCTTCCAAGCGTTCGGACAATCCGAATTGGCAAACTTTTTCTTTTTTTAATATTCTCATGGCAGGCTCCGTCAACAAAGTGATTTCTTTATTTATACGGAGTATAACAAAGAATAATTTTTTTGTCAAGAATATTTTTTAAAAATTAAAAAAAAGAAACAATTATTTGAATTAAAAGCGAAAATCTCTTTTCCCGTTTTGAATGTCAACCATTCTTTCTTGCACAATTTTCCTGACTTTTTCATTCGGGATATTCATAATTTCTTTTTGAATCAATGCCTCACCCACCGCATTCGTTCGATGTGAGGCGTAATCGATTAAATATTCTTTCAGCGTCATTAACGCATTCGGCAAACAACAATTATGAATCTGACGGTTTTTACATAACGCCATAAATCGATCGCCGGTGCGCCCCTCCCGATAACACGCCGTACAGAAACTCGGAATATACCCCATTTCCATCAACCAACAAACAACTTCATCCAATGAACGGGTATCAATCACGTCAAACTGTTCGGAACGATCATCTTCCGCTTCCGGATGAACATAACCGCCGACACTGGTTTTGGAGCCGCCGCTGATTTGTGAAATACCGTAATGAATCACACGTTCGCGACATTCTTTGCTTTCTCGTGTGGACATAATCAAGCCCGTATACGGTACGGCAATTCGAATTACGGCAACAATCTTGGCAAAAATATCGTCATCGATGCTGTTATCAAAAACAGACGGATCAATATCATCGGCATGACGAATCCGCGGCACACTGATGGTATGCGGACCGACACCGTGAACGGCTTCCAAATGTTCGGCGTGCATTAAAAGTCCCGTCAGCTCATACCGATAGCCCTCCAACCCGAACAAAACGCCCAATCCGACATCATCGATACCGCCCTCCATGGCTCTGTCCATAGCTTCGGTATGCCATGCGTAATCGTGTTTCGGTCCGCTCGGATGCAATTCTTCATAACTTTTTTTGTTATACGTTTCTTGAAACAAAATATAAGTGCCGATTCCCGCTTCTTTGAGTTTGCGATAATTTTCAACCGTCGTAGCGGCAATATTAACATTAACGCGCCGAATCGAGCCGTTTTTATGTTTAATGGAATAAATGGTATGAATGCAATCCAAAATATATTCTATCGGATTGTTAATCGGGTCTTCTCCGGATTCGATTGCCAATCGTTTATGTCCCATATCTTGAAGTGCCGTTACTTCTTTAATTAAATCATCTTTGGTAAGTTTTTTGCGGGCAATATGCTTGTTTCTGCCGTGAAACGGACAATATACGCATTCATTGATACAATAATTCGATAAATAAAGCGGTGCAAACAACACAATGCGATTCCCGTAAAATTCTTTTTTAATTTGTTCGGCAAGCGCAAAAATTTCCGCATTTTTTTGTGCATCGGTGCAATCCAACAAAAGCAACGCTTCTCGATGAGATAAACCTTTATATTGACGGGCTTTTTTTAAAATTTCATCAATAAGATTTAAGTCGTTTTTATGCGAATCGGCATAAGAAAGCGATTCTGTAATTTCCGTATGGCAGATAAATTCTTCCGCCTTTAATGATTGAGGATTATACATTTTTTTCACTCCTTTTTTTGTTATTTTTCTCTCTGAACGCTATTTTATGTCCAAAAAACACATTCTTCAATCTTTTTTTTCAAAAATATCATTTTTTTCTTGCACTTTATTGATAACAATGTATAAAATAACTTGTGTAAACAAAAGAAGGGTGTCTAATGAAAAAATTTATTTCTACAATATTTCTTGTTGTTGCTTTGTTTATCGGAATAACCGCCTGTTCTTTACCGGGGGAAGATTCTGATGTTGTTATTTTCACGCAAACGGGCTGTCCGCATTGTGAACATGCCTTAACATATATTAACACGGTCAAAAAAGATTTTCCGACATTAACCGTTACCGAATACAACATTCGGGAAAATGAGCAAAATCATCAACTGTTTGTCAAATATGTTCAAAAATATCTGCCCAAAGCAACGCAAATCGGAACCCCGCTTATTATCAGCAAAGGAAAAGTGTTTATGGGGTGGAATTCAGAAACTCAACAAAGCTTTTCCGATCATTTAACTCAACTTAAATCAGACTAAATAAGGAGGAAAATATGAAAACAAAAAAATCAACCAAATCAACAAGACCCATGCCCGTTCGTGCAGAAGTCACGCCTGAGGAAACACATTCCTGTTGCTGTGACTGTCGCCCGTCTTTCGGGGCGCTGAAAACAACATGTTTATGCGCTTCAATTTTGGGCGCCGGTATGATTGTGGCAGCCAGCATTTTATTGCGTCCGCTTCCGCAAATTATTCGTCCGACGACACAACCGATTGCGCCGCGCGCTCAATTAGCTGCACCGCGTATTACCGATTCTGCCATTCGGAAATATATTGAAGCCAATCCGAAAGTTATTGTGGATTCGGTTGAAAAATATGTAAAAGAAACAGAAAAAAAAGCGGCGGAACAAGTCAAAGCGGAACAAGAACAAATCAACTACGTTGACATTGTCAATGAAATTGCCGCCGATAAAAGCAACTACGCAATGGGCAATCCGAACGGCAAATACATTATTGTTGAATTCTTTGATCATCAATGCGGTTGGTGCAAAAGAACAAATGCCGGATTGCATGAAGCCATTTCAAAACCGGAAGGCAAAAACATTCGCTGGATTGCTATCGACACACCGATTTTCGGTGCCAAATCGGAAGAAATTGCCCGTTATGTGTTAGCGGCAGGCAAACAAGGCAAATATGCCGAAATGCACGAAGCCGTCGGCAAAGAATCTTCTTTGGATAAAGAAAAATTAATTGCCATTGCCACAAAAATCGGGTTAGATGCCAAAAAATTGGAAGCCGATGCAAACGGTGATGAAATTAAAAACAAAATGGCAGCCAATCGGAAGTATTCCGAAAAGTTAAAAATCAGCGGTGTACCATTCTTAATCATTAACGGAAAACCCAATCCGGGTGCTTTGTTAAATGAAAAATTGGCTGAAACGATTAAAGAATCGCAAAATGTAAAATAATCCCCCGAAAACGCTCGTTGCAATCAGCGGGCGTTTTTGCATAAAAAAAAGCGACTTTATTTAAAGCCGCTTTTTTTATAACTTCCGCCAAAAAATTATTGACAAACTTCTTTTCCCTGTTCAATTTGACAAGATTTCATAACTTTTCCGTTTGCATCTGTTTGTTGATATGCTTTCCTTTCGCCTTTATCATAAACGGCGCGTTCCGTTACGTTACCGTTTGCGTCAAAGACCCGCATAATTCCGTGCGGTTTCCCGTTTAAATATTGCATTTCTTTCGTGGCGAAACCTTTATCGTTTACTTCAAAATAAATACCGGAAATGGGTTTTTGATTGTTTAAATCCAAACGAAGCCCCTCTTTTTCAACGGTATTTTTTTGTGTATGAATCGTTGTTTTGGAATTCAACTCATCAATTTGCTCCGATGTTAATTTTTCTTCTTTTTTATCCTGATAAATAACACCGCTTTCAACCAATCCGTTTTTATAGATTCGCTTTTGGACAAGCGTTCCGTCGTTTTGATAATTTTTATTTTCACCGTTCAGTTTATCATGAACATAATTCATTTCAAACTGCACTTTTCCGTTGGGATAATATATTTTTCCGACACCCTCGCGCAAGTTGTTTTTAAAATAAAACTCCGATTGCTTCGTTCCGTCTTCATAATATGTTGTTGCACTGCCCTCATGTTGATTATTCACGTAATTCACCGATGATTTGAGAACACCCGTTTCATAATAGGTTGTTTTGGTTCCGTTCAACATATCGTTTTTATATATTTCTTTCGCCGACGGCTTTCCGTTGGGAAAATATGTCATAAAATCACCGTTTAACTTATTATTCTGATAAAAAGCCTGAATCAGTAAATTGCCGTTTTCGTCAAACTGCTTAAAAACACCGTCTTTTAAATTGTTTTTAAAGGTAATGATATGATGCGTTTTTCCGTTTTCATAAAACCCGCGCGATTCTCCGTTCAAAACGCCGTTTTCAAAAGCACTTTGAATTTTACCGCCTTGAACTGTCCGAATCAATGTTCCCGTTAACGGTTCGCCCGTTTCCTTTAAATAAAACAAGTCGCCTTTGCGTTCCACCGCTTCCGGCTGATATTCCGCTGCCCATGTCGGTAAAACACATCCCGTTAAAAAGGCTGCCAAACATATTGTATACTTATTAATCATAAAAAACCTCCACAAAAAAACACTTTTATATCGTACTTGATTTTTTCTCACATTTCAAGAATAAAATTTCAATTTATTCTTTCTCATCCGGCAAAACCGTTAAAATAAGCCGATTAAGAACAAGCGTTCCCTCTTCCGTCGGATAAAACAACCCGTCTTTAAGAAAGCCCCACCCGTAACGAATGGCGGTATCAATGCCTTTTGAACTTAATAAAGACGCGGGAAAACCCTCTTGCATTAATCGTAAACCCGTTAAAATTTTTTCTTCCGTTTTTTCCTGCTTTGTTAATGACACACAGACGGGCGCCTGTTTTATCCATGCGGCGACCGAGCGCGGATTCTCCGTTGCCGTTAAACCGATTCGTCCCTGTGCCGCCGGACCGATTCCCAAATAATCGTATCCGTACCAATACGTCAGATTATGCACGCATTGATACCCTTCTTGCGCATAATTTGATATTTCATACGGCGGACAATCGGCCTGACGCATTATTTTATTTGTCATTAAATAAAAAGTGCGGGCAGTTTCTTCATCGGGTACCTCAACTTGTTTTCGATAAAACGGCGTGTTTTCTTCGATTGTCAGTTGATATAACGAATAATGCGTTAAGTTTAAACTTAAAATCTGCATTAACTCTTTTTTCCACGCAGCAGGCGTTTGATGCGGACGGGCATAAATAAAATCGGCATTAACTTTCGGAAAAATCTGCTTTGCTTCCTCTAAACGAATCAATGCCGTTTCAACCGTATGACGGCGTCCCAAAAAACGCAAATCCGCTTCATTTAATGCCTGTATTCCCATCGACAGTCTGTTAATTCCCGCTGCCCGAAACGCTTGCATTTTTTCACGGTTAATCGCATCGGGATTGGCTTCAATCGTCATTTCCGGTTTTTCATCGAAAGCAAACCAATCTTGAAGCGTCATTAAAACTTTCGCCACCGTTTCTGCCGACATTAAAGAGGGCGTTCCGCCGCCGAAAAAAAGACTCGTTATCGGCGGATAAGATTTTTTTAAGCGCGCAAAAAATAAAATATCTCTTTGGTAACACTTTAAAATCTCATTTTCGTCCATTGAACGGTTTACCTGACTGAAAAAGTCACAATACGGGCATTTTGACAGACAATACGGCCAATGAATATAAACACCGAATAACGGTTTTGACAAACGATACATAAACGCCTCTTGACAATTTTAAAAAAAGGGTTTAGAGTTTTGAGTGATGTTCAATTTTATAACAGGAA
>CANQKV010000053.1 GCA_947624545.1 uncultured Alphaproteobacteria bacterium | reverse complement strand
CGACCGATACGACCGAAGCCGTTAATTGCAACACGAATTGTCATTTTTTTCTCCTTCATTTTAAATTACATACGAAAATTTTCCGTATTCCGAAAATCAGTTGCTATTTAGGCATATATTTTATAAAAAAGCAAGTATCTTTTTAAAGTTTTTATAAAAAAACGCAAAGAAATTTCCTTATCAAAACTTTTTTATCTTCCAAAAAACACCAAAAAAACAAAAAATAAACTTGCAAAGATGAAAAAACACCTGTACAATAAAGTTATGCGATAAGTTTTTAAAAGGATGGTTTGCATGGAAACGCCCGAAGTCTTGCCTGCCGAAAATGAGGAAAATGACCCGAAAAAAACGGTGTCCCGTCCGCCGAAAATGCCCGTCGAACAAGAAGAAGACGATGAGGAAACACCTAAAAAAGACACAACCGGTGACGATGACGAAACGGGAGATGATTCCGATGACGATGATTCGGAAAGCGACGGCAGCGATGATGAAGATCCCGATGACGACGACGATGATGATGACGATGATGACGATGATGATGACGAAACGGGGAGCGGAACAAGCGGTGGCGAAGAAAATGAAAACGAATTAATTTGGCTTAAAAAAGAAGAAATAACCGCCCAAAATCCCTTTTTAAAATCGGAAAATATTAAACCGAAAACGCCGAAAAAAGAAAAAATTGAAGGTCCCGAAAAAACGGAACGAACACCTTGGCAACAAATGATTGATTTTCTTGTGCATGGTGCCAAAGGTGCCATGATTAAAAACGGCGATATTTCCATTAAAGAACAAATTGCCGATAAGTTGTTGCTCGGATTGGGCTTTAAGTCGTTTAAAGAAGATATTCTGTTGCAGCAACAGGCAAAAAAATATTGGACGCAAAAATTTTTCGGACAAAAAGCCGATGTTTCGCTTTTGAATACGGATAAAATCATTAAAAAAATCAAAAAAGAAGAAACGGTTCAGCAAAATAAGCAACTCCGAAAAGAAAAGGCAAACGAACGTCCAAACTTTTTGACACGTCTGATGAAATCAAAAAATCAAGAATCGGTTTCGGTACAACCTGCCCGACAAACGGAGAATTTAAAATCACCTGTTTTCAATCAGAAATCGGAAAAACAATCTGTTTCCAATCAATCGCTTATTCAACAATCGTCCGTTGTTGTCAATGAAACAAAAACAACGCTTTCTCACGGATTAAAAGAAAAAATCGGACAAGCCGTTCAACCGATTCTGCAATCGGAACAAAAATTACCTCTGCCCCAAAATCAACCCGCCCGACAAAACGAATCGCTCACGGAAAAACCTTTAACCGTTGCCGAATTAAAGCGCCAAGAAAAAAAAGAGTCCGAAATCAACCCGACAGTTGAACAACGGATTCAAAAACAACAAAAAACCGATCAAAAAGATTTTCAAAATATGATTATTATGCAGCAAATGCAACTGCAAAACAATATGCAAAACACCATGCAAAGCAAAATGCACAACGAGTTTCAACAACAAAACTTACAACAACAGATGGGGTTTATCGCCGCTGCCAGAGAAGGAATGCAACATTTTCATCATCCGCACCCCAGACAGCCTCGTAATTTATCGTTAAATGAACAAACGACAACATCCGACCAAGGAATTTCCAATTCCGAGAACTCAGAAGCTAGAAAAGATGCAACCGACCTGGTTTATGGAATAAATGTAGAAAACCAATCAAATCCAGAGGTGCAAAACTACCTCGGAAAAAACGGGCAAACCCTTTCCCCCAATGAAGAGCAGCTTCAACAGCCGCAAATCATACCAGAGCAAACCAATACCAATGACGGCAGATAACTACTTTGTGTTATCCATTGATAATAAAATCTCGCACGATTGTAAATCTTCCGATGTGTTAATATCCAACGCAAAATAATTGTCAATTTCATAACCGTGTCGTGCATCGTTTAACGAAGTTTGCAACGTTAACCCGTCGGTTTTATATAAATATAAACACCCGTTTACATAATAGGCTTGTATCATATCTTGCCTGCGAACGGTTGAGGTGTGATTAAGCACGTTTGCCAAAGAATCTCCTCGTTTATAACGAATGAGAGTCGGATTATAAGGAATGGGCGAAACACTGACACCGTCATTATAATTCTGATCAATTTGCCATTTAATCATCCCGTCAATATGCAACGCGCGACGAAGCGGCGAAGTCGGCTGCAACAGCATAACATAATCGAAATATTGCCCTCTTTGCGCATAACTGTTTAAAACATGTATCACGCATTCAATGCTTTTCGATGTATCTTGCGCAAGTTCCAACGGTCGTTCAACAACAGAAACTTCTTGCGATTGAGCAAACGCCAAAATATCGGCACCGTCGCTTGAAACAACGATTTCATCCAACAATTCACTTTCTTTGGCGGATTTAATTGTCCAATAAATAAGCGGCTCTCCGTTTAAGGGTGCCATATTTTTATTGGGAATACCCTTACTTCCCGCACGAGCGGGAATAATTGCAATAATTTTTTTGTCTTGATACATTCGTTGGTTCTCCTCCCTTTAAATCAAAACTTTTTTTATCATACAAAATTATTTTCTTTTTTGCAACAAAAAATTAAATAAAACGAAATGCTTGCTTTTTTTTCATAAATCAAGCATAATTCCCGAAAAGGAGTTTTTAAAATGATACGATATATCAATTATGAAACAAAACTTTTGTTGCCCAAAAAAGCTGTTCCGTTTTTTGAATCGGCTTTGGAAGACACGGCAGCCGCCGTTTTAACCGTAATGATTGAAAAAGGCGCGCAGAAAGGTTTATGGGAATTGCAAGCTATTTTTGAGGGAAAGCCCGATGAAAAAACACTGCAACACTGCTTAAAAACGGCAGCCGAAAACGCTGATATTTCCGTTCCGTCTTTTAAAATAACACCACTACCCGATAAAAACTGGTTGCAGGAATGTTATCAAAGTTTTCAACCGATTACAATCGGCAAATATTATATTTACGGCTCGCACATTACCGATCAACCGCCCGTTGATAAAATCGCGTTAAAAATTGATGCCGCAACGGCATTCGGTACGGGAGAACATCAAACAACACACGGCTGTTTAAAAGCTTTAAACGATTTGGATTTTCAGCCGAAAAACGTCATTGACATCGGGTGCGGATCAGGCATTTTGGCAATGGCTTATGCCAAAACTTATCATCAATCGGTCGATGCGGTGGATATTGATCCCGAATCGGTGCGTATGGCTTTAAAAAATGCCGAAACAAACGGATTAAGCTCACGGGTGCATGTGTGGGAAAGCACGGGATACAGCGCCGTTTCAGGACAATATGATTTAATTTTATGCAATATTTTGGCGCGCCCGCTCATTGAAATGGCGCCTGATTTAAAAGCGCACTTAACCACAGGCGGACAAGCCGTTCTCTCGGGGTTTTTAACACGTCAGGAACGGTGGGTTTTAAAGGCGCATACCGATATCGGCTTGCGCTTGGTGCGCCGATATCGCATTAACGGGTGGAGTACACTTGTTGTTCAAAAGGGGGAGCAATGAAAAACGCTTATCAACAAATCAAAAACTTTGTGCGCACACATCAAAACAGTGCCGTTCTTGTTTCCAGAATCGATTCGTTTTTGGGAGAATATTATCCGCCCGAAGCCAACCGATTGAGCGCCGTTTCGGGCTTTACGGGATCGGCGGGACTGGCGTTTATCGATTCTTTTCAAGACGTGTTGTTCGTTGATTCACGCTATACGGTTCAAGCCAAAAAACAATCGTCTTTTCAAGTTTTTGAAGTGCCGACGCAAACAACACCCCTGCAATGGATTATTGAAAACTTTAAAGGAAAAACCGTTTATTTTAATCCGCAAACACATTCGGTATCATGGGTTCAAAAAAGCGCGGAACGGTTACAAAAAGCAAAAATTTCTTTAAAGCCGTTATCGCTCAAACAACTCACGCAATTTTTTGCAAAACAAACTTTTCGGCAGAAAAATATTTTTGATTATTCCGTTCAATTTTGCGGGGAATCATCGGAAAATAAATTGGCGCGTTTGGGAAAGCATATTCGCCAAAACAAATGGGATGCTTACCTCATTTCGGCGCCCGAAAATGTTTCATGGCTCTTAAACAAACGCGCGCGCACGATTTTAGAATATCCCGTTCTTTTCGAAAGAGGTTTTGTCGATAAACAAGGCGTTTATACCCCCTTAAATAAGAAAACCGTTTCTTTATTAAAAGGCAAAAAAGTGGCACTTTTTGAACCTGCAACGCCTTGTTCTTTATACCTGACTTTAAAAAAAATTGCCGTTTTGGAAAATGCCCCCGATATTGTTAATTATTGGAAAGCCGTTAAAAACAAAACGGAAATTCAAAACATTCGCTTGGCATGTCTGTATGAAAGTGCGGTTATTTGTCGCTTTTTGGCATGGGTGGAAGAAAACAAGCAATCGGTTGATGAATGCGCCTGTGATGAAAAACTCATTGCTTTACGCAAAGAAAATCCGCTTTACTTCGGCGACAGTTTTGAAACGATTGCCGCTGTCGGCGCACACGCGGCATTGGCACATTATCGCGCGGATAAAACATCAACCGTTGCGCTGATGCGTGCGCCGCTTTTGTTGGTTGATACGGGCGGACATTATTTAAACGGCACCACCGATATGACGCGAACGATTGCCGTTCAAAAACCGACAAAACTGATGAAAAAACGATACACGCAGGTGTTGCAAGGGCATATTGATTTAGCAAGCACTCTTTTGCCGAAAGGCGCGAAAGCTTCGGTGTTAGATGAAAAAGCGCACGCTTATTTACGCGCGGATTCGGTTGATTTTCTGCATGCAACGGGGCATGGTATCGGATTAATGCTTGCCGTGCATGAAATGCCGCCGACCATATCGCCCTATGACGCATTCGGCATTCAAGCCGGTATGATTTTCTCAAACGAGCCTGCATTTTACAGCGAAACCGACGGATTCGGCATTCGGTTGGAAAATATGTTGTTGGCGGTTGAGAGTTCAAATGAACTTTCTTTTCAAAACTTAATTTTTGCACCGTTTGATTATCGGTTAATTGATTTTAATGCTTTGACAAAACAACAATTATCGTGGCTGAAAGATTATCATCAAACCGTTTATGAAACCGTTTTTCCGATGTTAAATCTTAAAGAACAAAAAATTTTATTACCGTTTATCACGGCATTTCAAAAGGATGAAAAATGAGTAAAACGTTCATTTCAAGCGGTACGGTTGCTACCAACAAAAAAGCACGATTTAATTATGTGATTCAAGAAACATATGAGGCAGGCATTATGTTAACGGGCGGGGAAGTCAAATCCTTGCGAACGGGGCGGGCAACCATTAACGAAAGTTACGCCTCCATTGAAAAAGACGGCGCCGTTTATTTAATCAACGCACACATTGCCGAATACACCAATGCCAAAGGCGGTTTTGTCGAACAGTCGGCAACACGAAAACGTAAATTGTTGCTTCACACAAAGGAAATCAATAAATTACGCGGTGCCGTCGAGCAAAAAGGAAAGACCCTTGTGCCGTTAGAGCTTTATTTTAACGCACGCGGCGTTGCCAAAGTGAAAATTGCCGTTGCCGTCGGTAAAAATCATGCCGATAAGCGCGAAGATATTAAAAAGCGCGAATGGAATATTGTGAAACGGCGTATTTTAACGCAACACAACTGAAAAAACAACTTGTTTATCGCCGATGCGGTTTAAAACCTTTATGTCCGCCAAAATGCAGCTGCGGCGGTGCGGGACGATAATGATGATGTCTGTCCCAAATACTGTGCAATACGGCGCCACCGATAAGTGTTCCGATTCCCGCCATAAAAAGCGTTTCGCCCGAAACAGACGGTGTTTCACGCATATAAACGGTCGCAGGAGCCGTTTCGCGCACAATAACCGTTTGTGCCGGCGTTTGCTGATAGATAACAGTTTGTGTTTGTGTGACCGTATCCGGCACATAAACATACCCTGCAAACGCAGGTGACACGCTTAAAAACGCAAAAGCTGCCGTTAAAGAAAAAGTGATAAATTGATGACAAAACATTTTATTCCTCCGTTTTTTTTATTTCATTTGTTTAAAACGAAGAAACAATTAAAATGTTCAAAAAAAGCTATTCTTCAAAAACGTAAAGGCTGTCAAACCGCGCGGCATACATGACATCTTTCACTTTTCCCTTCACACCGCGAATGGATAAGTTGACCGCATGGGAAGAAGCTTCGTCATGCGCAATGACAAACATACCGAGTGCCGCCGAATCAATGAAATCACAGTTGGATAAATCAAAAACAATTTTCGGAACCGTTGCCGATTTAATTAAAGAAACAATTTCAAAAAAGCCGTCATGATCACGAAACGTGAAAGATCCCGAAAAAAAGATTTCTTTTCCGTCTTGAACATCTGTTGTTTTATAATTCATACAACCCTCCTTTGCTTATTTAATATTGACTTGTTTTTATGGTTTCGTCAAGTATTATTTCGTTCTTTTTTTTGAAAAAACAAGATAAATCGGTTTTCTTCCGGCTTCAATGCCTTTTTTTTCATAGCGTGTCGGCACCCAATCGGACGGCGGACACGTCACATTTTTATTCATTTGTTCAAAACCTCCGTCTGACGCTACCTGTTCCGTTGCCCAAGCGGCATAATCGGCAACATCGGTTGCCACAAATAATTGCCCGTTCGGCGCCAAAAGCCGATATAAATGTTTTAAATTGGCAGCATTGATAAATCGCCTTTCGGCATGACGCGCTTTCGGCCACGGATCGGGATATAACAAAAAAATTCGCTGAAACAAACCGTCTTTAAAAAACGGAAACAAATCTCGCACATCGTCAGGCCAAATACGCACGTTATCCGTTCGCCCTTCTTCCAAATGCGCATGCGTTGTTTGCTTTTCGTGTGAGCCGTTTAAATGCGCCAACAAAGACGCCACACCGTTCAGAAACGGTTCGGCGCCGATGAAACCGACGGTCGGATAAAGTTTGGCAAGCTCGGCAATATGTTCACCGCCGCCAAATCCGATTTCCAGCCATACTTCCCGCGGGTGAATGCCGAAAAAGGTATTCATATCAAATTGTTCGCCCTCTTTCGGTAAAACGGGTTTGAGTTTCGGAAGCAATTCATCAATCAACCGTTGTTTTGAGGGTTTAATTGCTTTTCCTTTGCGTCGCCCGAAGAAACGCAAATCACGTAATTGCGGCATAGTCTATTTCTCCGAACTCGACTTGACATGCCAAATATCGCGCGCATATTCGGTAACCGTTCTGTCAATGGAAAACTTACCCGAACGGGCAATATTGATTAAGGCTTTCTTTTCCCACGCCAAATGATTGAGATAATCCGTTCTGATTTTGTCATGCGCTTCGCAGTACGAATTAAAATCGCCCAACAGCATATAATAATCGCGGAACATAATATTTTGGAAAATCGGCGCAAATAAATTTTTATCCTCATTCGGCGTAAACAAGCTGGACGTTAAGGAATCCATCACGCGCCGAATTTGCGTATCGGTATTATAAAAATCCCACGGACGATAGGAATCGGAGGCGTGTTTTTGCGACACTTCTTCGGCCGTCATACCGAAAAGATAAAAGTTTTCTTGTCCGACTTCTTCCAAAATTTCCACATTGGCGCCGTCCAGCGTTCCCAACGTTAAAGCGCCGTTCATCATAAACTTCATATTGCTGGTACCTGATGCTTCAAAACCGGCGGTAGAAATTTGTTCGCTGATATCCGACCCGGGAAATACCACTTCGGCAACCGAAACTTTATAATCGGGAATAAACACCACTTTCAACTGATCTTTCACGCGCGGATCGTTATTGACCACTTTGGCAATATTGTTGATAAACTTAATGATCAGCTTGGCAAAATCGTAACTGGGTGCGGCTTTTCCGCCGAAAATATATGTTTTACCGATGGGCAACATCACGCCGTCTTCCACGATTTTCAGATATTCATAAACAATATGCAATGCATTCAAAAGCTGCCGTTTATATTCGTGAATACGTTTCACCTGACAATCAAAAATGGTGTCGGGATTTACATGAATGCCCGTTGTGCAATCAATCAATGCCGCCAGTCGTTTTTTATTCTCAAACTTAATGCGATGCAGTTTATCCAACGAAGAATCGTCATCCACAAATTGTTCCAGTTTTTTAATGCTTGATAAATCGGTAATCCATTCTTTTCCGATTCGGTCGGTAATAAACTTTGACAAGCCTTCGTTCGAATCCAAAATCCAGCGCCGCGGTGTCACGCCGTTTGTTTTATTATTAAATTTTTCCGGCCACATTTCATAAAAATCAGGCACCAGTTTTGTTTCCAACAGTTTGGTATGAATTTCCGCCACACCGTTTACGGAATGACTGCCCGTAATGGCCAGATTTGCCATACGAATTTGTTTTTGCGGCCCTTCTTCAATTAAAGAAACACGACTTAATCGACCGTTATCCCCGGGGAACCGTTCCATTACTTCTTTCATCAGATGATCGTTAATTTCATAGATAATACCCAAGTGACGCGGCAAATGTTTTTCAAACAACGAAACCGGCCATTTTTCGAGCGCTTCGGGAAGCAGGGTGTGATTGGTATAAGCCATGGTTCGGCGCGTAATATCAAACGCCTGATTCCAATCCAGCCGATAAACATCAAGCAACACGCGCATCAATTCCACAATCGCCAGCGTCGGATGCGTATCGTTCAACTGAATGGCCACTTTTTCTGGCAATAAATTAAAATCGGTGTGATTTTCCAAGAATCGGCGCATAATATCGTTAATCACGCACGACGTAAAGAAATATTGTTGCATTAACCGCAAAAATTTACCTTGTTCAACGGCATCTGACGGATAAAGAACTTTGGAAATGGTTTCCACCTGAATGTTTTTTTCAACGGCTTCCACATAACCGCCCCGATTAAACACTTCAATATCCAACACATTGGTTGAGCGCGCTGCAAACAGGCGCAAATAATTAACGGTTTTTCCGCCGTAACCCACAATCGGCATATCATACGGCACACCGAGTAATTGATTGGTTCCCACCCAATGCGGTTCGCGCACGCCGTTTTTTTCTTCATAAACGACATGCCCGTTAATTTGCACCAAACACGACCGATCGGCGCGTTCAATCTGCCACGGCGAAGAGCGTTCCAGCCAAGAATCGGCGCGTTCTTTTTGCCAACCGTTTTCAAAATATTGCTTAAACAAGCCGAACTGATAGTTAATGCCGTAACCGTATCCGGGCATACCCTGCGAGGCAATGGAATCCAAAATACACGCGGCAAGCCGACCCAATCCGCCGTTTCCCAACGCGGGATCATATTCGCAATCCAACACTTCTTTCAACGGAATCGGATTATCCAAATGCACTTCATCCAACAAATCCATTATTTCAAAATTATAGAGATTATTGGGTAACAAGCGCCCGAGCAAATATTCCAACGACAAGTAATAAATGCGTTTCGGATCTTTGGCTTCATGCCGAGCAGCCGTTTCAAACATACTGTCAATGCACAAATCCCGCACCGCCATGGCGAGTGCCGTAAATAAGTGATCTTTATCGGCTTCGCACACCCGTTTCGACAGCGAATATTTAATATGCCATTCAATCCGCCGTTGTAATTCGGCAGCGGTTATTTTATGTGTTGATTGTTTTTCAGTCATCATCCATCCCTTTCCTGTTGCTT
>CANQKV010000052.1 GCA_947624545.1 uncultured Alphaproteobacteria bacterium | reverse complement strand
ATCGATTATCAGAAAAAGAGCAGGGCAATTTTATTGTTTTTTTAAACAATTTGGCTGAAAAACGCTGTTATTTGTAATAAAAAATTGTTCCAAAGTCAATAAAATCAAGGCTTTTAGAAAATTATGAGCGAAATTTTGATTTATCAAATTATATCACTAAATGAATTTTGCGCTGCGTTTATCGGTTTTAAATCAAATAAAGCGGATATTTTTATAAAATCGGTTTTTTTTACGAATAAACTATAAACGGTAAAGCAGGGCGCGTGTGAATGAATGGAGCGTTCGAACGAATGATTTAAGAAAAATCGTTAAGCAATAAAATCCCGATAGCTTTTTCTATCGGGATTTTTTGAAGTCGATTATCAGAAAAAGAGCAGGGCAATTTTATTGTTTTTTTAAACAATTTGGCTGAAAAACGCTGTTATTTGTCACAAAAATTGTTCCAAAGTCAATAAAATCAAGGCTTTTAGAAAATTACGAGCTGAATTTTGATTTATCAAATCCTATATCACTAAATAAATTTTGCGCTGCGTTTATCGGTTTTAAATCAAATAAAGCGGATATTTTTATAAAATCGTTTTTTTACGAATAAACTATAAACGGTAAAGGAGGGGGCGTGTGAATGAATGGGCAGATTAAGAAAAAAGCATGGCGTGTTTATACCCTTTATCTTTTTTATTCGTTTATAAAGTTATAAACAAAGTTATCCACAATTTATTTAACATATTGATTTTAAATTATTTTATCTGTTTCTGCCTCTTAACATTTGTCGCATAATTTATATTATGTATAGTTATATATTTAATATCACGGAATAAATGAATTTTTAAAGGCTTTAAGATAAAAAAATATTGATTTCGGTTCAAAAATAATTTTAAAAATTTAAAATAACATATTAAAAATATTTACAAACAAGTTTGTTAACCATAAATTGTTCTTTCCGAATTTATTTTTTCATTTATAAATGTAAAAAAAACGATAATTAAGGTTTTTATGCCGATTTTAAGACAAATTGTTTTTAACAATAACAGAAGTGTCTGTTTATTTTGGCTTAAAGATTGAATTTTGCATGTTTATATTTTATTAATAATGAATTATCAATAATTTATTTCAATATTTTTATTTAAATCAATTTACTTGATTTCTTTATTTACCGTCAGGTTAAACTCTCCCTGCTCTTACGATAAAGGCGGACACTTATTTCTGTCCGCCTTACCCGTTTTATGTAAAGAAATATTAACCATAACTATTTGCCTTATCGAAAACAATGTTTTGAGTTAAAGTACTTGTTAAATCATTATTATTAATCTCTATCTGACCATCACTGTTTAGGGTAAGCGTACCAGACAAATTCGGTGCTGAAACGGGAGACTCTTTACCGACCGATTTCTCTTCTGGTTTTTCATTTTTTGGATCGTTTTGCGCCATCATTGATTTGTTTTCAGGCGTTATTGGTGCTGATAATTCAACTTCTTCAAGCTTGACCGTATTACCCGCAAGAGCTTTGGTATTATAACTCATTCCTTTGACACCGTTATCGGAAATAAGCTGACCGGTATCGGAAATGTGTTGTTCAACGCCCAATGTAGTTTGTGCAATACTTATTTGATCTTCTTCGGTTAAAGACTTTCCGGCGGAAATTTTTTTCATTGCTTCTCTATGGTTACCGCCGATTTGTTCTTTGAAGCTTATTTTTTCTCCTGTATATTGATCTTTTACTTTTTCTTCCGGATGAGCTAAAGCATTTGCCATACACATTTTATAAGCGTAAATATCGGCATTTGATTTTCCGTTTTCACCTTTTGGCAACAAACCTTTTTCTTCCATTTCCTTATAATTTTTTCTTAAATTATCAACGGTTTTAGCCATTTTCGGATCTTTTTTAACCAATCCGTCCAATCGTGTTTTGGCATGTATATAAGCTGCCTCGGAATAGCCGTGAACCATAATTTTCTTCTTTTCCGGTGCATTAGCTGCCATTGCCTTTACCTCATCTTGCAAAGAAATTTCTTCATTGTTTGTTTCTCTGTTTTGCGTTGTCGTATGAGCAAGTGTATCGGTCAGCTTGGTCATTGTATCCGAAAGTTCTTGCGTGGTTGTTTGAGCAAGTTGTTCATTTGTGTCTGCTACAATCTCAGCCGTTGATTTTGAAAAATCTTCAACAGCAGCACCAATATCAGTACTTTTCTCTGATGTATCAATACTCGGGGTTGTCTCTGCAAAAGCTTCTTTTTCAAAATTACGCCTATTGGCAAGATGAAGATCTTGATCTTCAATTTCAAATCGATCAATACCTCTGTAAATACCATTTTTAGAAAGCACTTGAAGAGCAAACCCTGTATTTTTTCCATCAATATAATCTTGTCTTTCAGTATTAACAAAGCTATTCATCATGCCGGCTTCGGCTTTTTCATCCACAAAAGCCATTTTCTTCAATGCCGTTATATCTTCACGGGCAGCTGCATCACGAGCGGCTTCGTTAAACATTTCCTGATACGTCATATGAAAGTGATCTTGCATATAGTAATCAACACTTTGATCGAAACTATCCGCATCATTTTTAAGTCCCCGAAATCTCCGATTGGTTACACCCTCTTGAATACATTTTATAGCAATATCTTTATTCTGCGTTATTGTTAAAGAGGACATTCCGTTATCATCTCTCTTTGCGGGATCCCCGCCTAATGCCAATAATTGATTAAATTGATTGACATCGCCCTTTTCCGCGGCAATCATAATCGGTGTACGTCCGTTATTATCAGGCTCATTTATTTGCCATGTTCCCAAAGCAGATGAAGCCGCCATATTGCCGGCGCGAGCGGCAACATGGTCGGGTGTTTCACCGTTATTATTTTTAATACTGGCATCAACCCCTGCCTCTTTCGCTGCCAAAATCATTTCTTTATTGGCATTTCCTGCAATTCGATGCAAAAGCGTATCACCGTTTTTAGCATCTTTGGCACTCAAATCAACACCGGCTTCTTTTAAAACCAGAAGTTTTTGTTTAAAAACTTCCGGGTCCTTTTCTTTTGTCAGATGATCGAACAGGTATGTTTCATTTAAGGTGCCGGCATTAACCATATTTTTTAAAGCATTCATACCCCCTTCTTTATGTTGCCCTGTTGCATTTGAAATGGCATGTTCAATGGTGACATCTAAGTTAGAAGCATTACCCGCTGCCCCATATTGTAAAAGCATACTTCTCTTTTTGTCATCATCTTTTGTATTACCGGTAACCAAAGAAAGCGGTGTTTTGCCGTTATCATTTTCTTCATTGATATCTTTTTTCGCATCCGTATTCAGCATAGCGGAAACAATTTCCGATGTTCCCGAATAAACAGCCGTATGCATAACCGTGTTTCCGCTCGCATCTTTGGCGCGCACATCGGCTCCTGCTCTAATAAATTCATCTACAATCTCTTTATCTTGTGTCCAAATGGCTTTTTGAAGGGGCAGCTTCCCGTCTTTCCCAATAGAGTTGATATCTTGTTTATTCGCTTGCAAGTTTTTTCGTATAAGCTCGCGGGCTTGACCCATATCATATTGAGCTTGTGCTCTTAAAGTCTCATCATTATTCTTATCTGCTTCTTCCAATTGTTTTTTGGTTTGCAAATACCAATTAAGTGAAGCATCAAATACAGTACCGGCCCTTTCCATTTTATCCTCCTTGAAAAAATTGTTTGATTGAAACCCGACTTAAATATTATTGTATCATAAACGGTCGTTTAATGAAACACTCATTTTAAACATTTTTCAAAAAATATTTTGCAATCAATTAACAATAAATAATTTAATAAAATCAAATTATTATAATAGACATCAAAAAAATATCAAAAAAATTAAATCAGTGCAAAAAAAGTGTTGCATTAAACGACCGTTTTATGCAACGTTTTTTTCGATAAATATCTTGTTGATATATAATAATTTTATTTGTTTTTTAATTTTTAAAAAACATCTTTAAATTTTTCAAGAAAATAATAAAAGAATATACAATATTTATCTTAAAAAAATAATTAAAATCAATATGTTATACTAATATTATTATTTTTTCCACAATACATGCACTCTGGCATATTCTTTTTCCGCTCCGTCGGAAATATTATGATGTGTTTCGTTTTCCGAAACAATTTGTGTGGTAATCAAAACCTTATCTTCCCGTTTAATCGGATGGCGATATTGAATGCGTAAGCGTTGAACAGACTTGCTTTTTATAAAATCAAGGGGCAAGGCGTCTAATATCCATGTCGGATAAACGGCATTATTAACATGATGATTTAAATCAATGTCATCCGCACGAATAATCTCTTCCGCTTGGAAATCAATTCGTTCAATCGCTGATAGTTTTTCAAAACGCGTATCAACGGCGCGTTTTTCATTTAATGTGCATTTTTCCAAATGTTTTCCGACAGACACCGGACGCATTCGCTCCAAATCCAGCAAAACCCACTGACTTGACGCCCGCACCATAACTTGTCCCGTTTTCAGATTTATTAATTCAAACTCACGATATGCTGTTGCCGCATTTGTTTGTGACGGCCATGTTTTTAATTGTACCTTATCATTCCACTTCGGCAATGAAAAGAATTCAACATCATAGGCGCCACCGACCCACCCTAATTTATTTTGAATGCAATAATGATATCCGACCCCCATTAAATCGGCGTGATTATCGGCAACATCTTGAAAAATATTAAATAAACTGCGTAATCTGAAATCAATGTTTTCATCGCATTCATAACTGGCAATTTCATATTCTTTTACAAACTCACTCATGAGAATACCCTCTTTTTTCTTCAATAATATCAATAATTTTCTTTAATCGGTCGTCTTTTAAAAAATCTTCCGTTAAAACAGGCAGTTTATACCGCCAATTCGGATATTCAAAACACGTACCCGGTACATTTGTTTGCTCATCCTGATAAAAAACATCTTCCAAACGCACCATTAACAACCGACTTTCGCAATCGTTTAAATACCGATAAGTGTTTTCAATAAACCATGCCGGTGTTTTATCGGCAGCCACGGCTATTTTAATCGGTTTTTCGGGCATGGGATACCCTGCTCTTTGAAATGTATTCACAAAAGCTGCTTTATCTGATAAACGTTCTTTCCGATGCAGGTTATATTGTGCTGTTGTAACGGTTTTTAAGCGCTTTGATAATGCCAAATCCAACCCCTTGTAAAAAGCAGCGTATGAAGGCATATCGTGTGTACCGGAAGCAATTAATGAGTAATAGGGAAAATAATTCGGCGCCTGAAAAGAATTACCTTGTCGATGAAAATGAAGAATTTTAAACGAATAGGCAAGAGCCGATGCCATTTTATCTGAAAAACCGTATGGCGCCGTTCCCAAATCTTCGGCAATAACCAAACATTTTGCCCGTAAGCTTTCCAACGCAACAATTCCCATCAGCGTTTTAAACGGATATTTTAAATAAGCGCCGGCAGCATTTTTAACCCGTAAATATAACCGTTCCAATCCGAACGCATGATCAATCCGAACGGCACCTGCGCCCTGCATCATTTGCCGAATAACTTTTCGATACACTGAAAAGCCTGTCTGCTTTAACGCCAACGGATGAAAAGCCGCCAAGCCCCAATCCTGCCCCTTGCGATTAAACGCATCGGGCGGCGCACCTGCCGATACGCCTTCGATAAATAAATCTTGATGCGCCCACACTTCTGCACTGTTTTCACACACTCCGACAGGCATATCGGTATATAAACCAATCGGCAACTGTCGTTTAATATGCTTCACAACCGTATGATACTGATCAAATGCCAAAAATTGTCGATATTTAATTGCATTGACCAAGTCGATATGTTTGTTTTTAAATCGGGCTATGGCGTCATCGGAGGGATTTTGAAACTCTTTTTCCCAAGAACGCCAATATACAGATTTGTTTTTTTTACCGAAAACAAAGCGAATGGCTTGAAAAACGGCAAAGTTTTCAAGTTCTTCCCCCTGCTCTTTGCAAAACTTTTGAAATGCCGAATATCGTTTAGCGGGTTTTGTTGCGTTAAAATGTCGATATAATTGATTGAGAAGGGAATATTTTATTTCGGCAACTTCCTGATAATTTACTTCTTTTGTGTTTCGCAAAGCCTGTAATTTTTGTTGAAATGCTTTTGTGTTGATTTTTTTTTGCAAAGCTTGAAGTGATTTTAACTCATCAACGTTCATAATATCAATGTAAAGCGGATTGAGAAACAACCGAGAGGAAGCGCTGTACGGACTGGCATCTTGCGGCATATCTTCAAAAAGCGCACTGAGCGGATTGATACCGATTAAACTTGCATGAAGTTTTTTAGCTGTATCTGTCAAATACCGTAAATCGCCAAAATCGCCGATACCGAAATTTTTGTGACTTCTTAAAGCATATAATTGAACGGGAAAGCCGTAAACATATTTATTTTCGGGTGTTTCGGGCGGTTGATAACAAGCGGAAGGCACCACGAACAGGTGCATTTTTATCTCTTTTTGATCGGGTAAAATAAAATTCATTTGATGATAGCCGTAATCAGCATTTAAAAACAGATAAACACGCCGTTTTTGATAGCAAATGCCGTCAATTTCCTTTTCGGCAAGAAACGGCATATCGTGAAACCAAAATGAACCTTTATCAACGGTATTATCTTCCTTGTAAAACTCAAATTCAAGACAGTGATGTTCAAACTTTTTAGGCAGTGCCATTTCAAAGACAAACGGTTTTATTTCTTCTTTATAGACCGTCTGTGTTGCCTCAACAGCATTCAACCAAAATTGATTTTCAAGCTTTATCAGTGATTTTTCAACGGCTTTATCCGAATGAGCAGGATATCCCAACCCAGCGCAAATCACTTGTTTCGATTTTCTGTCGGCATAATACGTTTTTTGTGTGCCAAAATCCGTAAATGATAAATAAATACCTAATTTTTCGGCTAATTCATTTAATTTTTCATCATTAAAAGACATTTGTTCAATCCGCTACTTTTCTTTTAAAACAATCACACTCCACGCCGGAACCACAATATTATCTTGATTTAATTTCACTTTTTCACTGCTGTCAATAACAATTTTCCAATGGATATTTAAAGGAATTTGGTACGTTATATCTTCATTAAAAGCATTAAATATTATAAACAACTTACTGTTTTCATTATTTATTAAACAAGATATTGTTCGAACGAAATATTGCCAGTCATTTTCTTGCATTTGTGTCCCGTCCGGTTTCAACCAGATACACTCTTCGGGGGTTAAGAAATAGCCGTAATTAAAAACAGTTTCGCTTTTTCGAAAGGCAATTAATTTTCGGGTATAATCAAGCATACGCTTGCCTTGCGGAGAAATGTGCGTCCAATCAATCCACGAAAGAGCATTATCTTGAGCATAGACATTGTTATTACCCTTATGCGTTGATAAAATTTCATCGCCGGATTGAATCATCGGCGTACCGACGGATAATAAAAGCGTTGTCATAAGCGCCCTCGCCCGCCGTTCACGATTATTTAAAATATTCTCATCGGTTGTTTCGCCTTCCGCACCGCTGTTCCAAGAAAGATTGTTATCGTTACCGTCTCGATTTTCTTCTCCGTTGGCTTCATTATGTTTTTGATTATATGAAACCAAATCATTCAAGGTAAAGCCGTCGTGCGCGGTAATAAAATTAACCGATTCCCACGGTTTTCGACCTTTATAACTGAATACGTCGGAAGAACCCGTTAAACGAGATGCCATTTCGCTGGCACAGCCTTCTTCCCCTTTCCAAAAACGGCGTGCGGTGTCGCGAAACTTATCATTCCACTCTGCCCAGCCGGGACGAAAAGCGCCGACCTGATAACCGCCCCACCCTAAATCCCATGGTTCGGCAATGAGTTTTAATCGTTGCAATGTCGGATCTTGTTGCACGGTTGATAAAAAGTCACTGTTAATGGCGTATTGATTGTTATCGTTTCGTGCCAAAGTTGTTGCCAAATCAAAACGAAAGCCGTCAATTTGAGCAATATCCGCCCAATATCTTAACGTATCCATAACTAATTGCAACACGCGCGGATGTCCTAAATTAAATGAAGCACCGCACCCTGTCGTATCATCATAATAGCGGGGGTTATCTTTATTCAGACGATAATAAATTTGATTGTCAATACCCCGATAGCAAAGCGTATGCCCTTTATGATTGCCCTCCCCCGTATGATTATAAACCACATCCAATATAACCTCTATGCCGGCTTCATGAAACAAACGTACCGTTTTTTTCAGCTCATTTAAGTCAAAGCCCGACAAGTAAGGGGCATGGGGAGCCATAAAAGCAACGGGATCATATCCCCAATAATTTGTTAAGCCTTTTTCCTGTAAAAATCCGGACTCCATAAAGGCGGCAATCGGCAAAAGCTCAATGGCGTGAATGCCGAGCGATTTGAGATATTGAACAGCTTTCGGAGAACTTAACCCCGCAAACGTACCGCGTATATCGGCATCAATTTCGGGGTTCAGCATGGTAAACCCTTTTAAATGTGTTTCATAAATAATTTCTTCGTCCCACGGAATAAGCGGTTTTTGAACATTTTTCCAATCGAAACTTTTTTCATCGGTTACAACGCATTTCGGTACGTACGGCGCCGAATTTTTGCGTGAAAACGATAAGTCTTCCCGAACGGATAACGGATTATATCCCAAAAGAGCATTATGCGCTTTAACGGCACGCGTTAATTGTTTTGCGTAAGGATCAATTAAAAGTTTGTTCGGATTGTACCGATTGCCTTTTTCGGGTTCATACGGACCGTAAACGCGATAACCGTATAATTGTCCCGGTTTCAGCCCGACAACATAGCCGTGAAACACTTCATCGGTATATTCGGGCAAAACAATACGCTCCTCATGCTTTTCGTTTTTGTCAAACAGACATAATTCCACTTTTTGCGCATGAGCCGAAAAAAGCGCGAAATTAACGCCTTTTCCGTCATATTGAGCGCCTAACGGATAAGGATAGCCTTTTAAAACTTCATAACTCATTTTTCCCCCTGCTTTTTAAGTTGAAAGACAGAAACACCGAGCGGCGGCAGCGTAACGGTTATGGAATACGGCTTAAAATTCCAGCCGTCGGATGTTTCAACAAGTTCTTTGTTTAGAACGCCGGAACCAGCAAAGTTCGTATCATCGGAATTCAATATTTCCTCATACAAGCCGGCTTGATTGACTCCGATTCGATAATCTTTTCGCACGACGGGTGTAAAATTACAGGCAATAATTAAAGCATCTCCCGCTTTGTTTTTTCGCATAAACGTTAAAACGGAATTATCACTGTCACTGCCGTCAATCCATTCGAAACCGACAGGGTCGCAATCCATTTCATATAGTTCGCTTCGTGTTTGATATAAAACATTCAACTGCTTTATTAACCGCAACAATCCCAAATGAATTGGATTTTTTAACAAATCCCAATCCAAACTGTCGGCATAGTTCCATTCCCGTCGAACGGCAAACTCATTACCCATAAAAAGAAGTTTTTTGCCGGGGTGCATAAACTGATATGTATAGTATAGGCGCAAATTTGCCATTTTTTGCCAAAAGTCACCCGGCATTTTATCAATCATCGGACCTTTACCGTGAACAACTTCATCATGCGAAAGCGGTAAAATGAAGTTTTCGTAAAAAGTGTATAGAAAACTGAATGTCAGCTCGTTTTGACGGTATTTGCGTAAAACGGGATCGTGCTGTATATAATCCAATGTATCATGCATCCACCCCATATTCCACTTATAGCCGAAACCCAAACCGCCGATATAAGTCGGCTTTGAAACCATGGGCCA
>CANQKV010000051.1 GCA_947624545.1 uncultured Alphaproteobacteria bacterium | reverse complement strand
TTTTGATTTTGACATTCATGCCCCAGCGAAGTACTGTCTCCGCACCCGTACTCAAAGCCGTAATCGATAGTTTTAAATGTTTTGTTATCATCATAGGGCGAACCGAGCGAAAGCGTGATTCCGTGACTGTTTCCTTTTTGCAAAAGCATGGCAAGTTGCGCGCTGTTCAGATTCATTTCATATAAAATCTGATTCGCCATATGCTTATCCATCGCCCAGCGATAGCCTGCGATTCCGCCGATTGACAAAACGCCGATGATTGCCAACACACCGAGCATTTCAACCATGCTCCGCCCTTGTTGATTTTGATTTTCTGTTTGTTTTAATTGATTTTTTTCCATTTGTTTTTCCATGTTTAAACCTCCCGTTGTTCTGTATATAAATTGTATAAATTAAACGTAGGTCTAGTTGTGACACTTTTCCCCTGTCTTTTTTATGCGGACATATACCCCGTAAGCCCTTCGATTAACTCTTGAAAACAAAGAAAATAAAAAAAATAATACTTTTTTTTGAAAAAATGCAAAAAAAGTGTTGCAAAAAACGTACGTTTAATTGATGCAGAAAATAACACTTTTAGGCAGAATCGGGACATCAAAAATGCGAATGTAATTCTCATCGGTTCGAACACTTATTTTTTGCTCGCCGTTTGAAAATACAAGTGTCGCCAAAAATTGAAAATCCTTTGGAATAAATAAAGAAACAAAATCGGCAAGTCCGCGTGTTTGCCCTTCCAATTTTATTTCTTGCCCCAACATATCAACAGTGCCGTTAACAACGCCTCCCAAACCGTTTTGCCAAAACGAAAGCTCTTGAATATGCCAAAAATCCAGCGTTCCCGACGCCTGCCCCGTTACCTGCAAGCAATCGGATGAATCATCACCTGCCGTAACGTTTATTTTATAAGCGCCGAATAATCCCTTTCGAACAGTTAAATCAACGGGGCAAAAACGAAACGGCGGATGTGATACACTGACTTGCACGTTTTTGGCATTTAAACATACTTGAAACAAACAAAATTGCGGTTTAAGTTCCAACCATGTCACAAAAATTTTTCTTTTTGCTGCCCATTCAATCCCTATATCCGCTTTGGAGACAATCAGAGCGGCAATTCCCGTATGAACGGCGCCTGATAACAGAATCAACGCGCAAAAAACAAACGCATATTTAAAAAGCCGTTTCATTTTTCCGTTTAAGCCAGATAAGTTAACCCTTGTAAAATGCCCTCTTTATTTCCGACGGCAATCGAACGCGCTTCGGCATTAATGCGTCTGATTAAGCCGCATAAAACTTTACCGTTTCCGCACTCAATAAAATCCGTTACGCCTTTTGATACCATATATTCAACCGATTCTGTCCACCGAACGGAACCCGTTACCTGCGCAACCAATAATTTTTTAATCTGTTCCGGATTCTGCTCAAACTCCGCCGTAATATTCGCAACCAACGGCACCGACGGCGCTTGAAGCGTTATATTTGCCAACGTTTCTTGCATTTTATCGGCTGCCGAACGCATCAGCGGACAGTGAAACGCACCCGAAACAGGCAATTCCACCGCTTTTTTGGCTCCTGCTTTTAAAGCCGCTTCCATAGCACGACGAACGGCACTTTCATGCCCGCTGATAACCGTTTGTCCGTAACAATTATCATTGGCAATTACGCAAAAATCATTCGGTTTTGATGTTTCCATCACAATTTTGGAAACTTGCTTTAAATCAAGTCCCAGTAATGCCGCCATTGTTCCCGATACCGTTTTTCCTGCCTCTTTCATTGCCAATCCGCGTGTTTGCAACAATTTTGCCGTATCGGATATGCTTAAAGCCCCTGCCGCACACAACGCACTGTATTCCCCTAACGAATGCCCTGCCACACACATTGCCATCTCTTTTAATTGAATGCCCGACTCGGCTTCCAATACTTTCAAAGCTGCCAAACTCACGCTCATAATTGCCGGTTGAGCATTTTCCGTTTGTGTTAACGTTTCCATATCGCCCGATTGCATCAGATGTGTTAACGAAAAACCGAGCGCATCGTCCACCTCTTCAAAAACGGCACGCGCGATTGAAAAATTATCATATAAATCCTTTCCCATGCCGACACTTTGCGATCCTTGTCCCGGAAAAACAACAGCTATACTCATTTTTCTGTCCTTTCTTATAAAAATGATACAATTAAAAATTTTATCTTGTAAATTAAAATGAATTTGATTATACTGATTTTATGTCATTTGTCAAGTCAGTTATTACCGTTGGCGGCGGCACCGCATGCAGTCGCGTTCTCGGCTTTATTCGAGATATTTTAATCGCCCGTTATTTGGGCGCCAGTATGATGGCTGACGCCTTTTTTGTTGCCTTGCGGTTTCCGAATTTGTTTCGATCTCTTTTTGCGGAAGGCACGTTAAATGTTGCTTTCGTTCCGTTATTGTCGGGCGAATTGCACACCAAAGGACCGATTCACGCCCGCTGTTTTGCGCGAATGGTTTTCAGCTTTTTATTTTATGTGCTGCTTATCTTTACGCTCGTTATGGAAGTTTTAATGCCGCACTTAATGTTTATTTTAGCGCCGGGATTCGATTCCATTGCCGGTAAAATGGCATTAACCGTTACATTAAGCCGAATTACCTTTCCGTTTTTATTATTCGTTTCCGTTGTTTCCCTGTTTTCGGGTATGATGAACGCTGTCGGACGATTTTGGGCAGGTGCTTTTACGCCGACCATTCTCAATTTAGTTATGATTGCCTTTCTTTTGTTCGTAACCCCGTTTATTATCAGCCCTTACGCTCCCGCTTACGCTCTTTCTTACGGTGTGCTTACCGCCGGCATTATCGAATTTTTGTTTATGGCACATCAAATTAAAAAAGCAGGCTTGAAAATCGGTTTAATCAGCCCCGTCAAAGCCTTGTTTCATTTATCGGGAAGCGTGAAAACGCTGCTCAAAAAAATGGCGCCCGGGGTATTGGGTTCCGGCGTTTATCAAATCAATCTGTTTTTTGATACGCTTTTTGTTTCTTTTGTCGGTGCCGGAGCTATTTCGTGGCTGAATTATGCACATCACCTGTTTCAATTACCTGTCGGCATTATCGGAACTGCCGTCGGAACGGCATTATTGCCCGTTTTGTCAAAACACATTAAACTGAACGAAACGGAAAAAGCCGTTCATCAACTCAATCGTGCCGTAGAAATCTCCGTTACCATGTCGGTTGCCTCGCTTGTCGGACTGGTTTGTCTTGCCGAACCGATTGTTTGTATTCTGTTTGAACGCGGCGCCTTTACAAGTTTCGATTCCGTACAAACAGCCAAAGCTTTAACGGTGTTTGCCTTCGGTTTGCCCGCTTATATGATTACCAAAACGCTCTCGCCCTTCTTTTATGCCAAAGGCGATACAAAAACACCCGTTAAAATTGCCGTTATCGGCGTTATTTTAAATGCCGTTTTAGCCCTGATTTTTATGCAATTTTGGGGATATTTGGGCATTGCGCTCGCAACAGGCATTACCGTTTGGATTAACGCCTTTCAATATTTTATTCGCCTGTTTAAAAAGAAAGAAGTGCGACTCGATTCGCTCTGTAAGTTTCGCTTGCCGCGCATTTTTCTGACTTGCTTGATGATGGGTGCCTTTTTAATCATTGCCCGAATCGGCTTAAATTCTATTTTTAATCAATGGAGCGAACAAAGCGGCTTTTTGTCGACTGTTCTTCTGTTTGGTTTAATTCTTTCGGCACTGGCAATTTTTTCAGTCAGTCTTATCTTAACACAAAGCATTTCCCTTGCGGAAATTAAAAGATTTATTCGAAAACCCACCGCTTCAAAAGGAGAAAAACCATGAAATGGCATTCCAGATCATCTTTTATTTTATTTGCCGCCGCTTTACTGGCTGTTTTGGCGCAATTATCTCATGAATACGGTCCTTTCACGCTTTTTAACGAAAAACCTGCGGAAAAGCAAACGGTGCGTACTTATCCCGCGCCCGAACCGATACCGCAGGAAACGTTTATTTTTCCGAAAACAACGGCAGAAGCCGCGCAGCCGTATGAAAATATCAATATGTTTCAAGTTCCGCATATATTTGTGGAAGAATTACCCGCCGATTGGCAAATTCGTTCCAATCAAGACAAAACTTTATTTATGAAAATTATTACGGCGCAAATTTTAAGGACAAACGAACATATTGCAGCCGAAAAAAAGCGTTTGCACTTTTTGGAAGAAAAATATTTAAGAAATCAACCATGGACACCCGAAGAAGAAGCATTTTTCAATCAATTACTTCAAAAATATGATATTTTTCTGGCGAAAAAAAGAGAGGGACAATTACAAGAATTAATCGGAAAAATTGATATTATTCCGCCATCTATTGCCGTGGCGCAAGCGGCTTATTTTTCAGATTGGGGACAAAAAAACCAAAAGGCGTTATACGGCGAATACGGCTGGGTTGACAATCAATATGTGCCGCTCGAATTTAAAACAATTTCCGAAGCAACCGACAGTTTTGCAAGGCAGCTGAATTCGCGCTCGCAGCTGTTCGGCTTTCACGATAAACGCCGTATAATGATTCCCTTTCAAAAAGATAAATATCTCAGTGAGAGCATTTTAGACAGTATCTCTCAATTTATGGATTGGGATAAAGACTATATTCAAAATCTTAAAAAAACTTATTTAAGCGGTTATATCCTGCAACTGGATCACGCCCGTTTTCAAGAAAATGCCAAAGACGAGAAAAAAGAGTAAAATCCATACGGCATAACGATTTTTTCGCTTGACAAGCATTAAAAAAAACGATAAAAAAGAAAACAGTATTCAACCCAAAAAAATGAAAGGATAAAAAAATGATTAAATCAGAATTAGTTACAAAAGTTGCCGAACGGGCTAATTTAAGCAAAGCTGATGCCGATCTGGTTATCACAACCGTGTTCGACGAAATTACCCGCTCTTTAATCGACGGAAAACGCGTTGAATTGCGTGGTTTCGGTGTTTTATCCGTCCGCAATCGGAACGCTCGTCAGGCAAGAAATCCCAAAACAGGCGCTCCCGTTAAAGTAGAAGCCAAACGTGTTCCCTTTTTTAAAGCCGGTAAATCCGTCACTAATGCTTTAAATCACAAAGGCTAACAAATGAGCTGGCTCAGTCGGCTGACGCGTCCGACCGTTAAAGTGGCGGCGACGCAAAAAGAAATTCCGAATAATTATTGGGACAGATGCCCTGATTGCGGTGCCATGCTGTTTCATGCCGAAATTGAAAAAGCCGACTTTGTCTGCCCCTATTGCGAACATCATTTTCGTTTGCCTGTTTTAAAGCGAATGGATATGTTGTTTGACAAACAAGAATATACCCTTATTCAATTACCGAAAGTAAAAGAAGATCCGCTTAAATTCGCCGATTTGGAAAAATATACCGATCGGCTTAAAAAAGCACGTAAAAAAACAAAACAGGAAGATGCCATTGTCGTTGCGCACGGTTTTATCGGCAAGCATCCCGCCGTTGTCGGCGTGTTTGACTTTTCCTTTATGGGCGGTTCTATGGGAACGGCTGTCGGAGAAGCCATTGTAACGGCAGCGCAACTGGCGTTGTTACAGGAAGCGGCTCTCATTTTGGTACCGGCTTCGGGCGGTGCGCGAATGCAGGAAGGAATGCTTTCCTTAATGCAAATGGCGCGAACAACCATTGCCGTTAAAAAGCTGAAAGCCAAGCGTTTACCCTATATTACCGTTTTATCCGATCCGACCATGGGCGGCGTAACGGCATCTTTTGCCATGCTGGGTGATATTGCGTTGGCGGAACCCGGCGCAGCTGTCGGCTTTGCGGGCAAACGCGTGATTGAACAAATCGTGCGTGAAAAACTACCGGCAAACTTTCAACAATCCAGTTATTTGTTGGAACACGGGATGATTGATCAGGTTGTTCATCGTAAAGAGTTGCGTTCTGTCATTATCAATATTTTAGATTTATTACTTTAAGAAGCGCTTGCATTTTTATTTTCCCCGCCTAAATAAATAAAAAAGGGGGGAAAATAATGAAAAATGCACTTTTTTTTGATACGGATTCCATTTTAAAACATTTTATTCAAAAAAAATCCGATTTAACCTTTAATCCCGTTTTATTCGATGAAAGTTTAAATACCGTTCACAAACGACTGATTGATCCTTATCTGAATGCCGAAATCATTTCCGTATTTGTCCACTCGGAAAATCTTGATACAAGTCGACTGGATCTTTTTCCCGAATTAAAACTGATTGCGACACGCTCGACAGGCTACAATCACATTGATTTAGCCTATTGCAAAAAACGGGGCATTGTTGTTTCAAATGTTCCGCGATACGGCGAATCAACCGTTGCGGAGTTTGCTTTCGGTTTGATTTTGGCACTTTCCCGTAAAATTATTTTGGGACGAAACGCCATGGCGCACAATCATATTGAAATTGAAAAATACATCGGCTTTGATTTGGAGGGGAAAACCATCGGCGTTATCGGTACCGGTTCCATCGGCAGACATGTAATTCAAATCGCACGCGGATTTAATATGCGCATTTTAGCATACGATTTATTTCAAAATTCGAATTTAAAAGAATATTACGTTGATAATTTAAACGATATTTATCGGCAGGCGGATATTATAACGCTGCATATTCCCTCAACGCCTCAAAACTTTCATTTGTTAGATGAAAAAGCGTTTCGACAAATGAAAAAAGGCGTAATAATCATTAATACGGCGCGCGGTGATTTAATTGATACGCAGGCACTTTACACTGCCGTTCGCCAAGGCATTGTCGGCGGTGCCGGATTGGATGTGCTTGAAAATGAAGACTTTCTGTTGCACGATGAAGCGGCAGTGGCACATCGCACAAATGATTTTGATTTCTTACTCGATTCGGCAATGAATTTAAAACTGTTACAGTTTCAAAACGTGATTGCAACCCCGCATATTGCTTTCAATTCCATTGACGCCATTAATCGCATTAATCAAACAACGCTTTCAAATATTCAAAGTTTTTTAAGCGGGCAATCTCAAAACAATGTTTTGAACAAGACATAAAAAAATATTTTGCTTGCAATCTTTTCTCATTTGATATACCCTGTTTTCATATGGGAAAGGTTCTGATTTATGCGTTATATCAAAATATTATGTATCTGTTTTTGTTTTCTTTCCGTTATTGCACAAGCCGAAACCGTTGACGGGTGGGAAATTACGGTGCAAAAGTTGCAGGCACATCAAAAATTTTTAAAAACCGTTGATATGGAAATCTATACGGGCGATACCGTTTTAAAAGAAATTTTGCATGAGCCGCAAAAGGGCTTTTTATATATAACCGTTGACTGTACAATCAATCGTTCTTCAAGTGACGGAATCTTGTTTGATTCCGCCCTGCTGACCTTAAAAACACCCCGAAAGAGTTATACGCGGCTGACCCGTGAGAATGATTTTCTCTCCGAGTACGATATTTCGACATTTCCCTACTTAAAAGTGAAAAAAGGAAATCATCACGGAACATTTTTATTTGAAATACCCGTTTCGGAAAATCAAAATCTGCAACTTTATTACAAAGAAACACCGCTGTCGGTTGCGCCTTAAAAAAACAACTCTTTTTACCTTTTTAATTTTTACATACGGATTTTTTCTTTTCTTTTTAAAACATCTTTTTTATTGCTTTTAACGTGATGGATCGTTTTATCGATAATTTTATTATCTTTTTCACTGAAAAAGATATAATTTTTCTGCTTGATTCCTTTTTGATAAGCATCATTCAAAACCTGAACCGCCATTTCTGCCATTCGCGGATTATTGTATTTTTTCGCATAAAAAAGAACAACCGTTTTATAAATATTGCAGGCTTTGCGCTGTTCGACAGGCGATAATTCTTCGTTCATCACAAAGCGTTTTAACAAAGCAACATTTTCATCGCTTAATTTTAAATCTTTTTTCCATACTTTCACACGCACATTCCACACATCTGACATTAATTGCTCGCTTTTTTGATGTGAAATGTTGTTTTTGTGAGATCGATAACTGACCAAAGTGCGCGGAATATTCATAAAATCGGTTTTATTCATTAAATCCAAGAACAATTTAAAATCATCGCATGTGACGTTTCGATCATAACGAATCATCGTATCCATCAAAACAGAGCGCCGCATCATCACGGTTGAATGTCCGAACGGCGAGTAAAAAAACAAGGCATAGGCTCTTAAATATTCGGGAGAGCCGAACTTGTTTAAGACCGTTTCTTTGCTGTCAGACGACAACACACGATATTGCGCCCCCATGACGCCGACTTTGGGATATTTTTGCATATATTTTACTTGAACTTCCAACCGTTCCGAATAGGATATATCATCACTGTCCTGTACGGCAATCAACTGTCCCGTCGACAAACGAAAACCGATATTACGCGCAAAAGACGCTCCTTTGTTTTCGGGTAAACGTGTGTATTGAATGCGTGAATCATGATAAGAGCGCACAATCGGCTCAACAGAAACGCTTGAACAATCATCAACAATAATTAATTCAAATTTCTTGTAGGTTTGCTTCAAAATGCTCTCTATCGATTCGCGTAAATATTCTTCTTTTGTGTTATAAACCGGCATAATGACGGAAACCAACGGTAACTGAGAATGTTTTTTAACGGATGTATTGACCATTTGCGTCTCTCCTTTTATTTTTCATATGATAATATCACGGAAAAAGCAATCTGTCAACCTTTTTCTTTCAAAAAAACAGACTATTAAATAATTTTTTCTCAAATTATTTTGGCGCTGAAAAAAAATGTTATCCGTAAATAATTTGATGATAAGCGTTACAATGCGGACACATAATATTCCACTCCGTCGTGCGTTGCTGACAAGCGGCACAAAGCCATCCACCGCCCTCTTCCGCCTCGGAAGCTTTTTTCTCCCATTCTTGCGCTTCTTCTTCGTGATGCCACCCTTCCCGCACCACTTTTGCCATTAAACAGGCAACGGTTTTCGTGAGCGGATAAGTTGACAGATAAACCTGTATCGTTTCTTTGGCATCGCGCCATAATTCCAACCGAACAGTCGCATCTGCCAATGCCATTAATGCCGAACGACTTGTCGGATTATCGGCAATTAACTTTTTCACGGCTTTTATTTGCTTGGCGGCAGATTCGCTTTTATATAAGGACATATAAGCTTCATATATTTCTTTCGCGGGCGTTAATGTCCATGCTTTCATTAAAATATCCGCCGATTTTTGCACCGTTTTTTGCGCCGCTGCCGCCTGAACGGCAAAAGCAATGTTGGCGGGATTCAGGCGAAACGCTTCAAGCGGTTGATTTTGTTTCATCAATAAATCCGCCTTTCGAACAAGATACGTTTCTTTATTGATAAAATTGTTCTTTTTAAGCTGTTCCAAATAATTTAAGGCATTTTCCCAAGCACTTTTTTGCAAAGACAAGAAATACAAGCCTTCCACAACCCATTTAACCGTGTTATCAGTTTTATAAGCTTCCGTTAAAGCCATTTCCTGCGCCTGCTCATCACCGTTTTTTAAAGCGTTTAAATATAAGCCGCGCCACCCTGCGAAATTAAAGTCTTCATATTTTGTCAATTCTTCAAAAACTTTTTTATCGGGTGCCAAAACAGCTTCCACAACCAATGATTTCACATCATTTTTATCAAAAACGCTTCTTTTGTGCTTTAATAAAACACGCGCTTCTTTTTCATCATTATTTAAAATATAATTGAGTACGTTTGTTAAATAATTTTCCCGTTTGATATAGCGCGCCGTACTCATTTTTTGTTGCATCAATCCTAACCAAACCAACGGTTTTTTCATTAAATGCAATAAATAAAACACCA
>CANQKV010000050.1 GCA_947624545.1 uncultured Alphaproteobacteria bacterium | reverse complement strand
CTCCGTCAACCGTGAAATTTTTCTCATTATTAACCGCACCGCCGTTTGTTTTTGCCGTATTGTTATTAAATGAAGCATCGCCATGAACATTTAACGTGCCTTTGTTACTGACGGCACCGCCGTTATCAGCCGAATCGCTTGCAAAGGAAACATTGCCGGTAAAATCAACGATACCCTCGTTATAAATTGAACCGCCGTCACCCTCTGCCGAATCGCTTGAAAAGCTGGTATCACCGTAAACATTTACCGTTCCCTGATTGGAAATTGATCCGCCGTTTGTTTTGGCTGTGTTTTCCCCAAATGTGTTTTTTCCGCTGACAATACCGACATTGACCGTTCCTCTTTCGTTGTCAATCGCACCGCCTGCGCCGCCCTCTGCTTTATTTTGTGTAAACGTGTTTTCGGCACCCTCTAAGTTCACCGTACCGTTGCTGTCGCTATCGCCGTAATTGCGAATCGCACCACCGTTACCCTCTGTGGCAGTGTTGCCCGTAAAGGTAGCATTTCCCTGAACAGTAAACGTGCCATCATTATCAACCGCACCGCCGTGCGTTTTTGCCTTGTTAGAAGTAAATTTGGCGTTTTTCTGAATTGTTAAGTCTTTTGCATTATTGACAGCACCGCCAACGCCCGTTTTTGCTTCGTTTTCGGAAAATTCGGCATCATCTTCCAACAGAATTGAAGCATTTCCTTTAAGAGTATCATTCTGAATAGCACCGCCGTTGCTGCCCTCATTTTTCTTAAAAACAGATTTACCCCGAACCGTAACATCTTTACTGTTGTTGATTGCGCCGCCATCACCCGATGATTTGCCCTCTTCCGATTCGACTTTGTTTTCCGTAAACTCAGCCGCACCCTCAATTATTAACGAACCGATATTTTCAATGGCACCGCCACGAGTTTGACTTTTATTTTGATTAAACTTGGCATTAAATAATTTAAAATCGCCTGAATTGAAAACAGCACCGCCATCATCGGCTTCATTACTATCAAATGTTGTTGTGCCTTGTGCGTTAAACGTGCCTCCCTCGTTCGAAACGGCACCACCCGCAGCCCCGCCGTTTGCATAAGAGGCTTTATTATTTGTAAACTTGTTTTCATTGCCCTTTAAGTTCACCGTTCCGTCTTTATTATAAACAGCTCCGCCCTCACCGGCAGTTGCTTCGTTATTGGTAAATGTAGAATTACCCTCAACCGTAATTGTACCGCCCTCATTATAAACTGCGCCCCCGTTTGCATTGGTTTTCGCGTCGCTTGCCGTCAAACTCTTTGCCTCAAAAGTCGAGCCTTTTTCAAGCAATAACATGCCTTTCGAAGCGGGTTTGTCTGCCGTATCTTTTCTTGAAACAGTTAAATCTGTCGCGCTTGCCGAACCGCCCTCTTTTATATTAAATCCTTCGCTCGTTATCTCTGCCGGTCCCTGTAACGTAAGTCCGCCAGAAAAAGTAAAACTACCGGCTTGTGCAACAGCCGGCGTGATTGCCGTACTGACTAATAAAATTAAAGAAAGTGATAAATTTTTATTCATTACATTTTTCCTTTCCTGTTATCAAACTCGTTGAGAGATGAAAAAACGATAAAAAAACGAATCGACGAAAACGAATCGTTTCGCAGAGGCATTTCCCCGCAAACCATAAGAAAACTCATATTTATTTAAGCACATCATACATTTTTCCTATTCAAAAACATACATTTTATGAGCCTATTTTCGATTATGCTACCCTATTTTTTCAAAAAAGTAAATAAAAAATTAACATAAAATTAACTTTTTTTTAACTTTTGCAATTAAAATAAATGTCAATACTTTGATTTTATTGAATTATTTTTCTTTTATTTTTTTTACATTCTTTCGATAAATTGAGTCCAAAATACCGATTTGTGCCTCTTTTTTTGAAATAATATTAAAAAAAACGTACCTTTAATGCAACCCTTTTTCAGGCATAATTTAAACACTTATAAAAAAGTTAAAATTAAAATAAAAAACATTAAAAATCAACAAATTAAAGTTATAATAAAATTTTTCTCAACATTTTCTGAAAAAGTGTTGCAAAAAACGTACGTTTAATTGGTGCATGTTTTTTTGCGTAAAAGTATGCTTTTTATATGTATATATTTAAAAACCATAGGATTTCCACCATACAAAAAAGTTATGCCGATTGATGATTAACATCACTTTTAATTTTTACTCAATTTATTAAAAAAGCGTCCGATAATGAATATCAGACGCCCCGAAATCACAGATTTAATCTGCTTTAATTCAACAAATTCATTAAATCATTTGTCGGATCGGATTTTTTCGCTTGCCCCTCATATTCGGTAATCAGTTGTTCCCCTTGCGTCCGCTCCTCGGGGGTTAAATCCGTATCAACCACTTCCAATGCGTTGCTGATGGTTAATTTTAACGTATCCGCCGAATTCTTTTCGGCAATTTTCAACCACGCATAACACTGACTCGGACGCGCCGCATCAACACCTCGTCCCTCACAATAAGCCTTTGCCAACTGATATTGCGCATAAGCATCACCGCTTTCCGCGCCTTTTCGATACCAATCAACCGCGTCTTTATCATTTTGGAAACGACTGCGCAACAAATCGCCGTAATAGGCGTATGCTTGTGTATCTCCCTTGCCGACCGCTGAATTAATGGCTTTTTCAATTGGTTTGAAGTCTTTATCGATACTGGCTTTCACAATCATATCCGGCTGCACGCCGTATTTGCGACCGTCTGTCAACAAAACCTCACCCTGCGCCAACATGGCTTGAACCGATTCGGCATCGTTAAAGCCGGGAATAATCGGTGTCGGAATTAACAACAAATCAGAAGCGGGAACCGACTTTTCCGCCGAAATCGGACGCCATTCACGCGCCGCCCGTTGCCGTGCCAAAACAACATCTTTCTTCTTGATTTTCTTTTCAATTTCATTCCGCTTTTTCCGCGCTTCTTCCCCGACTTCATCAGAGTTAAATGCGGCAATAATACTGTACCACGCATAGGCATCAGGTAAGTTTTTCAAAGCAGGCATACTTGCCCGCGCATCCGCCAAATCTTTTTGCGCCACCACATAGCCTTGACGCGCCGACCGCGATAACCACTTCAAGCCGTTTTCAAAATCCTGCGGAACACCGCGCCCAGCTAAATACAAGCGACTGACCCGATATTGCGATTTCATATCTCCTTTTAAAGCGCCCATTAAATAAAAACCGAATGCGTTTTTATAATCTTGCGGCACACCGTTGCCTTTTTCATAAAATTCCCCCAACTGAAAAAGAGCATTCGGCTGTCCGGCATAGGCGGCTCGTTTTAAATATTTTAAACCGTTTTCAAATTTTTCATCTTCCGAATCCGCCGAGTCGTTTAACAAAATTTCCGCCAACTCATAAGCCGCATCAATATTATAAGCACTTTCCGCCTTTTGATAATACTCAATGGCTTTCTGATCGTTTTTTTCAACGCCCTCACCGTTCGCATACATTTTGCCTAAATAATAAGCTGCCGTCGCATCTCCCTCATCAGCCAAATAGGAAAACTCGGCAAACGCCTGTTCATAGCGCTTAATGCCGTACGCCGTTAAAGCCTCGCTTAACCCTGCCCATGCCGAAGTGGAAAACAGAATCGCTCCCAACAACACGCTTATTAATTTTATTTTTGATATTTTTTGACCTCTTGTCTTTTTCTGTCGGCGCGATGTTTCCGATGAGGAATCAACCGATCGGTTTGTTGTATCCGATGAGAAAGCGTTTTCAACGGAAGCCTCATTTTGAAGCTTTTCGGAGAATGTTTTTCTTGTTTTTAAATTCCTTTCCTCTAAAACACCGCTTTTCCGCATGACTTTTTCATTCGGAAGTTTTATCGGCGTCGTTTTCAGTGATGTGTTCTTTAAAAATTGCATCTGCTCGTTCGGCGATAACTTATTCATTGTTTTTAACAAATATTCATAAATGAATTGAACGGTCGTATCTTCTCTGTTGCTTTCCGTATTCAAATAGGCTTCGAACGAATGCTTTAAAATGCTGATTCTGTCCTCTTCGGGGAAACTCATTAATGTCGTTATTCCCTCTTGAATGGCATATAAAGCAGCCGTATGCCCCGCTTTATCCGACAAACTCACGTTAGCGCCGGCATCAACCAACAAATGCGCCGTTTTCAGCTGATTATTCAAAAAACAGTGCATCAGCGCCGTTTTTCCCTCGTTATCTTGGGCGTCCATATCGGCATGCGCCTCAATAAGCTCTTGCGTAAACTCTTCCCAACCGTTGCGCGCGCTGATAATTAACGGCGTTTCGCCCAATCGATTTCGAACGTTTACATCTGTATTCTTTATTAAGCGTTTGGCGCTCAAAATATCTTTTCGTGCCAAAGCTTCAAACAAATCAACCGCCGAATTGTTTTCCTGTAATGCTTTTTTTAAATTTCTAATCATCTTTACAACCTCTTTTATTCATACAAAAAATTATCAGATAAAAATTACTTCTTTGTATTATAATTTATTTTTTTTAAACAATCAAACAATAATCGATATAAAAAACAATTTTTTTTGCCTGCTCCACCGAAAACTCCCCTGTATAACTTTAAAATCAAGCCTTTTAAACTTTGTTTAACGCAAATATTTTTGCGGATTGACAACTTTCGTCTGATAACGAATTTCAAAATGCAACTGCGGCGTCTTAACGTTCCCCGTTTTGCCAACCGTCGCGATTTTCTGCCCTTTTTTCACTTTTTGATCCTTTTTAACCAAAATCTTTTCGTTATGGGCATAAGCCGTCATCCACCCGTTATCATGCCGAATCAATATTAAATTGCCGTATCCTTTCAGCTGACTGCCCGCATAACCGACCGTACCGCTTTCCGCCGCCGTAACTGCCGTTCCTTTGGCAGCGGCAATGTTAATACCGTCGTTTTGCATGCCGTTTTGTGTTTTTCCGAAAGCCGACACAATTTTTCCCTTTACCGGCCATGCAAACTTTTTGCCTGCTTGGGCTTTCGGCACACTGACCGTTCGACGCGGCGTTACAACCGTTGTTGTTTTGGAAGCCGTCGTTGTTGCTTTGGTTTTACTTTTCACGTTCGTTGATACGGTTTTAACCGATGTTTTTACCGTATGATTGACCTTTAACACCTGTCCGACGCTGATGGTATAAGGCGCGCTTAAATGATTCAGGCGTGACAAAGTACTGACACTCATATTATATTTGCGCGAAATACTGTATAACGTTTCGCCTTTTTGAACCGTATGCGTTTGCGCTTTGGGGATTCGCAATTTCTGTCCGACAGCCAACGTATAAGGCGAACTTAAATGATTCTCTTCAATTAAATCACGCAACGGAATATTGTTTTTTTTCGCCAGCGAATAAAGCGTATCACCTTTATGAACATATAAATAGGTGCCGTCGGAATGATAACTCGGCGTTAAAGAAATACCGCCGCAGCCCGTCAAGAAAAAAAACAGGATACCCAGAAAACTTAACCGTTTTATATAACTCATATTTTTTTTATACAGACATTCAAGCAAAAATGCAAGTTTTTTTCCTAATAACGGCAATTTTCAACAAAAAAAGCGGAACCGAACCGATTCCGCCTTTTTTTAACAAAGAAAACTTAAAATTTATATTGCACGCCCAAGCTGAACAAATCGGCATCGTTTGTGTATTTAATGCGATACGGCACACTGCCTTTTGTTCCGCCCGAAGCTTCGCCGCCATGCATAAAAATGTGCATATAGCCGGCATCAATTTGCCATTGATCCATTTGCCAACTGGCACCGAGGGACGTTAAGACACGCCGTCCGTCAGGCACGCGCGGTGTTCTGTATTCGGGCGCCCGAATGGTCGTCTGGTCATAGCCTAAACCGGCACGCACCGTCCACGCCTGATTCAAGCGATAATCAACACCGCCGCCGAAATACCAGGTGTTTTTCCACTTTTCATCGGTGGACGAAACAAGCGCTCCCGTTGACTTATTATAAATATCCAACGTTTTAAAACGACTCCACCGCGTATATCTCGCCGTTCCCGAAAACGTAAAATCGGCAAGATCGTAAGCACCCGTGAACGTAAGCGTTTCCGGCGTGGTCACTTTGGCTTTAATATCCGATTTGCCGTTATAAACACCGGTCGATAACGGCCCTTGCGGCGTTATTGTTGTTTGCGGCATTCCCGTAATTTCTAAGTCACCTCTTAACTCATGAGAAATTTTCGACCGATAAGATACGCCTAACCGAATATCTTTGCGCGGCGTTACGGTAAAGCCTGCCGTATAACCTGCGGCATAATCATCGCCTTCCATATTGCTTTTGGATGAATCAAAATACAAACCCGATTGTTCCAGTTTACTCGTAAAATGCGCCTTAATATATTGAATATTAATCGCGGCACCGACAGAAAACCAATCATTTACGGCATAAGATAAAGCGGGCGAAACATCAACGGCTTCCAGCTGACTTAATCCGGCTTGCGATTGAGCAAACCAATTATTCGGATAATCGGTTGCCAACCCGAACGGCACATAAACACCCAAGCCCAACGTGGTTTTATCGTTCAGCTTCTGTTGCGCGAAAATATGCGGCAAAACCCGTGTCGGACGGGAATGTCCGCGCCCCGATCGCGCGCCCTGCGCCGTCGGCATACCGTTTTCGCCGATGGTTGCCGTCGTATCCGTTTCGCCTTTATAATCAAAATGCAAACTGACGACCGTTGCCCCTGCTTGCGCACCGCTTGTTTTATTGTATTGCATACCGGCAGGATTAAATGCCAAAGCGGAAAAATCATCGCCCGTTACACCGAGACCGGCAAAAGAGCGCCCTAACCCCGTTACCGTATATTCCGATAACTGAAACCCTGCCCCCATGGCATGTGGCGCCAATAAACTTGCGATTGTAAAGCATAATAAGTATTTTTTCATCGTTCACCTTTCCTTTTTTGTTGATGATGCCTACTCTTATATGCTTATTTTATTTTTTGGCAAGCCTTTTTAACAAAAATACGACAAAATGTCATAAATATGTATTGAATATGTCATAATTCTGTCACAAACACGAAAATTCAATCAATTTCAAATAAAAAAGTTGTTTTTTTCAAAAAAAGCCATATAATACACTTACTTCAACGAACGGAGAAAAAATGCTTTATATCTGGCTTTGTATCGGCTTGATTTTATTGATTGTCGGCGGTGATAAACTGGTGGACGGCGCTGTTGCCGTCGCACAAAAACTGCGTTTATCGCCGTTTTTTATCGGCTTTGTCATTATCGGCTTCGGTACCTCACTGCCCGAATTATCCGCCGCGCTGATTTCCGTTTATCACAAATCGGAAGGCATTGCACTCGGTAACATTATCGGCAGCAATATTGCCAATATTTTACTGGTGTTGGGAATCAGCGCCTGCATTTACCCCGTTCAGGCCGTGTTTCAAACATATAAAAAAGATTGCTTTCTTTTAATATTTTCCTCTCTTCTTTTAACGGCTTGTTGTTTATACGGATCCGTCAACCGTCTTGTCGGCTTTTCTTTTATTGCCCTTTTGTTGATTTATTTAATTGATTCTTATAAAAACAACAAAACCGCTCTACAAAAACAAAAATCAGGCACAACATCTTTAACGGTTGACGTTTTAAAAATTGTTCTCGGCGGGGCGTGTATGCTTTACGGCGCCGATGTGTTGGTTGACAAAGCCGTTGAAACGGCGCATTTATGGGGCATATCGGAATCGGTAATCGGTTTAACGATTGTTGCCGTCGGCACATCGCTTCCCGAATTGACGGCTGCCGTTATTGCCGCTTTGAAAAAAGAAAACGGCGTGGCATTGGGCAATGTCATCGGCAGCAATCTTTATAATGCTCTTTTCATTACCGGCAGTGTGGCAGTAGCGCAACCCGTTCGCATTCCTCAAAATATGCTGACGGATTTTGCCGTTCTGGATATCATCACGCTTTTATTTTGCCTGATTATGTTTTATCAGCATCGTTTTTCGCGCCTTATCGGCAGTATTTTTGTTGCCTTTTATGCCGCTTATATGATATATTTGTTTTAGGAGAGAAAAAAATGGTTCAAACGGTTGCGGTCGGATTAAGCGGTGGCGTTGATTCCACCTTATCGGCACTTTTACTCAAAGAACAAGGCTTTCATGTCATCGGACTGACAATGTCGGTTTACGATAAAAGCGGTAAAGCCTTAAAAACGGCGGGAAAAGCCTGCTACGGCCCCGATGAAAAAGAAGATATTCAAGCCGTACGTCTGTGGGGAGAACGGCAAGGCATTGAAACGTATGTTTTGGATTGTTCGGCCGAATATAAAGCCATTGTCCTCAATTATTTTAAAGAATCTTATTTATCGGGTATTACGCCCAACCCGTGCATTAAGTGTAATGAAACCATGAAATTCGGTCTGATGTGCGATAAAGCACGACAGGAAGGTATTGCTTTCGATTATTTTGCAACCGGTCACTATGCCCGTATTACAAAAAAAGAAAATGCCTGTGTTTTACAAAAAGGCATTGATGAAAAAAAAGATCAAAGTTATTTTTTGTATCGATTAAGCCAAAATCAACTGACGCACACACTGTTTCCGCTCGGCAATTTTACCAAAGAACAAGTACGGCAAATGGCGCGCGAACGGAATCTGACCGTTGCCGATAAAGCTGACAGTCAAGATTTTTATGCCGGCGCTTACACCGATTTATTGGATACAGTCCCCAAAGAAGGCAATATTGTACACACAAACGGCAAAGTTCTGGGAAAACACAACGGCTTTTGGAATTATACAATCGGACAACGCAAAGGCTTGGGCATTGCTTATCCCGTTCCCCTGTTTGTGGTGGATATTAACGCCGACCATAATGAAGTGATTGTGGGGGAAGCCGAAGCAACACTCGGCACCGAAGCTGTTGTTCAATCGCTTGTGTTCGGTGGCGGAATCACAAGTTTGGAAAAGCCGACGGAAGCGCTTGTCAAATATCGCTCATCGGGCAAATGCGTTCCTGCGCGCTTAATTCAAACGGCATCGGATTCGATGACCGTTCAATTTGCCGAACCGCAACGTGCCGTTACACGCGGACAATCTTTGGTAGCCTATGATTTAAAAGACGGTATTTCCGTTTTATTGGGCGGAATTATACAATAAATTTTCAAAAACACGCTTTTTTCTTGCTTTTCTTGAAAACTGTTTGTATAGTGAAAAAAACAAACGGGAGTTCTAATGAAAATACTTTTTTTTCTGATCGGAGCATTAAGCCTTACAATCGCAACCGCTGCCCCGCTTTATCATACGGATACTTTTGATGCCGATAAATGCGTGAGCGGACGGGGCGGCACATGGAACGGCGCCTGCGCCTGCTATCATCTTGATCAACAAGGCGGACGATATTGCGATACGGCACCAAAAGGAGGCTGCCAAACAAACAGAGACTGTCCCTCTGATTTTTATTGTCAAACAATAAATACAACAGGCGGTTTTTGCTACCAAACAAGCGGTTACGGTCCCGTTTCGGTGCAAGAAAACTTGTTTGTGTTATCCGATTCCGTTATGAACAAGCAAAGTGCCGATTATTTTTGTTCCTCTTTGGGAAAAGGCTGGGAATCGGCATCAAGAGCCGATTTTGCATGTGAGTCGTTAGGCCCCGGGTGTTTAAACATAAAAAAATTAACCGCACTTAAAAAAGGATTTCCCTTTCGCGGCTTTTTCTGGTTGGAAGATGAAATTCGCTTAAACACGCCGCAAGCTTATTATGCCGATTTAACGGACGGCACGGTTTATCGCACGAAAAACGACAATCAATCCACCATACAGGCTTTATGTATTTTAAGGACAGGAAAATGAAACCGATTTTATACTTGATTTTCAGCTTTTTTATTTCGTTTGGTGCGCTTGCCGCTCTACCTGATGAAAATACCGATTTCAACGAAGCTTATAAGGAAATGGATTACACCTTTAAAGAGCCTTTTGTGCGCTTAAATCCTTATCGACGGCAGGAATTGGCAGCCGTTATTAAATTTCCGACAGAAAAGCCTGCCGCTTTAAC
>CANQKV010000049.1 GCA_947624545.1 uncultured Alphaproteobacteria bacterium | reverse complement strand
ATTTGGCATACTCAATCTATTCGCAAAATTAACAAAAGGAAAAAATATGGTGCAACAAAAATATTATCCGGATTTACCGTCAAAAATGAGTTTTCCCGAAATGGAAAAAGAAATTATTGCCTCTTGGGAAAAAGAAAAGACGTTTGAAAAATCCGTTAAAATCAGAGAAACGGCAGAGGAGTTTGTTTTTTATGACGGTCCTCCGTTTGCGAACGGATTACCGCACTACGGGCATATGATGATTTCTTATGTGAAAGATTCGATTGCACGTTTTCAAACCATGTGCGGCAAAAAAGTCGAACGGCGGCTCGGGTGGGATTGTCACGGTCTGCCGGCGGAAATGGCTGCCGAAAAAGAGCTGGGTGTTTCGGGGCATAAAGAAATTGAAGCTTACGGAATTGATAAGTTCAATGCCTTTTGTCGGCAAAACGTGTTAAAATATTCCACCATTTGGACGGATATGTTCCGTCGAATCGGACGTTGGGTTGATTTTAACAACGATTATAAAACAATGGATTTATCATTTATGGAATCCATTATTGCCAACTTTAAAGTCTTGTATGATAAAGGGCTTGTCTATGAAGATTACCGCGTACAGCCTTATTCGTGGAGCGCGCAAACGCCTGTTTCCAATTTTGAAGTGAATTTGGGCTATCGGGATAAAACCGATATGGCAATAACCGTTTTGTTTAAATTGGAAAATAATTTAAATCTGCTTGTGTGGACAACAACCCCGTGGACATTGCCTTCCAACTTAATGATTGCCGTCGGTGCCGATATTGATTATGCCGTTATGCAGGAGGAAAATGAAAAATATGTGTTGGCAAAAGCCTTGTTGGGACGATATAAACAGCAGTTACAACAGGCCCGGCAGGTCGGAACGATCAAAGGATCCGAATTAGTCGGATTGTCTTATGAACCGATGTTTCCCTATTTTAAAAACTTAAAAGAAAAAGGTTGTTTTAAAGTTTTGGCAGGTACGTTTGTTTCAACGGAAGACGGAACGGGTATTGTACATATTGCGCCGGGTTTCGGACAAGATGACTTTGATGTGTGTCGGGAACAAGATAAAGATTTTCCGGTTGTTTGTCCGGTTGACGAGGGCGGTTGCTTTACGGCGGAAGTGCCTGATTATCAGGGGCGTCAGGTTTTTGATACGAATGAAGATATTATGGCGTGGCTTAAAAATCATCATCTGTTGGTGAAGAAAGAGCAAATCACGCACAGTTATCCTTACTGTTGGCGAACGGATCAGCCGCTCATTTATAAAGCGATGAGCGGTTGGTTTGTCAAAGTATCCGAGTTTCGCGATGAAATGGTTGCCTTAAATGAGCAAATCACATGGACACCCGATCATATTAAGCACGGTCGTTTCGGAAAATGGCTGGAAGGCGCACGAGATTGGTCTATTTCGCGCAATCGTTTTTGGGGAACGCCGATTCCGGTTTGGAAATCGGATAATCCGGCATTTGAACGCATTGATGTGTTCGGTTCCGTGAAAGAAATTAAAGAAAAAACGGGTATAACCGTCACCGATTTGCATCGGCCGATGATTGATTCGGTGGTTTATCCTAACCCCGACGATCCGAGCGGCAAAACGATGATGCGGCGCGTGAGTGATGTGTTTGACTGCTGGTTTGAATCGGGTTCCATGCCGGAAGGGCAGATTCATTATCCGTTCGAGAAAAAAGAATGGTTTGAAAAACATTTTCCGGCGGATTTCATTATAGAAGCCATTGACCAAACGCGCGGTTGGTTTTATACCCTGCATGTGTTGGGAACGGCATTACACCATAAGCCGGCGTTTAAAAGCTGTTTGTGTACGGGGCTGATTATGGCGGAAGGCGGTGTTAAACTGTCGAAAAAGCTGAAAAATTACCCCGATCCGAACATTATTTTAAACACAATGGGGTCTGATGCGCTTCGGTGGTTTTTAATTTCATCACCCGTTATTAAAGGCGGAAATGTCGCATTGGATCAGGAGGGTAAAGAAGTTGCCAAAAGCGCCCGAAAAGCTTTGTTGCCGCTTTGGAACGCCTATTATTTCTTCTGCCTCTATGCCAATGCCGAGGGCATTAAAGCCACAAAAACGGTTGATTCGCCCGATGTGCTGGATAAATACATTTTATCGAAATTGCGTATTTTAACGCAAAATGTATATGCCTCCATGCAGGAATATGATATGAACAGGGCTTGTGCCGATTGTGCCGAATTTTTGGATATTTTAAATAACTGGTATATTCGTCGGTCGCGGGCGCGTTTTTGGGACGGAGAAGATTTAAACGCCTTTAATGTGCTTTATACCGTTTTAGAAACGCTTTGTCGGGTCATGGCGCCGTTAATGCCTATGACAACCGAGTTTATTTATCGCGGTTTAACGGGGCATGAGTCGGTTCATTTAACCGATTATCCGAATGTATCGGCTTTAACGGTCAATGAAAAGCTGATGAGCCAAATGGATTTAATTCGGACGGTTTCATCGACTGTCAAGTCCATTCGGGAAGAGCATAAGTTGCGTAATCGATTGCCGTTGAAGAAAATGATGATTGCCGGTGAAAATGCTGCCGATTTATATGATTTTGTCGAAGTGTTGAAAGATGAAGTCAATGTGAAAGAAGTTGAATTGAATACAGACGTGCATTCGGTTGCCGAAACATTTTTGTATTTGAAAACGCCTTTAATCGGCAAACGCCTCGGGCAATATATGAAAGATATTATTGCCGCTTCCAAGCAAAATAATTGGCAGAAAAACGCCGACGGAACGTTAAGTATCGGCGGGCAAACGTTGGAGCCGGAAGAATATGAGTTGCGGTTGGTTTTGAAAGAGGGTTTAAACGGACAGGCGTTGCCCGATAATACGGCGGTTATTCAGTTGGATACGCAAGTTTTGCCGGAATTGGAAAGAGAAGGCATCGCGCGGGATTTCGTGCGCATGATTCAAGCCGCACGAAAAGAGCAGGGCTTTGATATTTCCGATCGTATTTGTCTTTTGTATAAAACGGATTCCGCTTTAATTAAAGAATCAATTTTTGAAAATCAAAAATACATTTGCGAACAAGTTTTAGCTATGGAATTGAATGCGGATAAAGCTTTAACGAATCCGATAACGGAAGAGTTGGGCGATTCAAGCGTTTCGTTTGAGCTTGTGAAAAAGTAAGAACGGGCAAATTTAAAAAGCACTGCTTTTTAAAAGCGGTGCTTTTTTATTTTGCGGGTTGTAAGGTTAATCGACCGGTTAAAATATCGCATTGGCGTAAAATAACTTTTACGGAATCGCCCAAACAATACGTTTTTCCTTTTCCGCGTCCGACAAGCAGTTGTTTTTCCTCATCAAATTCATAAAAGTCATCGGATAAGGCTTGAAACGGAATAAATCCGTCTGTTCCGAACGGGAGTAAACGCACAAACAAACCAAAACTTGTAACGGAGGAGATTTTGCCGTCAAAGTGCTTATTCAGTTTGTTTTGCAAAAAACCGGCTATATATCTGTCTTTGGCATCTTGTTCGGCGGAAGCTGCTTGTCGTTCGGTATAAGAAATATGCTTTGCCGTTTGCGCAAAAGTTGTTTCCTCATCGGGTGTTAATCCGCCTTCGCCTAATTTTAACGCACTGATTAATGCCCGATGAACCATTAAATCGGCATATCGACGAATGGGAGACGTAAAATGCGCATATCTTTCCAAAGCCAAGCCGAAATGTCCGATATTTTCATCGGCGTATTGCGCCTGCGATTGGGAGCGCAACATAAACTCATTGATTGTAAACGCTTTATCCGATTTTGCCGTTTGTTTTAAAATATCGTTAAAATCTCTTGTTTGCGAATGTTCGGTTAAGGGATGTTTCAGTTTTAAGCCGATGTTGGTTAAAAAGCGATTGAGTGCAGCAATTTTTTCAAGACTCGGATGATCGTGAACCCGATACATTACCGGTTTTCCTTTTTCTTCCAATGTTTCGGCAGCCGAAACGTTTGCTAAAATCATAAACTCTTCAATCAGTTGCATGGCATCTGTTTGTTGTCGGGCGGTAATGCGAATAACTTTTCCTTTGCTATCTAAAAGCACTTCCTGTTCGGGAATGTTAATTTCCATTACGCCTCGGTTTTCCCGTTGTTTTTTGAGTGCCGAATAGGCTTGATTTAACGCATTGATTTCTTTTTCAAGCCCTTCAATTTGTTGAATGCCGTCCAATGCGGTTTGAACATCATCATATGTTAAACGTCGAACGGAGCGAATCAGCGCCCGCCGAAACCGATGACGCCGTTTGCATCCGTTTTGATCAATCCACGCTTCGCACACAAGCGCCGCTCGTGTTTCATTCGGTTTTAAAGAACAAACACCGTTGGAAAGCTCAAACGGTAACATCGGCAAAACTCTGTCGGGAAAATAAACGGAATTACCGCGTGTCCAAGCATCGGTATCCAAAGCCGAACCGGGGCGCACATACCAGCAAACGTCGGCAATCGCAATCATTACATGAAAGCCGTTCGGATTTTTAGGATCCGAATCCGCTTCCGCCCAAACGGCATCATCAAAATCACGCGCATCGGCGCCGTCAATGGTCACAAACGGAATGTCTCTCAAATCTTCCCGATTTTTATCAAGAGGCGGCACCGATAAATGCGCTGCTTCTTTTTCGCTTTTTTCGGCAAACATAACCGGCAGTCGATGCATATAAACGGCGCAGATTGTGGCAAAATGCGGATCATCAATCGAGCCGATTTTTTCAACAAAGGTTGCCGTCGGTTCCCGCGTGCGAATCGGGGGAATGGCGGCTATAATCAAATCACGATTTTGAAGTGTTCGCGGTGCATTGGTTAGTAAAAACGATTGCGTTAAACGTCGATCGACCGCTTGAATTTTTCCGTTTTCATATAAGGCAACAATTTGATTATCTTGACGGCTGATTCGTTTCAGTGCCGTTCCCTCATACATATTTTTGCCGATAAATTTAAGCTTTGTCTGCACAATATCGCCGATACCCGCGGGAGGCTTAATGTTATCTTTCACAATAATGATTTGCGGCATAGCCTCATGCGATTGCCATTTCAGCGGACGTGCCAGTAAATCACCCATGGAATCCTGCCCCGTTATTTCTGCTTGGCAATATTCGGGTAAACGTCCGTTAATCATCAGGCGATAAGAACGACTGTTTTGATCTCTTTCAATCAGACCTTCTTCTTTTAAGTTTCGGAGCATTTGTTTCAGTTCAATGCGCTCATCGCCTTTAATATGAAATTGACGGGCAATATCTTTTTTGGAAACGGCGGTTGACTGCGCATTTAAAAAATCCGTAAGTTCCTGCATAGACGGTAAAGCGTTTTTCTTTTTCATGCCAATCCTTTCTGATTTTAATTTATCACGCTTTTTTTATCTTTGCAACAAAAATGGCATATTAAAAAAAGCCTTTCATTGACGAAAAGCTTTTTTTTAACGGAAATGTTCGGACTTATAATCCGCTCATTAATTCACGGAACATATTTTCAAATCCGGCTTTTTCAACAATTCCTTCCGCGGCTTCATCAAAGACCATACAGGCATCGGCTAAATTGAGTTTGCTTTCCTGTTCTTCCGTCCATTCGACTTTATCGGGTGTTGTTCCCGCGTCTTTGGCTTTCATGGCTTTAACAAAATCACGCTCAATGTTGAGCAGCTCTTTTTTAATATCTTCTTGTGTTTTGGGGTAAATCAGCGAATCATAATCCGTTAAAACCGTTTCAAGCGATTTTCCGCGATGAACCCAAGCAACATTGACGGCTTGAATTTCGGGCGCAAATTTTTTACTGAAATATTCCGGATATTTTTTCAGCGGCATATTAGCTTCCGTACACACGAGATTGTAGGCAACCAAATGACGGTAAACAATGCCCGAAACCATACTTAACGAATCAACCTGTCCCGATTCGGAAGAAGCGGCTGTCGGCTGTTGATTTTCCGTCGGTGTTTGCACTTTTGTCGGTTGAACATCAACGGTTTCTTCCGTTCCGTCTTCCGCCGATTTAACACCGATTTTGTGATTGTTGTACAAACTGCTGACGGCAAACAAAATCAGAACAATGATAAAAAGAGAAAGAAAAAAGCGTTTTTCGTTCCGTTGTTTTTTTTGAGATTCCATATTGTTTCCTTTCATAATAATTTATGTTTTTTTTTATACCTTGTTTTTTTAAATAAAGCAAGAGTGTTTTTTAATTTATTTAATCGGCGCCGCCAACATACTCATTTGTCGCCCCTCTAATTTGGCTTCTTGCTCAATTTTTGCCAACTCTGCCAAATCATTTTTTGCGCGTTTTAAAACTTCCGAACCCGAGTCGATGTATGACATTTCGCGCCCCCGAAAACGAAGGGTAAACTTAACTTTGTTTCCGCTTTCCAAAAAACGTTTTGCCGCACGCATTTTAACGGCATAGTCGTTATCACCGATGTTGGGGGTAAATTTAATTTCTTTTGTTTCAATAATTTTTTGTTTCTTTTTGGCTTCGGCTTTTCGTTTTTGCATTTCATAACGATATTTGCCGGCGTCCAGAAGTTTGCAAACGGGAATGTTTCCGTTCGGTACAATTTCAATTAAATCCAATCCGACTTCTTCTGCTTTTTTTAATGCTTCCCGCAGGGGAATAATGCCGCCGTTTTCGCCGTTTTCTAAAATGAGTCGGACTTGGGAATTGGTAATTTGTTCGTTCATGCGAAACGCCGATTTATCGGCTGTTTGCTCATTGCCAAAGGCAGTTGAATTATTCGGTTTAATATGATCCTCCATTAAAAGTTAAACACGATAAATGCAATTTACACATTTTTTTAAAGACAATCAAGTTTTTTTTTGTTATAATCTGTTCTTATGAAAAGATTTTGTTATTTTTTGTTATTTTTGATAAGCGGAATATTTCTTTCGTTTTCTGTTTCGGCACAACAGGAAAATCAAGCGAATATTTTTTCTAATAATTTGATTTTAAAGGATATTTTTAATCAGGAAAAAGGCTTCGGTCCTTCTCAAACTTTTGCATTCGGTACGGTTCAAGCCGTTTCTTGTCGGCAAACGATTAATCATCAAACAAAAATTTTAACGGCATTACAGGTTTCCCTGAATCCGGATTGGATTTTAAAAAAACCGATTATTCCGTCAAGCGATTCGCCGTTGTGGACAAAGGAGCAGATTTTTTATCCGTTTTCAACTGTTGATTCTTATCAAAACACAATTTTTTTCCCGATTATTTATACTTTAACAAATCCCTCTCAACCGTTTTCCGTTCAAAAAGAAGTGCCTTTAACGGCTTGTCTGAATGAAAATTGTCAAACGCAGTCAGCCTTGTTTTCTTTAAACTTGGAGGCATCAAGCGGCTATACGACCAATGTTTGCCCTGCCGTCATGGATGCGTTGGCAGCTTCGCCGCATCCGATTAACGAAAATATCATTGTTTCGGCGCGTGTTAATTCAAATAATCATATACAGGTTGTGATTGATTTTCCCCAAAAGCCGAAGTTGGCGGAAGGATATTTTCCCAAAGAGATTGAATATACATTGCAAAAAAAATCAATAAACGGATTTCGAGCAGAGTTTGTTTTTTTACTGAAACAAAAAATAAAAGAAGGGATTGTTTTGCCGTTTATCGTTGTTTCGTCATTGGGAACGTTTGAAATAAATCTTTATCCGCGAAAATTACCTTTTCTTTTTGTGAATCAACCGTTTGAATATCCGTCTTTTTTTGGGGGCGGGTTATTGTTTTTGTTCTTTTCGGCATTTTATTTGTTATTTTGGTCAATACGTCCCGACAATCAGGCGACATTGGATAAAATAGGAAAAAAAGTTTATCGATGGGCGTTCATTTTTCCGTTTGTTATTGCGCTATGTTTATTTTTCGGCTTGCCGATCGGGCGTATTTTAAATCATCCGATTGTTTTGTTTTTTCAAATTGTTCTTTTAATCGGCTTACTCATTAAGCCCTACATCAACGAGCGTCTGTTGCCGATTTTATTAGCCTTAATGCCCTATTTGTTTTTATCGGATTATTTTTTATCGGTGCCGTCTTTTCGTTTTTCCGTTTTTCGGGTGGCAGCGGGGTGGAGTGTTTGTTGCATTCTTCCTTTTTGGTTCACACGTCGATTACCAAACTTGTTCCGATCATTTTCTACGGCTCATCGACCGATTCGGCTGTTAATTCGGTTGCCTTTGATTATCAGCCTTGCAGGCGTGGGATTAACATTGTTTTTGCCCGATGTTGCCGCGCCTTATTCCAAAGAGGCGCTTCAAGCGGCGCTTAATGAAAATCAGGCTGTGTATGTAACGGTTGAAAATAATGCCTGTTTTACCTGTCGGCTGAATCATTTCTATGCGCGATTTTTTGAATTGCCCGGTTATTTTTATCATCGGGGAAATTTAAAACTGATGCGTGTTTCACAGCAATCGAAATCGGGAAAAGAATTGTTGGCAAATTACGGGCTTTCGCCGACGGGTTCATTCGGGCTTTTATTCGGTCCCGATAACAAAAACGGACTTTTTATTCAAAACAAATACTTACAAACAAATGAATGGAAAGAAATTTTCGAACAGGTGGGAGTGGAGCGTCCGAAATTCGAATATTCCATTGCCGAATAAATTATTTTTTTGGTATAAATCACGCCTCTCTCGTTTTGTATGTATTTTTACCGGGCGAATAAATTATTTTTTTTGATATAAGTCACGCCCCTGACAGGCTAAAAAATCCACGCGTTCGTTTTCTTGATGTCCCGCGTGTCCTTTGACCCAATGCCATGTAATTTGATGAAGTGTCATCAGTTTATCCAATTCTTGCCAAAGAGAAATATTTAAAACCGGTTTTTTGTCGCTTTTCTGCCAATTTTTACTTTTCCACCGTTCCAACCAAACGGTTGCACCGTCCATTACATAGCGACTGTCGGTATATAAATCAATAACACAGGGTTCTTTAAGAGCTTTCAAGCCCTCAATAACGGCGGTTAATTCCATTTTGTTGTTTGTTGTTTCGACTTCTCCGCCAAAGTTTTCTTTTTGAAACGATTTATATTTTAATAAATAAGCCCAACCGCCGTTTCCGGGGTTTTTTGAACAAGCGCCGTCCGTAAATAATTCAATTTTTTTCATTTTATATATAAAAAACGGCACGTTTCACAAAAAGAAAAGTGCCGTTTCGGGTTATTCTTCTTCAAAATCGTTTTTCAGAATAATTTGATATAATTCTTCCGCCGTTTTGGCTTGACGAAGTTGCTTGGCGCTTGTTTCGTCACGCAACAAGGTTGACAGATGACTGAGCGCCTTTAAGTGATCGGCACCGGCTTCTTCCGGCACTAACAGCAGAAAAATTAAATCAACGGCTTTTCCGTCAACGGATTCAAAATCAATCGGCGCCGTTTTCATAAAAGCGCAGAAAATTTTTTCAAGCCCGATAAGCCGTGTGTGAGGCAAAGCAACGCCATGCCCGACACCGGTTGTGCCTAATCGTTCTCTTTCGATTAAGGCATCTAAAATGGTGCTTTTTTCAATACCCGTTTTAGGGGCGGCCAAAGCCGAAAGTTGTTCCAAAACAAACTTTTTACTTTCCGATACCGAATTAATCACAATATCGCTTTGTGATAAAATATCACGAATTTGCATAGCTTATCCTTTGTGTTTCGGATCAACCCAGCCGATGTTGCCGTCCGTTCGACGATAAACCATATTTAAACCGCCGTGCGCCGTGTTTTTAAACAATAAGGCAGGCAGTCCTTCCAAATCCATTTTCATAACGGCTTCGCTGACGGTGCAAACCGGTAATTGTGTTTGCATTTCGGCAATAATAATCGGTGAATCCACTTCTTCCGGTTCGGCAGGCGTTTCAATAACCGACATATCCACCATTTCAATAACCGGCGCTTTATGATCAACGATTCGATTTTTGTATTTCCGTAACTGACGGGAAATACGCGATACCGCACCGTCCAAAGAGGCATAAGCATCGGCGGAAATGGCGGAAGAGCGAATAAGCGCGCCTGTTTTCGGATGCACCGTTACTTCGGTTTTGATCTCCGTTCCTTCTTTTGTTACTTTAATATCAGCGCTGACTGCTTCATCAAAATATTTTGAAACGGCAGTATCCAGTGCGCCTTCCGCATA
>CANQKV010000048.1 GCA_947624545.1 uncultured Alphaproteobacteria bacterium | reverse complement strand
TTTGTTTCCGCAACATCTTTGGACGCATTGCTTGCTTTTTTAAGCATAGCCGAATGCTCTTCGGGCGTTAAGGTTGTCAACTTTTCGTTTTTGGCATTTTGTGCCGATTCCAATGCCAATTCTCTTAATGAAGTATAAGCAATTTTACAATGATTGGGACAATAAGGCTTGCCTGTTTGACATTCCTTTCCGCAGAAATGAAACTCATCGGAGCCGGGTTCGCCGTAGGGCCAACGACAGGAATTAATTTTTAAATCAAGCAACGTGATTCGTTCTTTTTGTGTTGTTTGAACAATTTTTTGAATTGTTATAAGTTTTTTTCTTTCCACACGAATGGGGGAGGGACGTGCATCAAGCCCCAAACGATGAACTTTTCCGACAACCGCATTTTTGGATATGCCTAATTCACGCGCTATTTCAACCGTGCTTTTTCCTTTATTCCATAACTTTGTCAAATGTCTGATTTTATCCGATGTCCAAGCCATTTTTTTCTCCTTGTTAATTTATAATTTCAATCGGTAAGCCGACTCTCAACAGATTTCTGTTAATAAATGATTTTTTAAGCATTGCTGCGTATTTTCCCGCAAATAAAGCGTCGGCAGCTTTTGCATGATAAAACTCCGTTAACATTTGAATGGGAATAAACTTTTCGTTTTCCTTAATGGGATATTCTTTGCGAAAACCGGATATAACAATGGCTTCGGACAAACTCATTTGTGAAACTCTGTATCCTTTGAGCAACCGATCGGCGGTTTGAATGAATTGTTCGCGATTTTTCCAGCCTTTTGCTTTTAAAAAAGCATCAAGTTTTGCGCCGTTTCCGGTATCATCAACATGTTTAATCCATTCACGGAAAGGCCATGCCATTACATAGGCAAGATTTTCGCCCAAATAATCACGCAGACGACTGCCGAGTTTTTCTTCGGCACCGTCAATAAACGAGGGAATGTCATCCAGCGTTTGAACGGTCATTTGAACATCTTTTTCCGTTAAATTCGTTTTGGTAAAAGAATCGGGTAATTTGGGAGGAATATGGTAGATTTCTTCCAACGATTTGACTTTAAAATCCGGATTGGGTGCTTTGGGTTCATCTTCTAAAAGAGGAATGTTATTTAAGTCAACAAGAGATTGATATAAGGCTTTTTGTTCTCTGAACGAGAGCCATTTTTCCGGATCCAATATCGGATACATGGAAGCCGGCAGGGCATCTAAATATTTTTCGGCAAATTTTGCCAGTTTCGGCGCAATGACCGTCGGCTTTTTCCCTTTCCAGATAATAATTTCAGGATGTGACGTGATTTTATGCGGTAAAATGCGAAACTCATGCAACATGGGAAAATAATATTGTCGTTTATCTTCCGGAATTGCCAATAATCTGTCAAGCATATAATCAACGGACATAAAATAATCTTTATGCGTATCGAATACGTTTTGAATGTCGCGGGCATTTAAATCATTGCTCAAAATTTCCGATGAAATTTCGGGCGGTAACCTCAGCTCTGCCTGCGCCGTGTGTGTCAAAATAAATATTGCCGAACAGATATAAAGAAATTTTCGCATCATGTTTTACTCGTCATCGGTTATTTGAACGGTATATTTTAACGTAACTTCACCGTTTGCCGGCACATCAATTTTCCAGAAAATGCGATTTGCCGTTTCTTTGGTATAATCATGATCGGATTTCGTAATTTTCCATGTGCCGTTCAGGTTTTTATAAACGGTGGCTGTTTTTAATTCGTTTGAGCCGTTTTTAAGCGTGATTTCATATTCGGACAAAGAAGCGTTTTTGCTCAATTTTTCATATTGCGTGCGTTTGGCGTTGGCAAACACGTCAAACGAATCGCTCATTCTTAACCGCACATGCGCCTGAGCGGGTGTGTGTCCGAGCTGTGCTTCGCCGACAAAAATCGATTCGCCGTTTTTCATTTCTTTATAAAAGCGAACAGTGCCTTTGGGTAACGCTTCGCCGAGTTTGTTTTCTTTGGTGTTGTCAAAGGTGTAATAAATAACGGCTTTTCTGTTTTCAATCGGGTAGGTTGCAGGGTTTAAAGTGTTATCAAACACATATTCTTTTTGAAGCGGAACCTGATTTTTGCTCAACAATGCCACTTGCTTTGTTTGTTTGGGTGAAATGGTTGTTTTAAAGGGCAGGGAATAAACATAAAAATCAGCTACGTTTTCAACTTCCGGCATGGCACCGTCAGCGGCAACATAAAAAGTGGCATCCGCATTTACCGCCCCTTTCAGATAGCGCGGTGCAACAACATGACGAACAACGGAAACATCACCCGAAACCAAACGAACGTCTGCTTCTTTGAAAACGGACGATGATTGATTGTTTAAGGTGATAAATCCGTTTAAATCCATATCAGTTTCTTTTTCGTTTAAATTCGCCACATAATCGGCTTCCCAAGACAGACCGTTTGTCAGATAGTTTAAGCTTAACGGTTGACTGCCTGCGTTTTGCGAGCGTAAAGAGAGCCGTAACGACGGACGGGGAATAAGCCCGTCGGGCATTTTGCTTAATATAATGTTTCCCTTCGGATTGGGAACGATTTGTCCGTTCATTTCCAAAACGGAATCATTGGTGTTGGAATCATAAGCCAACAATTTGCCCTCCGTTTGCGTTTTTTCTCCCGTTTCGGGATTTTCGGTTTGCAAAATAACCGTTTGCCCGATTGATTTTTTCAAAAGAGAAGCAGGGCTGATAATATCATAATCAAAATTTTGTTCCAATGTTTGAATGCCCTTTCCGCTTAATAAGGCGCTTTCGGGAATAATTTGCGTGGCAATTTCTTCAAATGAAATTTGATTGATCCCCGCTTTCAAGTCACCCGTGCGCACATCGTTGACAAGAGCAATATCGCCGTTATAAATGGCAATACTTAAACTTTTTTGTCGACTGACGGGAATGACGTTTGTATCGGCAAATAAGGGTGTTGAAATCAGAGCGCAAAAAGCGGTTGCTAATAAAAAGTGTTTCATTTGAGTTCTCCTTTTTGATTGTAAGCATCGGGACAAGCGGTTTTAAAATGCGTTTGCCATTTTTGTTGAAAGCCCAGAGCAACGGCGTAGGGCTTATTTTTAACATATAAAGCCGACGCGGCTTGATTTTTTAATCCGTAAAACAGATTTGAATCTGAAAGTTGATTTTGAAAACGTTTCGTTTCTTTAAGCATTTTTTTCCGACCGGCATAATGAAAGAAAAGAATAATCATGACCCCCGTCAACATCAAGATAAGCGCATAATGAAAAAATGTCAAATAAATATTTTGTTTTTGCGCAAAATAAATCACGCCCGCGATTAAACAAAAGGCTGTCAGCCAATATTGTACGGAAAGACGAAAATAGCGGCATAAAGAACAAATGAGGGGAAGAATCCCGAAAAAACGCTTTCCGCAACATTCAAGCGGCATTTTTTGCCGATGTGTTTGATAAAATGCTTTAAATTGTGTCAAAACCGCTCTATCGGGAATTATTTTCCGTAAACGATAAAGTGTTAAAGGCGCAAAGCGATAAATATACCGTCGCGTGTTTTTTTCGGGCTTTTCAAAGTGCAGGAAAAGCGCATTGCAGCCTAAATAAATCAACACAAAAAGTAAGGATATTAAAACGGTTGTTTCTTCGGGATGATTATCCGCCCAATCGGATAGAGTTTGCGCTTGAAAAATATTCGGATTAAATGAAACAAATACCGCTGCGTTGGCATATGCCGGCAAGGGATTATTTAACACGAAAGCCGTATTGCCTTTTTTATCGGAATAAGTCTTATATGCGTTTAAAACGGGAACGTAATTGGTGCCGAATAACATTTCTTTTTCCCAAACGGTTGTTTTGTTTAAAAAATCAATGTGCGCCGCTAATCTGCCGATCGGTTGCCCCCAACGAACACCTGTCATATTATAATGAATATATCCTTTGTTATCTTTTAAAGTAATTCCGTCTTTTAAGGTGTATTTGAGGGAAAGTGTGTGAAATCCCGCCGGCAGAAATGTTTCACTGCCGATTGTAATTTCATTTGCGTTTGTTGTAATAATCGGTTTAAAGGGTTTACCGTCTACGTCGGCATTTAACAAATGAAAATCAACATCGGCGGCTTGTTTTGTCAATAAGAGGGTTCGTTGAATCGGTTTGTTGACGGTGTCAATAAACGAAATTGTTTCATCAATCAATAAAGAATCAGATGAAAGAACTTGAATTTGAACAATAAAATCGGTTGTATGCGGCACATAAATATCGCTTTCTTCCGTTCCGAACGGTGTTTTATGGGTTATTTCTTTCAAAACGGGTGTTTTGGCAAGCGGTTGGTTGTCGGATTGAACAATTCCGTTGGGCAGTAATTCCGATTTTGTAATTTGCGTTGTGCCGAACAAACGCTTTTTTTCTTCATCCATCCAACCCGAAAGCGGTTCCGCACGCTCGGAGCCGACGGTAGCACCGATGTAAACAAATGATGAGCCTTTGTAAGTGCCGCTTGTTTCGGTATTGCGGTTGGCAATGTTCAATAAATTGTTTTCTGTCGGCTGTTTTTGAGCAAAAGCCATAACGGAAAAAGCACAAAACGATAAAATCAATAAAAATAAGTGTTTCATTTTGTTGCCTTTCGTGAAATGGGGCGTTGAGCGCAATCGGACAGGCTTTTTTTCTCATCAGCTTGGCAGACGGTGTAAAGAGCGCATTTTTCGCAAAAAACTTTCCGTGCCGTACAAATATATCTTCCATGCAACACAAGAGCCAATGCCACATCGGATTTTAAACTTTCCGGCACCAGTTTGTTGAGTTTGGCTTCAATTTCGGGCGGCGTTTTTCCCGTGCAAATTTTTAAGCGATGACATAATCGAAAAACGTGCGTGTCAACACCGATGGACGGCGCATGAAAAGCAATGTTTAAAAAAACGTTGGCGGTTTTGCGACCCACGCCGGGTAATGTAATTAAGGTATCAAAATCACAAGGCACTTGTCCGTTATATTTTTCCGACAAAACTTCGGCTAATCGGACAATGGATTTTGTTTTGTTGTTAAAGTAGTTAATTGACTTGATAAACGAACGCACTTTATCGGCACCCAATGCCAATATTTTTTCGGGCGTATCTGCCGTTTGAAACAATTTTTCCGTTACTTTGTTAACGCTTTTATCGGTACTTTGCGCCGATAATATAATGGCAACCAATAACGAATAGTGATTTGTCCAATGAAGCTCGCATTTCGGTTCGGGATAAATTTGATGAAGTCTCGTAAAAAAAGCATTTCGTTGTGTTGCGTTCATTAAAGACATTTTTTATTTCTCCCGATTGACGACATAATTAATAATTGTGTTTAAAACTGCTTTTCGTTTTTCGTCAAAAACGTTTGTCGCTTCTTGTGCCGTTTGAGTATAATCCCGCAAAAGCGCCCGCGCTTTTTTTTCGCCCAGACGGGCAATGAAAGTGGATTTATGACTCTTTTCATCTTTTCCGAGCGTTTTGCCGACAAGATCGGCATTTCCGTATAAATCCAACAAATCATCGGTTATTTGAAACATTTGTCCGAGAGCTAATCCGAAACGCGTTAACGCAATGCGTTTTGTCGGCGTGCAATTCGAAGTAAGAAAGCAGGGCGCTTTGCATGAATAAGCAATGAGTTCACCTGTTTTTAAAGTTTGCATTTGTTGAATTTCAGAGGCGGAAAGGGCTTTTTTTTCACCGATTAAATCAATCATTTGTCCGCCGATCATTCCTCTTTCGCCGATGGCTTTGGCTAATTCGCCGATTAAGCGACATCTTTGTGATGACGAAACATTCATATTTGCCAACACTTCAAAACCTTTTGTCAAAAGCGCATCGCCTGCCAAAATGGCGGTCGCTTCATCGAATTGAATATGATTGCTCGGCTTTCCGCGTCGCATATTATCATTATCCATGGCGGGTAAATCATCGTGAATGAGGGAATAGGTGTGAATCATTTCAACGGCTGCCGCTAATTGTCCGATTGCATCGGACGGACAGTTCAACATTTTGCCGATAGTCAGAATTAAAAACGGACGGAATGCTTTTCCCGTGCCGATGACAGAATAACGCATGGCTTCGATAACCCGATTCGTTAAATCGTTTTGCGGTTGTAAAAATTTATTTAACCAATCGTTTGTTATTTCTCTTGCCGATTGAAAATTAAGCGGTTTCTGTGTCATTAAAATCTTCTGTGTCGATAATGTTTTTTTGATTGGTAACCAAAAGATCGATTTTGGCTTTTGCCAAACTTAATTTTTGAGCGCAGTGCTTTTGAAGCTTCACGCCGCGTTCGTAAGTCGCTACGGCTTCATCTAACTTGATGTTACCGCTTTCTAAACGCCGAACAACGCTGTCAAGCTCATTCATGGCTTCTTCAAAAGAAAGATTTTCAATTTCGTTTTCACTCATTTTATTTCCTTATTTTCCTGTTTCCTTATTTCTCCGGTTTTTTAATGAATATGCTTACATTTTTTATGAGTCGAATCGCACGCACATGTGTGAGCGACGGTACCCTCACATGTGTGAGCCGCATGCGCTTTTTCATCGTGGCAATGGCAGGCGTCGTGATGATGCGAATGACAGCACGATTCTTTTTCGGCTTGAAACGCTTCTTTCTTTTCCCGATAAGTTTCTTTATTTAGCGATCGGGCTTTTACTTCTTCTTCGCGCGCGGTAATTTTGCCGACAATATCCCATACGTTTTCGCGTAAATCATAAAGCAGTTGTACGGTTTTAATATCCGTTTCTTTTTCTTCCGCCTTTTCAATCAGGGTTAAAATTTCATTTTCCAGTTGAAAAGCCTCATTGCTGATTATTTTACACTCTTCGGGCAAAATTTTTTTATTTTGCGCCAGTTCCGATAAATGAATCAGTTGTGCCGCTTTCTCTTCCAGTTGTTTTTGCATTTTATCTCCTTAAAATCTTTTATGATAAAAATTATTTTAACTAATTTAAAAGATGATTACAAGTTTTTTGTTTAAAAAAAAGAAAAAAATTGACTTTTTCGAAAACTCCTTTTATGATGAAAACAATTATTTTTGAACTTTTTTATAAGATATACGTTAATTTTTTGTGTAGGAGAACAAAATGAAATTAAAGTTGGCGAATATATTATGTTTCGGAGTATCTTTGTTGGTTGCGGGTTCGGTTCAGGCGTTGGATCCGTTTTCTGTTTATCGGGAAAACGCGCCAAAAAATTGTGTGGATAAAGATATCGGTAAAGGCGCATTGGGTTTACCCGAATTGATTGAAATCGGCTTGTGTAACAACCCCGCATTGAACCGTGATTATATGTCGGTTAAGGCATCGGTGGCTTCCGTCGGAAAGGCAAAATCGGAATATTTGCCCGATGTAACCGCGACCGGTGAATTATCCGATTCTTATAATAAAACGCAAAAAAACGATCGGGTAAAATCCGATCCGTTCGGCGGTAATATTGCTTTATCATGGTTACTCTATGATTTCGGCGGACGGGGCGCGCGCATTGAACGGGAAAAAGAATATTTTAATCAAACGCAATTTTCTTATAATGCCCTCTTGCATGATACCGTTTTAGCCATTCATACGGCTTATTTGGAGTTGCTCAGCAGCGAAGAAGTTTTGAAAAGCGCCAAAACAAGTGAAGAAAGTTATAAAAAATCGTTTGAAGAATCAACCAAGCGTTATGAGTTGGGGTTAGTGTCGTTAAGCGATAAATTGCAGGCGCAAACAAGTTACGAGCAATCGAAGTTGGAAGTGGTGAAGGCAGAAAATGCCGTTAAAATCAATCAAGGTACGCTGGCGGAATTATTAAACGTGTCGCCCGATGTTCAGTTTAATTTAAAGCGTCCCCCCAAAGGAAAAAATATTGCGGCTTTGGAATCGGGAGATGTGTCTGTTCAAAAACTGATGCAAACGGCATTGGATTTACGTCCGGAAATCAAAAGTCAGGAAAGCGCCATGAACGCGGCAAAAGAAAACATCAATGTCGCCAAAGCGTTAAATTATCCGAGCTTAACGGGAAATGCCCGTGCCGGTTATGACGATGATTGGAAATATGCTTCACCCTATCGATATAACACGTCGGTCGGTATCGGTGTTTCTCTTCCTCTTTTCACGGGCTTTTCCAATACCTATAATATCGCACAGGCGAAATATCAATATCGGCAATCGGCATTTGCGTTGGAAGAAACAAAAGAAAGCGTGAAAAACGAAGTGTGGAGTGCTTATCAGAATTATAAAACGGCGGTGTCCGGTCATGAAATCAGCAAGCGTGTGTTGGAAAGCGCGGTTGAGGCAGAACGCGTGGCATTTGCCATGTATCAGGTCGGAAAAGGCGATATTTTAAATCTTTTAACGGCAAGCGCCAATTTGGCATCGGCGCGTAAAGAAGTGATTGTTGCTTTTTACGCCGTGTTAAAGAGTAAATCAAACTTATATCGTGCCATCGGGAGATTTTAACGATGTTTCGTTCTCAAATGAAAGATAAATTTGTTTCAAGCGGCGCTTTCATTAAAAAAACATTGAATCGAAAGCTTATAAAGCGCGGACTTGTTCTTTTGCTTTTGATTATCGGTATCATTTGGTTTTTTGTTCCGAAAGAAAAAAGCATAACGGCAAAAGATTTTGAAACAATTCGAATCGAGAGAGGAAATATTGTCGAGGAAGTAACGGCTTCCGGTAAAATTCAGCCGATTAATACGGTCAGTGTCGGTACGCAAATATCGGGTATTGTGGAACAAGTGTTGGTTGATTATAATGATGAAGTCAAAGAAGGACAGTTGTTGGCGCAGTTGGATACGGCACTTTTAACGGAAAGCAAAAACGATGCGTCTGCCCGATTAAGTTTGGCGACGGCAAAAAAGAAAATTGCCGAACTCAATTATGCCCGATATGAAAAGTTATATAAAGATAAGCTGATTGCCAAAGCGACTCTTGAAGAAGCGGAAATCGAATTGGCGTCCGCCGATGCGGAAGTGTTGACGGCAACCGCCGATGTTAATAAAGCCGAACGCAATTACGGTTATGCAAAAATCTTGTCGCCGGTGTCGGGAACGGTTATTTCCAAAGAAGTGGAGCAGGGGCAAACGGTCGCTGCCAGTTATCAAACGCCGACATTGTTTCAAATAGCCGAAGATTTATCGAAAATGCAAATCGAAGCCAGCATTGCCGAGGCGGATATCGGTTCCATTCAGGCGAATATGCCCGTTACGTTTACGGTAGATGCTTATCCGAACGATGTGTTTCAGGGAAACGTGAAGCAAATTCGTTTATCGCCGACGGAAGAGTCAAATGTGGTTATGTATACGGTGGTTATTGATGTGGATAATTCGTCTCGCAAGCTTTTACCCGGGATGACGGCGTTTGTGAATATCGTAGTGCATTCGGCGCAAAACGTGTTGCGAATCCCGACGGCGGCTTTGCAGTTTAAGCCCGGCGCACGTTTGAAAGATTATGTTGAAAAGCAAAAAATTGAATTAACGCCTTCACAAGGAATTGTGTATCGCTTTCAAAAAGGAAAACTTTATCCGATTGTGTTTGAAAAAGGCATTTCAAACGCTTCGTTTATGGAAGTAAAATCCGGCTTGACGGAAGGGGAAACCATCGTGACGGAATATTTAACGGGCGGACGGCGACGCAAATGACAAAAAAGCTTCAACAATCGAGTGATCGGCATCAAATCGTGATTGAAGTGAAAAACCTGTGTAAAACTTATTTTATGGCAGGCGGTTTAAGTCAAAATGTGCTTAAAAATATTTCTTTTCAAATTAAAAACGGCGAGTTTGTATCGATTATGGGGCATTCCGGTTCGGGAAAATCAACATTGATGAACATTTTGGGGTGTTTGGATCGACCCACGTCGGGCGATTACTTTTTGGACGGAGAAAACGTTTCACAAAAAGATGATACCGCTTTGGCACATATTCGGGGCGAAAAAATCGGGTTTGTATTTCAAAACTTTAACTTATTGATGAAACGCACCATTGCCGATAATGTTTCGTTACCGCTTATATATCGCAACGTCGGAGAAACAGAACGCAGGGAACGCGCCGTTAAAATGCTGCAACAAGTGGGATTGAACGGCTATGAAGACAGATTGCCCACGCAAATTTCGGGCGGTATGCAGCAACGTGTTGC
>CANQKV010000047.1 GCA_947624545.1 uncultured Alphaproteobacteria bacterium | reverse complement strand
AAATATTTAATGCCGCCAAGTTTGTGTTTATGATGACGGAAAAATCGGGTGTTGATTTAAATGCAGATTATCATAAACACATTACAAACCCGCTGGATAAAGCTTATATCGCTTCATTGAAAGAAGTAATCGAAACAGCGGAAAAATCTTTTGAATCAAATGATTATGCCTTTGCTTTGGAAGTAACGGAAAAATGTTTCTGGGATTTTTGCGATAATTATTTGGAATTGGTTAAAGGTCGCGCTTACGGCGAGAATCCGACTTCTGCCGTTTCAACGCTGATGCTTGCCATTGATGTGTTAATGCGGCTTTTCGCGCCGTTTTTGAGCTTTACAACGGAAGAAGTATGGCAATGCCGTCCGTGGGGAAAAGGAAATCAATCCGTTCATAAAGCGGCTTTTCCGAATGTGAATGAATTGGCGCATTTAGCAGGAAATTCTGCCGTTTATGAACAGGCAGCTCAAACCATTAATCTCATTCGCAAGCAAAAAGCGGAAGAAAAGAAATCGGTTAAAACGCCGATTGAAAAACTGGTGCTGACGTGTTCTCAAAAAGAAGCCGCTCTTTTAAATGAAGCAAGAGAAGATATTTTAAATGCCGCCAACATTCAAAATAATGCTTTAACATTTGAAAACGGTGCGCAAATGAGCATTCAAACTTGTGTTTTCGGTGTTTATGAAAAGCAAGCCTGATCGGTTCAAGCACTGCTTTAAGCCGCCTGATAAAAATCAGGCGGTTTTGTTTTATGTTTTTCTTTATTTTTTAATAAGTTAAATTGATAAATTAAAGTTTTGAATAAATGTATTTTTTATCTTAATTTTCCATAATTTTCGTTGATTTTATCGCGACCGAGAGACCTGATGAGCCTGATTATTTTGCTCGTCTTCTACCTCTTGACCACATGTGTGCAATGTATGAATTCCCTTTTTGCCCTTTTCATTTCTCGGATTTAAGCGGTGATTGATTTGTATATCAATTCGTGTTATGCGTACCCCTAAATTTTGACGCGCTTCCGATGCCAATTCAATGCCTTTCAATATCTGTTCTCTTTTAACGGGATCCGTTTCGGTTTTAGCGGCTTCTTCCAATCCTTTAATCATCATATCGAGCTGTCTTAATTTTTCATGCTCTTCTTTCATTCTTCCTTGTTCTTTCAAAAGATTTTCCCCACTCATACCCGTAATGGTTTGATCAAGCACATCAAAATGAGACATGGTATTTTTATAATCTTCCGCTGCTTTCTTAAAAACAGCATTAAATTGTTCCGGCGTGCCGGTTTTAATAAAATCAACCATTTTTTTAACGCCTTCGGCAAATTTATGACTGTGCCTGTGAAATGAATTAAAAGCCATATCGGAAAAGCCTTTATTAACGTCATATCCTTTATCCATGGCGTCTTTCAAAGCATTAACATTCCTTAAAGATGTTTCAAATAATTCCTGACAGTATTGTTCGGCATATAATTTATCATTTATATCCTGTTGCATGGCATATTTTTGATTATTTATTTCTCCGCTACCGCTTTTTCCCGTATTAATGCTACGGGAAATGTAGCCTAACACCACTTGATGTTCTTTAACAATAAGAGCTTTTTCTTTATCCGATAAAGATGAAGCGGAAGAAAAAGCCATTCTCAACTTATCATTAATTTCCTGAACGGAAATCGTTCTTGATGAAATAAGCGATTCAATATCTTTTAAATCATTTCGAAATTGTTTTTTAATTTCTTCCATATTTTCGACTTTTGGAGTCTCTTGTAACTTTTCCGTCTTTTCAAGCATGCGGGTACCTCCTTGCTGTTTGTATGTATTTTATCACATTTTTAAGGGTGTGTCAAATAAAAAAACAGTTCTTTTTTTTCAAAAAAAGCGACTGAAAAGCCACTTTTTATTGAAAAGAATTATCTTAATGCAATAACGGCGACCATGCCGGATCGGAAGCATCATACGGCGTTTCAACCTGCCGTTCGTTATAACCCGTTATATCAATGGTATATAACTTCGCTGTACCGCCGTTACCGTTTCTGTCAGATTTATTTTGCCGATAAAACATTAAGACACGTCCGTTCGGCGCCCAACTCGGCGATTCAACCAAAAAACCGTTTGTAATCAATCTTTCACCCGAACCGTCCGGTTTAATGACACCGATATGAAATTCACCGTGCCGAATTTTTGTAAAAGCAATGTAATCCCCGCGCGGAGACCATACCGGCGTTGCATATGTTCCTTCGCCGAAACTGATACGATGCACGTTTGAGCCGTCCGCATTCATAATATAAAGTTGCTGATTACCTCCTCTGTCAGAGTTAAACACGATTTGAGAGCCATCGGGCGAATAACTCGGCGACGTGTTAATGGACGGGTGTTCCGTTAACCGCATTTTTGTCTTTGTTTTCAAATTATAAGTATAAATATCGGCATTACCCCGATTGGAAAGGCTCATAATTAAATGCGTACCGTCAGGCGAAAAACGCGGCGCAAATGTCATTCCCGGAAAATTACCCACCAAAGAGGAAGTTTTGTTTGTAATATTCATTAAATAAACTTTCGGCTTTCCTTCCTGATATGAAAAATAAGCAACTTCTTTCATATTCGGTGAAAAGCGCGGTGTTAATACCAAATCTTTCCCGTTGGTCAGAAATTGAAAATTTTCCCCGTCTTGATCCATAACAGCTAAGCGCTTTTCGCGATTCATTTGATTGCCTCGTTCCGAAACAAATACGATTTTTGTATCAAAATAACCTTTTTCGCCTGTTAATCGCTCATAAATATAATCTGCCATCATATGCGCTACTTTTCGCCATGATTCGGAAGAAGCCGTAAATGATTTTGCTTCCATTTGCGTTTGAGCAAACACATCCCAGATTCGAAATGAAACCGTTATTTTATCTCCCGAATCCCGAACGGTTCCGTAAATTAAAGCTTGTGCGTTAATTGCTTGCCAATCGGCAAAATTCGGGCGGACATTCGTATCGGAAAACTTTTGAATATAGGCATCGGGATTAATATGGCGAAACAGTCCCGAACGCTCTAAATCCGTTATAACAACTTCCGTTATATCTTTTCCCAAAGCGTTTTCAGATCGATTCGTGCCGGATAAATCGGGCATGGCATACGGTAACGGTTCCGATTGCGAACCTGTTACGTTAATATTTAACTCTGCTTGCGCCGTGCGAATAATCGCAAGGCTCACCACAAATGCAAGACTGTATAAAATAATTTTTCCTAATTTTTGCATCTAAAAAACTTCTCCTTTAATCGGGTTCATATTTAAATGAATATTTTTCCAAGTATTATAGTTCTTCGTGTGCTTCTTTGCCAGTATACGGAAAGGCGATTCTTCCCCTAACCCGTCACAAATATATATGGCACGCCGCGCACTTTCCGCCATTGACTGAAAAGCCGGATTGTTCTTTTGATTTAATATTCTCACATCTTTCACGCCCCCGTCTTTATTCAAAAGAACACTCAACTCCACAATCATATTTTCGGCATTCTCAACACCGGCGTTCACATTCCAATGTTGCCGAATGACATTTGCAATAAAATCTTTTTCCGAAACACTTAAAATTTCAAGTCGACTGCCGCTTGTTCCGCCCTCAATACCGTCATTGACCGCCAAACTTTCATCAACGGAAGCCGTTTCGGCTTCTTTGGGCGCCGGATTAATCGGTTTTTTCACTTTTTCAACCGAAGCCAACAAACTTTGTAAGCCGCTTTTCGGCTTTGGTTTCGGTTTCGGCTGTTCTTTCGGCTTGGGTTTTGCTTGTACTTTGGGTTTTTCTTTCGGCTTAGGCTGTTCTTTGGGCTTTTCTTTCGGTTTTTCAACTTTCGGCGGTTTCTTTTCCACAACTTTGGCAGCCTCCTTAGGGGCTTCTTTTTCCAGCGGTTTGACTTGCACTTCTTTTTGCGGCGCCTCCTGCTTGACGACAGGCGTTTTTGTCACTTTCGGCTGTTCTTTGATTTCTTCTTTCGGTTTAACCGCTTCTTTCGGCTTTTCTTTCGGTTTTTCAACTTTCGGCGGCAGATTTGTTTTTTCGCTGATCTGTACTTTTGTTAAATCAACCATTAATATGGCAGGCGGCGTTTTATCCGTATCATTCATTGCCCATGAAAAATTAAACAGCATTAAAAACAACACCATGGCGTGCAAGGCGATTGACAGTCCTAACGAATAAGACTGCCGTGTGGTTGTTTCAAAAAGTTCATTTAAGCCGCTCATGTTGTTTTCTGCTTCTTTTAAGGCATCATAATTTTAGCATCGGTTTTCAAACCGACCTGCGTGAATCCGGCACTTCTCAATAATGCCATAACCTCAATAACCGTGCCGTAAGAGGCATCTTTATCGCCGCTGATTACCATTCCGATTGCCGGATTTTCCGCCACAATGGCTTTAACTTTGGTAATTAAATCTTTTAATGCCGTTTCATCGGTACCGACATAGATTTTTCCTTGCGAATCAACACTGATATCCAACGTTTTATCTTCTCCCTCAATTTGCTTTCCGTCACCTTTCGGCAGATTAAGCGGAATACCTGATGTTAAAAGCGGTGCCGTAATCATAAAAATTGCCAATAATGAGGTCATAATATCAATCAGCGGTGTTAAATTAACCTCAGCACGAATTTTTGTTTTTCGTATCGAACGCGCCATGACTTATCCTTCCACTTGATCAATTTGACGCGAAAGAATGGCGCTCAATTCATCGGAAAACGTTTCCATTCGATGAGAAATACGATCAATGTCATTTGATAATTTATTATAAGCAATTACGGCGGGAATAGCCGCAATCAAACCGACGGCAGTCGTAAACAACGCTTCGGCAACACCCGGGGCAACGGCTGCAATATTTGTGCTTTGCGTTAAACCGATGGCATTAAAGCTGTCCATAATACCCCAAACCGTACCGAACAAGCCCAAAAGCGGCGCAACGGAACCTGTTGATGCCAAAAAAATCATTTTTGTTTCCATTTTATCGACTTGCCGATCAATAGCTATTTGCATAACTTTATCGATTCGTTCCTGTATTTTAATATTGGAACCTGCTTTTTTCTTTTCCGTCAGAGAACGACGAAACTCTTTAATTGCCGTTACAAAAATAAGCGCCAAAGGATTACTCGGATTTTGCGCATTGGCATTATAAATGGTTTCCAAGGATCCGCCTGACCAAAATTGTTCTTCAAAAGCTTTCATGCCCAAACGAATGCGTTTAAATAAAAATGCTTTATCAAAAATAATTGCCCAACAACAAATTGAGGCAAATAACAGACCTAATATCAGCAGTTTCATAAATATATCGGAATCCATAAACATGGTGTACATGGACAGCGACGATCTCAATGCTTCTTGTTGCATAACTTATTCTCCTTCAACATATTTTAAAAAGATTTCTTTTACATCGGGCGTCATACGAACGGGACGCAACGTTTGCGGATTGATAAACGCTAATTGAATGTGCATGATTACCAAAACAGTTCCGTCTTCTCTCAAACAGGTTTGCTCCAACGTCATACTGGCATTTTTTATTTCTTTGACAACTGTTTTAATTATTAAAACATCATCTAATTTTGCCGGTTTTATGTAATCGACTTCGGCATGTCTTAACACAAAGGAAATACCTTTTTCAAGAAAATATTTAACATCAACGCCTTCCTGAACAAGCATTTCCGCCCGTCCGCGTTCGGCAAAGTCCAAATATCTGGAATGGTAAACAACACCACCGGCATCCGTGTCTTGATAATAGACCCGCAAAGTAATTTGACTAATCATTTTTTACTCCTGTAACGTATCTAACAATGACCTTTGCGCCGATCCCGTCGGACATTTCATACCCAAATGTTTCCAACCCGCTTCGGATATAACACGCCCGCGCGGTGTACGCATTACAAGCCCTAATTGCATTAAATACGGCTCGATGATTTCTTCAATGGTATCACGTTCCTCGGATAACGCCGCACACAACGTATCAGCACCGACAGGACCACCGCCGTATTTTAACGCAATACACGTTAAATAGCGTCTATCCATTAAATCCAAACCGAATTTATCAACATCAAGACGCGTTAAAGCCATATCCGCCAATGCCTTATCAACAGGCTTATCGCCCGCAAAATCACGTACGCGACGCAACAACCGTCCCGCAATACGCGGTGTTCCGCGTGAACGACAAGCAATTTCGCGCGCACCGTCTTCATACATATCCATTTTTAAAAGTTTTGCCCCGCGATGCACGATTTTCATCAAATCTTCCGTTTCATAAAACTGTAATCGTAACGGAATACCGAATCGATCTCGTAACGGGTTGGATAATAAGCCCGAACGCGTTGTGGCTCCCACTAACGTAAAAGGTTGTAAATCAATACGAACGGAACGGGCCGCCGGTCCTTCACCGATGATAATATCGAGTTGAAAATCTTCCATTGCCGAATAAAGAACTTCCTCAACCGTGGGATTCAACCGATGAATTTCATCAATAAACAATACATCACGCGGTTCCAGATTCGTTAAAATGGCAGCCAAATCACCTGCTTTGGAAATCATCGGTCCCGATGTCGGTCGAAACCCGACACCCAACTCTTTGGCAATAATTTGCGCCAAAGTTGTTTTCCCGAGCCCCGGCGGACCGTACAACAAGGTATGATCAAGTGCTTCTGCCCGATTACGCGCCGCATTGACAAAAACCCGCAGATTTTCGCAAATAGCTTTTTGCCCGACAAAATCAGCAAAACATTGTGGTCTTAAACCGGTATAAAGTTCTTCGTCACCGGCAATTTTTTGAGGGGTAATTAAACGATTTTCCACCATTTTATTCATTATTCCTTTTCTTTTTTTTCACTATACGCAAATTTAAAACTTTGTCAACAGAAACATAGTGTTTTCAATATTTTTTATTATTTTTTATTTACCTTTTGTTTACCTTTTAACAAAATATGTCACATTCAAAAATAAAAACGTTATAAAAAAGAGAGGAACAGAACAAAAAAAATTTTTTTTGTAAAAAAATATTGACATAATACATATCTTATGATATGAATATAAAAAATAAAGAAAATAAAGACGGAGGAACAATGAATAATCAAGAAAAATCGACCTCTCATTTTCAGACGAGATCCCGAGCGGATTTATATAAAGCAACCAATTATTCGGCCGTTTACAAACCCCTTTTTCGTAAACAAGGGAATCTGCTGACCGTTTCGGGATTTTTGCCCTATGAATCATTATTTTCATGTACCGAGCGCCCCGCTTCTTTGAAATTATCAAAAGATGACGGATGTCGTTATTTGATAAGATTTGCCGAATTACCCGATCATAAAACAAATGTCGAATTTTTTTACAATGCAAGTCTTTCCCTTGATGAATCGCTTGTTCGACAAAACGCTCACGCGCCCTATTTCCCTGCACCGAGAGGGTATCGTTTAATGCCCAAGCATGCCGTTAAACGTTTGATGACTTTTTTGGAAAAAAACTCATCAAAACAACATCTTGCCTTTTTTAAAGCAATCCGTCAAATTATTCAAAAGGAAGAAAAAGAAACACTTTATGTTTCTAAATATTATTTACCGCACATCATTTGCGAAACACGACTGATGAAAAGCAAAATGAATGAACGTCAATAAAGGAGAAAAATATGATGAATACAATTAACTTTAATCAATCGAATGAAAATGACAGTGAAAATGAGGCGCTGATTGCTTCATTAACTCGTTTTTTCCCTGTTAAGGAAGCCTCTCATTTAATCGTTGATTTAAAACAAATTCCCGAACAACAATCATGGCTGACACAAAAAAGCAAACTTTCGCTATTTATAAATGATTTTGCTCAACCTGCTCCCTTGTTGCCCGATTTTAAGTATTTTGTATCGGCAAAACTTTATTCAAAACGCGTTGAATTAAATAATCCGTCCGGTCGAAACAAAGAAGATGTTATAAAACTTTCTCTGCCGCATCTTCTGTGCAAAGATAACATTTTGTATTCAAAGAAAAAAAATCTGTTTTATGAAATTTCGTTGGATTCGAATCATCCGCGGTTTGTCCAAAGAGATGTGGTAACCGATCAAAAACAAATCATGTCTTTTGGCGATGTGGAAAAAATCGTAGGTCATTGGTTGGGTGACACGGCAATGAAAACCGAGCTGACAAAGGAACTCAATAAATTATATACCCCCTATTCTCAAAAAGGTGTTATTCTCAAAAAACCGACTTCCTTACCTTCCTTAACGGAATTTTATTATTGGCAAAAACATCGGTTGAACTATTATTCTCATTTTTACTCTGCCCGTCGATTAGAAAACGAAAGCAATATTTACATTACCGGTCCCATTATGTGCGATGATAATCAAATTGTTTATCTGACGGATTCGATAATTTATAAAATTCAACTTAAAAATCAAGCTCTTTTCGAAAAACTCACTTTAAACAACATCAGTTTAATCACCGAACGCGAACTGTTTACCATTATGAGAGAAGTAAACAATAAGCAAATTTTTGGCGATCAAACACTTGATTTTACAACGGGTATTAAGAAACTGCATAAAAATTTGATTGAACCGATTTTAAATATGTATCGTTCGGAAAGAGTTATTTTGAATAATGTGACACGTCCTTATTCATTTAATTCTCTTTCTGATAAATATATAACTGAATTCTTTAAAAATCTGAACAAGGAACATACACATGATTGAAATTTCAATGGCTATTGTCGTTCACAACGGCAAAATCTTAATTGCGCAACGCAAAAAAGGAAAACATCAAGAGTTTATGTGGGAATTTCCGGGCGGTAAGCTTGAAAAAGGCGAAACACTGCAAGAATGTGTTGCGCGCGAGTTTATGGAAGAGTTTGAAAAGCCCATTACCGTAGGAGAATTCTTTATGGATAAAACGTATGAATATCCCGATAAAGGCGCTTTTCATTTAAATGCTTTCTGGGCTTCCTGCGATTCCGAAACAATTCCGCATTTATATGAGCATGAAAATGCGAAATGGGTAACGCCCGAAGAATTAAATCAATTTATATTTTGCCCGGCAGACGGTCCTTTTATCGAGGGAATTCAAAAAGCTTTTGCAAAATAAAAGACTTCCTTTTCAAATAACGGGAACTTTTCATCGGTTCCCGTTTTTTTTTATTTCAGAAAAATTTCGTTTTTAAAACATCTTTAAAATATAAAGAAAATTAAAGTTTTAATACCATGGAATAAAATAATATATATTTTTTCATTTGACATTTATGTTGTTCGGTCGTATAAATGGGTATCATATTTTTTATTTAAATGAAAGGAAGAAAATATGGCTAAAATGAAAATGCTCGATGCGAACGAAGCAGCCGCTTTGGTCGCTCACAAACTGAATGAAGTTTCAATTATTTACCCGATTACACCGTCATCTCCCATGGGTGAATGGTCCGACACATGGTCGGCTGCGGGTGTCAAAAACATTTGGGGTAAAGTACCGGAAGTTTTGGAAATGCAATCGGAAGCCGGTGCCATCGGTGCCGTTCACGGATCATTACAAGCGGGATCAATTACAACAACTTACACGGCTTCACAAGGCTTATTGCTGATGATTCCGAATATGTTTAAAATTGCGGGCGAATTAACGCCGTTTGTCATGCACGTTGCCGCGCGAACCATTGCGGGACATGCCCTTTCCATTTTCGGCGATCATTCCGACGTGATGGCTTGCCGTCAAACGGGTTTTGCCATGATTGCTTCAAACTCCGTTCAGGAAGCGCAGGATTTTGCCGCCATTGCGCAAATGTCCACGTTCCTCTCACGCATTCCGTTCATTCATTTCTTTGACGGTTTCAGAACATCGCATGAAATCAACAAAATCAACCTCATTTCAGATGAGGATTTAAAAACATTAATGGCGGATATTCCGACTGACTTTACGACAAAACATGCTTTAAAGCCGGAAGATCCGAAAGTACGCGGTACGGCACAAAATCCGGATGTTTTCTTCCAAATTAAAGAAGCAGCCAATAAATATTACAATGCTTGTCCCGCCATTGTTGAAAAAGCCATGCGTAAGTTCGAAGAAGTGACAGGTCGGGCTTATCATTTAGTTGAATATTTCGGGGCAGCCGATGCCGAACATATTGCCGTTTCCATCGGTTCCAGCGTTGAAACGTTACAAGAAACAATTAAAGCTTTAAATGCCAA
>CANQKV010000046.1 GCA_947624545.1 uncultured Alphaproteobacteria bacterium | reverse complement strand
GGGTGTTAATGCGCCATTTGTAATTGAAAAAATCGGTATATCGTTTTTCCCACGCTTGCGCCGACAGGAAATTAAAATCTAAAAAGTAGCCGATCAGCGGTAAAATAATGTAACCGTATATGATTGCCCACAAGAAAAATGTTAATATCAGTTTAATCAGTTGTATTTTTGCTTTTGCCATGGCTTTTTCCGTTTACTTTTCTATTGAATTGTTGTTGCGTATGTTCATTGGCGTGTTTGCACGGTTTTCAACACCGGTTCGAGTTTTGGTTATCTGTTGTTGCTCTCGTATATTTTGTTGTTTTTTCTCATCATTGTCACGCTTTTCGATTTCTAATTGTTGAACTTTTGCCGTTAATTTGTCTTTATTGTCATTATTAACGGGAACTTTGGTACCGTTTGGTAATTCCACAACGGGATTTTTTAAATTGCCTTTGACGGTTACTTTATCTAACGGATCTAATTGATTAGCGGTTTGTAAAGCTTCGTCGCGCAATTTGGCTTGCTCCGATGTTTGTGCCGTTTTGGGCGCTGCCGCTTTCGGTACGGGTGCTTGTTGCTGCGCTTGCGGCGTCTGCTGTTGTTGCGGTTGCGGTGCTTGTTGCTGCGCTTGCGATGTCTGCGGTTGGTGTTGTGCTACCTGAACCGTTTGCATCTTTGCCGCTTTAGATGCCATTTCTTTTAATTCTTTTCCCATTAAAGCCAAACCGGTTACTTCATAAGCAACGTTTTTAAAGGGAGGAACTTGGGCATAGTGCGTCATATAAGTGGTATAGCGTTTCTTTTGGGCGCGCGACATTTTTTCAAAATTAATCGTACCGTTTTCATTTTTCGGTAAAGAGGCGGCAAAATCACGTTTTTCCATCAATGCCTTTTCATATTTCGAATAAGGTCCTTCTTTGGGAAGTTTTTTATATTCGGGATCGTTCAACAGCCATTCTTGCGTATCATGAGATAAAAGGGCTGCCAGTTTCGGCATGGTAAAACCGTTATTTCTTAAATTCGCGTCAATAAATTCGTTTCGTTTGGCTTGCCGAATTTTATTGTTTTCTTTCATGTTGGCGCTGATTTGATTTAACCATTCCGTCATCATGTCAATCGGCGCCAAAAGAGCCACTTCAAATACTTGAATAACCAAATCATCGGGATTTTTTCCCGATCCGAGCTTTTCAAGTCGACTCAGTCCTTTTTCGAAAATTTTGGAGCTGTCAACGGTTTTTAAGTCATCTTTATTAACGGGCGCTTTGTCAAAATAACCGCCGTTGCCGTCACTTGTTTTGACATTAAAAGCTTCTTGCATTTCAGCTAAATCGGCTTGCTGTTTATCCGGTTCGGTAATGCCTTCTTTCAAAGCGGAATGAATCTCGTTACCTTTTTGCACTTCGGCTTTCATTTCTTCCGGCGAAAGCGGCTTTTCTTCCGATAACGGAACTTTTGCCGTCGGTTGAGACATTTGCGCTTGCAATGTTTCCTGATTCGTCGGTTGTTGTTCCGCTTGCACCGATTGTTGCGGAGCTTTTTCCGTCGGCATTACGGTTTGTTGTGATTTGTCAGCTTGTAAATCGGTAACGTTTGTTTTTTCCGAATCTTTGAAAACTTGCGGATATTTGTTTCTTGCCCAATCAACCCACGCCGCTTTTTGCGCGAGAATGTTGCTTTCATGCGGTGATAACCTCTCTCCTTTTTCCTTTTTGTCGTCAATTTTTTGAATGACGGGAATCGCCTGTTCTAATCGTTGCACGTTTTGTCGGTTTTGAAGAGCCGACACCAGATTTTGCATTTCAGATGAGGGATATTGATTCTTTAATTCTTGAAGTTTTCCCTTATCGCCCGATTTGACGACTTCGGCTGCCTGTTTCACTTGAATGTTGCGTGTCGCTTCGGGAAAGTATTTCATTGCTTCCGTTAAATCGACTTCACTTTGAGCAATCATTTGTTCTAACTGTTGAGCACTGATTAACGCATTTGCCATTTTTCTCTCCTTAAAAATAATCTTTTTTCATTATAGCATATTTTTACGGCTTGTCAAACGCTATATTTTTAATCCTTTCAGAAACCTGGCAATTTTAGCGTTTTCTTCTTTTGCCGCATCAGGCGATAAAATAGAGTTTCCCGCCGAATCGGTTGTGATAATCGGCGAAAAATAAGCAGGGTTTGAAATTAAGGTGTCATAAGCTTTTTTGGCATCTTTACGATACATGATAAAGTAACAGGTCATGAGTTTATAGGCATCAATATGAAAGTGTTGCGCGTTGATTTTGTCGCCGAAAGTGCGAACCAACTCTTTTCGCCGATTTTCTTCTTGCCGAATCTCGTTTAAAACGCGCGTGGTTTCTTTTAACAATTCCACATTGCGTTTGTAAATCGATTCTTCTTGCTGTTTGAGCTTGTATTCCATATAATCCAAAATAACATCTTTCCAAAAAGGCTGGTCATTGTAATTTTGTTGTACAATGCGCAGAATATCTTTGACTTCACAGTTATTCACATCTTTCACGCTGCATAAATAAGAAACAATCGCGGCGGATTCTTTCTCAACCAATGAAACGGGAAAGTTTTGAACGTTGTATTGTGTAATATCAACGGTCAGTTGCGGTGCCGCCGTTAAAACACTGCGTTGCGCATAAAGTCTTGAATATAAACCGAATAAAATGTCATTTGCCGCCATTGCTTTTCTCCTTTTCGGAACAGTTAATTTTTTTAATTGTTTTACGGGCTTTTTTTCCAGTATAAACATAAATTTTAAAAAATCTACTAAAAAGTGTTGTCTTTTTTAAAAATATAGTGTATCATAAAAATATAAGGTTTATTCTTTATAAGGGGAAGTGTCTATGAAAAAACGTTCATTTTTAATCTTAACTGCTTGTATTATAACATTTTTATGCCTTATGCCTTCTTCGGCATATGCTCTGCCTTCGTGGTTGGCACATATAGGCGGCTCGATTTTTATGATGATTATGGACTTTTTGGGTTTTGGGAGCGGTTTGAATAACTGGTGTTGGTTTTGTCCGATTATCAGAACATTGTTAGAGGGTGCCAATACCATTGCCTGTAAAATTTATGATAATACCCAAGGCACTCTTCTTTTATTATTGGGTGTAGGCACTTTGTTTTTCATTGCCTTTAAAGTGGGAGCCATGGTTGTTAAATTGCAGGAAGTTGATTTAATGCAATTTATGGGTGAAATGTTTAAAGTGTTGGGGCGTGTTATTATTGCGGCTGCTATTTTATCATCCTCCAGATTTATTGTTGATACCATTATTACGCCGTTTGTGGCTTATTCCACCGAATTTGCTTTAAATGTGTTGGATAATGTGGATGTGAGCAATAAAATTTATAAAACCGTTTCGGAAGTAACAGATTACGGTTCGGAAGCGAAAGGCGCCGAAGCAACGGCAAAAGGTGCCATTGACAGTTGGGCTGCTTCATCATCTGATTCCGAACAACAGGGCTGTATCTTTATCAATGGGGCTTTGGTGGACAGCGTAATTGCCATTGTCGCCAAAATTACGGCAAACTTAATTGTCGGTATGGCAGTCGGTTTGGTTTTACTCTTTTTGAGCGGCGTATCTTCCATGGTGTTCCCCGATTTAAGCAGTATTTTATCCGGCGGCGTTATTTTCATGTCGTTTGCAATTTTATTTATTACGGTGCCGTTTCAAATTATCAATTTGGCGATTCAGTTGGTGTTTGTGTTGGCATTGCTGCCGTTCTGGGTGGTGTTGTGGGTTTTCCCCGTTACGGCACAATATACCAAAAAAGCGTGGGATTTGTTTATTCACTCCTGCCTGTCCATTATGATTTTCGGTATTTTGGCGGCGCTGGTTTTGGAATTGCTGAATTATATGTTGCCGAACGGCAGTGATATTTTGAAAGACATGATTCCGGGTTATGATTTGCTTGCCGGTAAAAAAGCAACGGCATTCTCCTCGAATGTGTTGTTAACGCTTGCTTTGGGCTTCTTGTGTAAAGAGCTTTTAAAATCGGCACCCGAATTGGCAACGCGTATTACCAGTGTTTACGGTATGCAATCGGCTGAGAGTATGGCGGCTGCCGTCAGCAGTGCTGTGGCAAGCGGTGCTGCCGCCGGCGGTGCAATGTTCGGTTTGGCAAAGGCGTTTGGCGGTGCGAGTGTTGAAACGGCTCAATCCATCAGTAAGAAAGGCAGTGAGTTCTTCGGAGGTACAGCCAAAGGTATATTCGGTTTGAATGAGGGAGAGACTTTGCAAGAAAAATATTTATTCGGCAGCTCAAACAACCCCGATTCCGGCTCCAAAGCCAGTACCCCGAGTACTTATCAGGCGCCGCAACAACCAACGCAACAAACAACGCAACAAACAACGCAACCGCAACAAAAATGATAATGTGAGAAGCAAGAGGGCAGACAATGATTTATTTTCATAAAATTCGTTGTTTCATAAAAAAACTTTCGCGAGAAATGTTTTTATTGCCCCTTTTGCTTTTAGGCGGTTGTTCTACAAATATTGACGCCACAACGATTACAGGCTTAATGCTGACGAAAGAAGAAAATTGTTGGCCGTGTACAATGTACAAGGTTATCTGGGAAGCCATCGGGCAACTGGTCACAAAAATTTATCCTCTTTTATGCAGTAACGCCTTAGTGTTGTTGGGTATCGGATTGTTGTTTTGGATTTGTTTTACGGTCGGAAAATTGGTCGGCTCAATCAAAGAACCGAATTTAAAAGATTTTATCAGCAATATGGCAACGGTTATTTTTAAAGCCTTGGTCGTTGCCGTGATTCTCGGTTCAAAAGATTACACGCTTTATTTTCTGGATTTGATTGTAACAACCGTATTGCAGGCGTTTATTGATTTAACCTTAAATGTGATGTTTGCCAATCCGACCATTGCCAAAAGCTTGGCAACGGGTAATGTTTATATGGGCGATATTGCTTCTTCTTCAAGTATTTTTACGGAAGATATCGGACATCAGATACAGGACTTGGTGTACCGCATTTATGTCGGATTCCACGGCGGTATGACTTTGGGTGTTCATATGATCTTCCAGGCGGATCCGGCTTTAATTGCCACGGGTTTGTTTGTGACCATCGTTTTCTTCTATTTAATGCTGATTATTCCGTTATTGTTTATTGAATCTTTTGCGTTGTTGGGTGCCGTTATTATCTTTTTCCCGCTTATTTTGGTGCTATACGTGTTTCCGTCAACAAAAGTTTATGTAGCGCCCATGTGGAAAGTGTTGTTTGTCTCCATGGGGCAGATTTTGGTAACGGGCATTTATATGGCAGTTATGATTCATGTGGTGCAGGTGTTTTCGGATAATATTCTGTCGCCGGGTAAAATTTTGTCCGATCCGCTTTTAATGATGAATTTGAAAAATATGAAAGATCAGTTTTTGGCATTCTGTGCGTTGGCATACATTATGTTCCGTATGTCCAGCGATATTCCGAATATTTCTTCCAAACTGGTGGGCGATATCAACCGTTCAATGATGTTGCAAGGAGTTACAAGAGCCATTAATTTAGGTAAAAATATCGGAATTGCTTTGGGCGGATTTGCTTTGGCGGGAACAGGTGTCGGCGGTGCCATCGGTACTTCAATGGTTATGGGCGCCGGACACGGCATGATGAAAAATATTACAAATCCTTCGGAGGAGGGCGGACAATCAAGCGGTTTGAGTGCGGCAGAGCAAGCAAATCAGGGACGTCCTCAACCCAAGCCCGGCGGATAAGGAGAAAATATGAAACACATTATTCGACTTTTCTTCTTCATTTTCTTAATCGCATTCGGATTAGAGTTATCGCGATTGGATTTGGGCGACGGACAAACCGTATTTTTAATTTGTTTTGCTTTAACGCTTCTTGTCGGAGGCGGCGCCTGTATTTATTTGTTAAAAACGCAAAAGCGGAAATTATTTTTGTTTCTCGGATTGGCGGTTATTATGGCGTGTTCACTTTCGGCTTCGACCGTGTGGGCGGCTAAAGACTGGATGGAAGTAAGTGTTGTCGGACAAAAAGAAAAATTGGAAGATTATAAAAGTTGGGTCAGTCAGTTTGCCGCGAAAGCCAAAAATGATCCGGCGTTGAGTGATTACGATAATATTATGAAAGGGAATTCTTTGCCCGTCATCAACGGTGAAACGGCGTTTTGGGCATCAAGGGCAACTATTGCCTGTCAAAGTACCGAATACGGCGGACAATATGACACCGATTGCGAAAACGCTAAAAAATATAACGATATTGTCGGAAAAGCATACAGCAGTATGGCAACGGGGTGCAGTCCCATTGCCAGCATTGTTAAAAACATTATTAATAAAAACTCTTGCTGGCCATGTGACGTAACGGCACTTGTTATTCAGGCTATTCAAGATATTGCCCAATCGGCATATCCGATTATGAAAACGGCGGCATTGAATTTAATGGCGGGATTGTTTTTGTTATGGTTGGCTTATGTGACGTTGGCATTTTTCGGAAAGTTCGGTTTTGCCCGTATTTCCGAATATTTAACAAATGTTTTAAACAAATCAATTCTCGTGTTGATTGTTGCCGCCTTTTTACATGCGCCCGTGACGGAAATATATTCGTTTACCGTTTCTCCCTTAGTGCAGTTTACGGCAGGGTTGACGCAGATTTTTTCCGATGCCGGTCGTACAGAGGCAAAAAATGCCGGTAAAACGTTAAATATTTTGCAAAATATTATTACGGGCGGTGCCAATCCGCGCTGTAAATATTGTGAGAATTTCAATGCCCAAAGCGAAGCAACGGCATTTTTGGATCAAGGCTCGGTAAACGGCTTGCTTTGTACCGTTTGTACGGTTTATCATCAGGTTGCGCCGATGATTAGTTTAGGACAAGGGCTTGCCTGTTTTTCGGGAATATCTCAAAAATCAAACAGTGATAGTCCGTCCGTCGGCGGAAACTCGTCTTTCGGTGTGCCGCGCATCGGCGCTTTGTTAACGGGCGCTGTTATTGTGTTGGTTTTCTCGCTTTTAATGTTTATGATTGCCTATCACATTATTGCTTCTGTTTTGCAGTTGGGCTTTGTTATTATTTTAATGCCGTTTTGGATGGTCGCTTATGTCTTTAAAGCAACGCGCGAATATGTGAAAAATGCCTTGGCATTACTGTTGCACGCATTGGGAACATTAATTTCGCTTTCCTTGAATGTGGCTTTGGTCATAATCGGGTTCAGCAAACTTTTATCCGGAAAAGTCGCTTTGGCAATCGGTTGGGGTATTATTTCCGGTTCGCCAACAACCGTAATGAATGCCTTTACGGGTGCCGAAGTTTTGCAAAACCAAGAAAGCGGTGACGGTTCGTTTTTCTCGGGATTAACGGAAAAGATAGTTGATTATGCGGTTGATCAGGCAATCGGAATGTCGCCGACGCATGCAATTATACTTCTTGTTGTTTATGCCATTATGAGCATTACAATCGTGAACAATACGGCGCTTTTGGTCGAACGTATTTTAGATGCGTGGTTAAACAGACAAGCCGGTCCGGATGATATTTTGGCAGGTGTTCAAACAGTCGGTAAAGGTCTCGGCGGTATAGCGAGATTGGGCGCTGCGGGTGTCGGTGCCGCTGCGGGTGCGGTGTCGGCAAGTTATGCCCGAACACGGGATAAAGTAGATAAGAATCGTCCTGCGTCAACTGCTAAAACGCCGGCGACATATAATAATACCGCTGCTAAAATTATCAATCAAAATGTTTTCGGCATACAAGATAAAGAACAGGAAAAGAAAAATCAGAATCAGAAAAATCAATCGTCGAATAAATAAAAAACAAAACGGCATTCAAGATGAGTTATTCGAAAACGGATGGGATAATAAGAAAACCTTAAAATTTTCAACCATATAAGAAAAGGCGAACGAAAAAAGTTTTGATTATAAAAAATCGGCTCATCAATTAAAAAAAGTTTTTTTGATAAATGATATTATAAAAAAAACCTTGGTTTTCCAAGGTTTTTTGTGGTGCGGAAAGCCGGAATCGAACCGGCACGGGAGCAAAGTCCCAACAGATTTTAAGTCTGTTGCGTCTACCAGTTCCGCCATATCCGCGTGGTAGAAAACACTTTGCTTTATATCTCATAATTTAAAAATCGTCAAGCGTTTTTTTACTGTTTTGCTAAATTTTTTTTATAAAATGAAAATAGTTCTTGATTTAAGACGCCTTTTTGTGCTATTTTCAGTTAAATTGTATTTAAAAAGGAGTTCTTTCTATGGATGAGTTTGATAAAATCAGAGAAATTTCGGAAGATTTAACACATCGCCGCGAGCCGTCATTTGAAAATTTAACGGCGCAAACGCTTGAAAATACGGCATCTGCGCCGACACAGTCATCTGAAACAGCACAAAGCGACTCGGCTTTGAGAAGTGCTTTCGCCGATTTGCAAGCTGACGGCGAAACGCCTTTTACATCGCCGTTTGCAAGTGACAGCGCTTTAAACGATTCGTTTATGGAAGAAAAAAAGTTTGCTTCAATGAAAATTCATTTAATCGGATTGACGTTGTTTGTCGGTATTTTGGTTGTTGTTTTGGCAGGCTTTTTTATCTTTAATAACGAACCCGAAGATATAACCGAAGTTGTTACGATAACGGCTGAACCCGTTGTTGTTAAAGAATTGCCCGAAAAGGCAGGCGGTATTAATATTCCCGATCAAGACAAGTTGGTTTATAATCGCATTCGTTCTGAAAATGTAACGGCAAAAGTTGAAAGCTTGTTTCCGGAACCTGAAAAACCTGTTATACCGCAAATTTTATCTATTGAGGATAACACTCCCGAACAGAAGTTTGTTGATATGAAAGCCGTAAAGCCGATTAATCCGTTAGATGAAGCAACTCAACAAACGCCGTCGCAATCCGCAGATGTAAAATCGCCGACAGGGCAGGCGGCACAAGCGCAACCTGCGGCACAAGCGCAACCTGTGGCACAACAGCAACCTGCGGTACAAGCACAACCTGCGGCACAACAGCAACCTGTGGCACAAGCGGCACCGACGGCTGCTCCGTTACCCAAAACGGAAGATGTTAAAAATCCCGAGCCGAAAATTGAGCCTGTTCAAATAGCACAACCGACGGTTAAAAAAGATGAAACTGCTAAAAATACAGGCGAAAAGGCAAAAATAACAGCCGAAAACGCCGCCAAATCCGTTCAAAAAGGAGCATGGCGCGTGCAGTTGTTTGCTTCCAACAATAAGTCTGCCGTTGAAAAGGCGTGGTCAAAAATTCAGCAACAACAAAAAGGATTGCTTTCGGGCTTACCGCATGAAATTGAAACAGCAAGTATTGCAGGCAAAGGAAAGTTTTATCGATTGAAAGTCGGTTCGTTTGCTTCTCGGGAAGCCGCCGCCGAATTATGTACAAAACTGAAAGCTCATAAGCAAGATTGTATGCCGGTTAAGTAGAATGTCAAGCTTGAATAATGTGATTTATACTTTAACAACGTGGGTATTACCGCTTTTGCTTTCATTGATTTTGCACGAGGTCGCGCATGGATATGTCGCCTTAAAATTAGGCGATAAAACGGCGTTACAATCCGGGCGATTAACCTTAAATCCGTTTAATCACATTGATCTTATGGGAACGATTGCTCTTCCGTTGGTTTTATTGGCAATACAAGCGCCTGTTTTATTCGGCTGGGCAAAGCCTGTTCCCGTTAATTTCAATGCGCTTCATCATCCGAAAAGAGATATGGGCTTGGTCGCTTTGGCAGGACCGCTTACAAATTTTTTACTGGCTGTGGCATTTGTTGTTTTTGCTCGAATGGTGTTACCGTTTGTTTCGCCCGATTCGTTTACTGCCCTTTGGCTTGCGCAAAATGTTTATAACGGTGTGTTAATCAGTGTTGTTTTGGGCATATTTAACTTGTTTCCGATATTGCCGCTTGACGGCGGACGTGTTTTAGCTGCGCTTTTACCGCAACGATTCAGTGAAAAATATCAAGAAACGGAAAAATACGGTTTTATGCTTCTTTTATTGCTGATATTTATATTGCCGGTTTTCGGAATAGATGTGTTGGGCTGGTTTATTCATACGCTTTTCCCGTTATTTATAAAAATAATCAGCCTGTTGACGGGCTTTTAAAAAGTTGAAGAAAAAGAATCGTTTTTTAAAAAATGCTTTTTTATTTTTCTATATAATTCAATAGCTTATTTTGCGCCCTTTTTTCTTTTTCATTGTCAATCCGATTCAAAACAAAAACGATTCGTTTTTTTGATACAAAAATAATCTGTTTTTCGAAAAAAATTAGTAAAATATTAATATTTGACATAAAAATATTTTTATATTCACAAAAAAAAATCAACATAAAACAATATATTTTTCAAATACTTGTAAAATAATTGAATAATTTGTCAAATATTTTTTAAAAATATGTTGACAATTTTTGAATACAGTGTTATACAGTAACTATGAGATTGAGATGATGATGTTGAACATGTTAG
>CANQKV010000045.1 GCA_947624545.1 uncultured Alphaproteobacteria bacterium | reverse complement strand
TAAACGGCAAGAATTTGAGGATGGGGATAGCAGTTATAATTCAGGAAAATGTCGAAACGTGAAAGAAGATTTGCCGACGGATAAACAAACAACAATTACCACTCCATCCGGTAAGACTATAACAACCTACGGATCGAATCAGGTAATGACATGGTGGAGTGCGTGTCGGATATGTGCGGCAAACGTCGGGGAAGCGGATACGGCTTGTCAGGCACCGACACAAGCCGAGCCGGATTTTATGGCGGGATATGATATGTTGGAATGTGCAGATGAAATTGTAAAAACCAAAATTAACAATTATTGTCATGCAACAAAAGTAGGGCATACAGATAGCGTAGAAGGCAATATTTCAAGCGTATATACCAAAATTCAACAGTATTATGGATATTCATATTTTCCTTGGTTTAAAGAGAGTTATTCGCTCGATTATGTTTTTGGTCTTTTGAGCAACGGACAGGTGGATATCAGCACGCGCCATGATGACGACACTTTTGCGCGACGCCATCCTTTATGTGTGACGAAAGCGGTAAATCATTAAGAATAATAGTCTTTATCCTATTCGCCAAGTCAAAAATTAAAGCCGAATGTAATATTTGTTAATTCAAAAACAAATAATCAGCTTCTAAAAAACAACGGCTTAACTTATTTTTGTGCGACAAACGGTTAGTTTTGGTAATAAGCGCGCGGTTTCGGCTGATACGGGGATTTGAACCGCCTGCCCTAAATGCCCCGCAGAAAGTTCTTGACATTCGGCAGCGTTTTCAGCGTTATAAAAACGTTCAACCGCTATTTTAATCGGCTCAAACTGATACGGCGATAAAAATTCAAGCGTCATTCCTTTCACGATTTTATGCTTAATTTCAAGCGTTAACAGCCCGTTTTCAACTTTTCGCACCACACCTGCAAAACGATAAGCCCCGTTGCTTGCCGAAACATCATAATTATGCGCTTCGGGTCCGGCATTGCCGTCTAAAAATCCGAGCGTATAGCCGCGCGATTGCAAAGATAATATTTCATCCATATACTTATCCGGCTGCCAATCGTTCGGGTTTTGAAACCAATCGTCAATGGCTTTTCGATACGTTCGCGCCGTTACCGCCGCATAATATTGTGATTTATTGCGCCCTTCAATTTTAAACGAATCCAGCCCGATCGGCAATATATCAGGTAACCGCGGCAACCAGCATAAATCACGCGAGTTCATAATATATGTGCCGTGTTCATCTTCATCAATGCGCATCAATGACAACGGGCGCGTTTCTTCTTCAATATAATAGCTTGAATCTTCTCTGTTTTCCGCCTGCTCTTCGGCTTTATATATTTTATAACGCCACCGACACGCATGTGCGCAATTTCCTTTATTGGCACTGCGTCCCGTCATAAAGTTTGAAAGTAAACAGCGCCCCGAATAACTGACACATAACGCCCCGTGAACAAAGGCTTCCAAGCGAATATTCGGACATTTCTTGCGAATTTCTTTCATTTCACTCAACGGCACTTCCCGCCCCAACACACATAAGGCTGCGCCCTGCTCTTGCCAAAAACGAACGGTTAAATAGGAACACACATTGGCTTGTGTTGAAATATGAAGCGGCAAATCGGGAAGCTCTTGCCGAATAAGCCCGAACACGCCCGGATCCGTAAAATCTTTAACGCGCGCGATATCATGATTATGCGTAAATAAATTAACGGTTAAATAAACTTTTTTCTTTAAAGAATGCGCAAAGGCAATTCCTTCTTGTAATTCTTCATAGGTAAACGCAATTTTATTTCTTAAACAAACACCCGGCATACCGGCATAAACAGCATCGGCACCATACAAAAACGCCGTTTTCAACCGTTCCAACGACCCCGCCGGCAATAATAATTCCGGCTTTTTGACTGATTTCATCTTTTATCCTTTATTCTTCAACACAAGACCCGATATTTATCGGCGTTAAATGCGCATTGCGTCGCCAAAACGCTTCTATCGAATCAATACCGTAGCTCTTTATTGTATTATATTCTTTTAAAAAGTCAATCATTTCTTCCAAAGGACGGGCTTTTCCGAGCAAACACCCCTGCCCGAGTTCACAGTTATGTTGTCGTAACCAATGAAGCATTTGCGGCGAGTTAATGCCGTCAATTACGGCTTGGGCTTCAAATAAACGCGCCTGTTCAATCACGGATTGCACAATCAGCTTTTCGCGCGGATTTTCAAATAAATGTGCCGTATAAGTTTTATCAAGCTTGATTTTATCAAAATGAAATTCCTGCAAATAAGGATATGCCGAATAGCCTGACGCAAAATTATTTAAACAAAGCGTGATTCCGTTTTCTTTTAAAACCGTTATATTTTCCCTTAAAAGAGGCGGATGTTTCGGAAAAAGTCTTTCCGTTACGGCGCATTCGATTTGTGACGAATCAATATCCGTTTTATCTAAAAGCAGAAGCAAACTTTCACCTAAATATTTCAATTCCAGCTGTTCGGGCGTTAAATGAATTGAGATTTTAAGAGCATCTAAACCGTTGAGTTTCATTTGATTTAAATCGGTAAATATTTGTTCAAATAAAATATTCATTAAATCCAGTAATAAATTGCTTTCTTCAAAAAGTGCCAGAAAAAAATCAGGACCCAGAATACCTTTTGTCGGATGTCGCCATCGTAAACAACTTTCCAAACAAACAATTTCTCCCGTATTAATATTCCATTGCGGTTGATAAAAATAAAAAAATTCATGTTCTTCCAAACCGCGCCGAACATCGAACAATAACAAAGATTTATCAATGTTTGAATATTCGTTTGTCTTTTGTTTTACCGCCAACTGTTCCCACAGAGGAATAATTCCTTTCTTTTTTAAATCATTTGTCAGGGCTTCCGATGGCGTTTCTTTTTTCTTTTTTATTTCATTTAAAACATTAACTATATTTTTTAACATATTGTTATTTTTAGTGTTTTTATTTTTAATATTTTTGTTATTTTCATCTTTTCCTTCGGGTAATTGATTAACAATTTCATTAAGAACCTCTTGTCGATTTTTCATATTTGTTGCTTTTTGAACAAGTCTTAATTTTTCTCTTTTTCCCTTTTTTTCTTCAAGTTTCGTTTGCGATTGAAGTGTTCCCAATACCGTATTTAACGCCGATGTTTCGTTGACACTTTCGTTTATCTCATATTGAGAAAGCTGATGAATGGTTTCTTTAATTTGTTCCGATAACCTTTTTTCGTCCATCATCATAATCGTTTGATTCAAAATCTTTTTGTTTTTTGTCACTTTTAAAGCCCCCCTTTAAATACAATCTTTTTACAAAAAGTTAAGAATTAAATGAACAAATTGCAAATCCGATTGAAAAAATAAATTTTAATTGCTTGAAATTGCTTTATTTTCATCTTTTTTTTACAGAATTTCAAAAAAAATATACACTTTTTCTAAAAATTATTTTATAATGCACCTATCTGTTTTAAGGAACAATTTAATATTTTTTTTATGAAAGGATAAAAAATGAATAAAAGACAAAAACCTGTTGTCCTTTGCATATTGGATGGTTGGGGTTATCGTAATCAAAAAGAATTTAACGCCATTGAAACGGGAAAAACACCGATTTGGCACGCTTTAATTCAAGAATATCCGACAACAATGCTTAAAACATCGGGATTGGATGTCGGTTTGCCTGACGGACAAATGGGTAATTCCGAAGTCGGACACACCAATTTGGGCGCCGGTCGAATTGTTATGCAGGATTTACCACGCATCGATCAAGCCATTCAATCACACGAATTGGATAGAAATCCCGTTCTGCGGACACTGATTAATAAATTAAAAACCACAAAAGGAACCTGTCATTTAATGGGGTTAATCGGTACAGGCGGCGTTCATGCGCAACAATCTCATGTTATCGCGCTGGCACGCATATTAAATGAAGCCGAAATCCCTGTTGCTTTACATGCTTTTACGGACGGACGAGATACACCTCCCGATTCCGCTCTCGGGTTTATGCGTGATTTGGAAAATGCCTGTCAACAAATGCCTTTTGTGAAAGTGGCAACCGTTTCGGGCAGATATTACGCCATGGACAGAGATAATCGTTGGGAAAGAATTAAATTAGCCTATGAAGCGATTGTCAATGCAAAAGGTCCGCATTTTAAAACAGCGGAGGAAGCCATACAAGCTTCTTATAACAACAAGGTGTTCGATGAATTCATTGTACCCGCCGTTATCGGTCATTACGAGGGAATGCGTGATCAGGACGGCTTAATTATGGCAAACTACCGTACCGATCGGGCGCGTGAAATCACGCGTATTTTATTACAACCCGATTTTACGTTCAGTGAACGCTCAAAAGTTATTCACTTTGCCGATGCCGTTGCCATGACGGAATATTCAACGGAACATAATCAATGGATGCACGTTTTGTTTCCGCCCGAAGATTTACAACAGATTTTCGGTGAAGTTATTGCAAATGCCGGTTTAAAACAACTACGAATTGCCGAAACGGAAAAATATGCCCATGTGACTTTTTTCTTTAACGGCGGAAAAGAAACATTGTTTCAAGGTGAAGAAAGAATCCTTATTCCGTCTCCGAAAGTTGCCACTTACGATTTAAAACCCGAAATGTCGGCTTACGAAGTAACGGATAAATTGGTTGAAGCCATTCAAAATGATACGTTTGATGTAATTATCGTTAATTATGCCAACGGCGATATGGTCGGTCATACAGGGGTTATGGAAGCAGCCGTAAATGCCGTTGAAGCCGTTGATTCTTGTCTGGGGCGTGTTGTCAAAGCCGTACAAGAAAAAGACGGCGTGATGTTTATTACCGCCGATCACGGTAATGCCGAACGAATGATGGACGAAACAACGCATACCCCTTATACCGCACATACAAACACACCGGTTAAGGCGGTTTTGGTAAATGCGCCGAAAAACATTGTCGGGTTGAAAGAAGGACGTCTTTGCGATGTAGCGCCGACTTTGCTTGAATTGATGCACTTACCGCAACCGCGTGAAATGACAGGAAAATCATTACTCGTTTATAAAGATTAAGGACTTTAAGTTGTTTAAATTATTGATTTTTTCTTTGTTGTTTTTATCAATTTCGGCGGCACGGGCGGAACCGACACAAGATGATTTGCATCGCATTGAAGCCGAATTGCGACAAGAACGACAAACACAAAAAGAAGCCGAAAAAAAATCAGCCGAAATTGCCGATGAAATCAAAACCGTTCAAAAACAAATGGTGCGTTCGGCAAAGGCAGTACGCGAAAAAGAAGATTTGCTGAACGATTTAAATAAAAAACTGACGGATTTAAAGAAAAAAGAAGAAGATTTAAACAAAAAGCTTGCTTTATCCGATAAACAATTAGTTGATGTTTCAACCGGCTTACAAACTTTGGCTTTACGTCCGCCGGAAGTTGTTTTGTTGGAACCGCAAAGTCCTTTGGAACATTTACGCAGTAAAATATTGTTTAATTATGCCCTCCCCCAAGTTAAAAATATGAATGAAGGCTTTTTAAATGATTTGTCTCAATTAGCAAAAACAAAAAAAGAAATTGAAAATCAGGCGAAGCGCGCTAAAACAACACAGGCACAGCTCAATGAACGCGCTTCGCAAATGAATAAACTGATTCGGCAAAAAGAATTGCTTCAAGCTCAATATGATGCCACACATAAGAAATCACGTCAACGCATTGTAGCACTTGCCAATCAAGCCAAAGACTTAAAAGAATTATTGGAACAGCTGGAAGCCGAAAAACAACGACAAGCCGCCGAAAAAGCAAAACGTGAGGCAGAAGAAAAGCAAAAAGCTGCCACGCAAAATATTATTCAAGCCCAAAATGAACCGCCGAAACCCGTTAACATTCCCAAAGGCTCCTTTAAAAAAGCAAAAGGTTCTTTAAATTATCCCATTAACGGCAGAATTATTGAAAACTTTAATGATATTAACAGTGCCGGTCTGCATTCAAAAGGAATGCGTTTGGCGGCAACCGGCGGCAGTATCGTAACAAACATTTTTTACGGCACCGTTTTATTTTCCGGTCCGTTTAAAAGCTACGGACAACTTTTAATTGTCGATAACGGTGATGATTATTTAACATTACTGACAGGCCTGGAAGATATGAATGTATCGGAAGGACAGGAAATATTGGCAGGAGAACCTGTCGGTCGATTGAATAAAAATGGCGAACTTTATTTGGAAATTCGGAAAAACGGGCAACCGATTGATCCGAAACCTTGGTTTCGTTGAGGTACGACAATTTTAATGTTGACGAATGCTTAAACTTTTGTTAAAAGAAGAATATGTTTAAAGAAAAGAAAATCATATCTGCCCGAGAAGCCGCCGATTTAATACCCGTCGGCTCATCGATTATGATCGGGGGTTTTTTAAAGTGCGGTTCGCCGACACAAGTTATTCCCTATTTATTAAAAAACAAAACAAATCATTTAATGTTGATTGCAAACGATACCTCTTTTGTCGATTCCGATAAAGGGCAACTGATTGCAGCCGGGCTTATTGAGAAAGCCGTTGTTACGCATATCGGTATGAATCCTGAAACGGGCAGACAAATGCATGAAGGAACATTAAAAGTCGAATTGGTTCCGCAAGGAACGCTTGCCGAACGAATTCGTGCCGGAGGCGCCGGTTTGGGCGGCGTTCTGACACCGACGGGATTAGGTACCATTGTTGAAGAAAATAAAGAAAAAATCACGCTGGATGGAAAAACTTATCTGCTGGAAAAAGCTCTGAAAGCCGATGTTGCCTTAATTTATGCTTCCAAAGCCGATAAATACGGAAACCTTTCCTACAAAGGATCAACGCGCAACTTTAATACGGTTATGGCAACGGCGGCTCAATGTGTAATTGCGGAAATCGATGAACTTTCTGATACGGCGCTGTCACCTAATGAAATTGTCGTACCGGGCTTGTTTGTGCAATATCTTGTGTTAAAAAAGGATGAAAAAAATGCCCGATAAAAATGAATTGCGTCATTTGATTGCTCAACGTGTTGCCAAAGAGTTTCAAGATGGAGATATTGTAACGTTAGGTATTGGTTTACCGACTTTGGTTGCCGATTATCTTTCGCCGAAAAAACATGTTACCTTACAATCCGAAAACGGTGTTTTAGGCGTGGGAAAATCACCGCGTCCCGAGGATTGCGATGAACAAATTACCAATGCCGGCGGAAAGTTAATCTCACTCATTGACGGCGGTTGTTATTTTGACAGCTTGACTTCATTCGGTATGATTCGAGGGGGGCATATTAATGCAACGGTTTTAGGGGCTTTACAAGTTGATGAAGAAGGAAATCTGGCAAACTGGGTTGTTCCGGGAAAACTTGTTCCCGGTATGGGAGGTGCCATGGATTTGGTTGTCGGCGCACAAAAAGTGATTGTGGCTATGGAACACACGAATAACGGACAACCGAAAATTTTAAAAAAATGCACTCTGCCCTTAACGGCAGCTCATGAAGTTGATTTAATTATCACGGAAAAAGGAGTTTTCAAAGTTGATTCAAACGGACTGACACTCATTGAGATCAGTCCGCTTTCTTCACTTGACGATATTCGAGCATCAACAGAAGCTTCTTTTAAAATTGACTTATAAATCAGTTTGTTGTAAATTTTTTATCATCAAAATCGAACGCACTTGATTTACATGAGAATACCATTTTCCCTCTGTTTCAAAGCCAAACCGTTCAAAAAATGATAAAACATCCGGATAAGCATATAATGCCATTCGATTATAATTTTCTTTTTGAGCGTAAGCTATTCCCATACCAACCAATTGTGAGCCGACACCTTCTTTGCAATAATCCTCAGCGACAACCAACTGACTTAATCGAATCCAATTATTATTCGGTTCTGCCGTTAATCTGACGCAACCGACCGTTTGTCTTAAATTAACGATAGCCACAATAAATACGGAGTTTTCTTCCGTTTTTTCAAAGTCGTCGGGAGTTACCAAGTGCAAAGGTTGCCATAACCGTTCACGACGGAGTTTGACACATTTGCTGTATACGGAATTTTTACTTGTAATTAATCGATAGGTGACATGATATTTCATTTTCTTTACCTTTCCTTTTGTTAAATTGACTTTTTAATTTTTAATGAAGCCGATAAAGCATAAAGGGCTTCACGATTATCATTTGGAGAAACACGATTTTTACGTTCAAAACCGCATTTGCGACACCGATGCAAAATATATTCCTTTCCGTTTCGAAGTTCATATCCGATCGGGTCCATAATTCCGTGACAGAAACAAGCTCTGTCGCCGGGTAAATTATCAACATGCAGGCAAGAAAGACAATTCGGACAATGATTGGTATAACCGTTTCCGTTTACCTTTTCTTTGCAAACAACACATGTAAAACTTTCAACCGTTTTGGTAAAATTTTTCATTATTTTTCTTCCTTGAATATGCAATAAATGATTTAAACAATCCCTCATCTTCCGATTTTAAACGAACCATGAGCGTTATTGTTTTTTCATTATCTTTACGCGTCATGACTTGTCCTTTTTGATAAAGTTTTGCCAATGTTTTTCCATCGGAAACGGGAATTAACAATTTAAAAGTTTTTCTGTCTTTATTTAAAGTTTCCTCAATCGCTTTTAACAAAGAATCGACACCGTTTCCCGTTAAGGCGGAAATCGGATACTCTTTCGGTTTTCGCTTTTTTTGATTAATAATCATATTTCTTTCGTTTTCATCAAACAAATCTATTTTATTTAATGCTTCCAACAATTCGTTATCAACGGTTTCTTGAAGTCCTAAATCACATAAAACGCTTTCAACATCTTTTTTTTGCGCAACGGAATCCGGATGATGATAATCGCGTACATGAACAATGACATCAGCTTCCAAAACTTCTTCCAAAGTAGCGCGAAAAGCCATAATAAGCTCTGTTGGCAAATCCGATACGAAACCGACCGTATCCGACAAGACGGCAATTTGTCCCGAAGGCAGTTTAATTTGACGCATTGTCGGATCCAATGAAGCAAACAACATATCTTTTGCGAAAACGTTTGCTTTTGTTAAATAATTAAAAAGTGTTGATTTTCCTGCATTTGTATAACCGACGAGCGCCACAATCGGAAACGGCACTCTTTTTCGGGCGCGCCGATGCAGCGCTCGCGTTTTCTTGACTTCTTCCAATTCTTTTTTAATTTTGACAATATCTTCATCGATTAAGCGTCGATCCAACTCGATCTGTGTTTCACCCGGACCTCCTAAAAAGCCCGATCCGCCCCGTTGCCGTTCAAGGTGCGTCCATGATCGAACCAAACGCGAGCGCGCATATGTCAAATGCGCCAACTCAACTTGTAAAGCGCCTTCTTTCGTACGGGCGCGCTGACCGAAAATCTCTAATATTAAAGCCGTTTTATCAATAACTTTCGTTTGCCATATTTTTTCCAAATTACGTTGTTGTAAAGGAGATAATCGACAAACCATAATCACAACATCGATTTTATTTTCCTGAATGAAAGAGGCATAAGAATCTATTACACCCTTTCCGATAAAAGTAGGAGCTTTAATTGTTCGCAAAGGTATCAGTGCGCTTTTAACAACCATTAATGAAATTGCCTGAGCCAATGCAACCGCTTCATCGAGCGTTGCCTGCGGCTGCCGATAAAATTTTTCATTTTTCAAAAACGGAAATAAAATCAGCGTATTGTTCAATTAACTTCATCCATTACTTATAAAACAATGGGCGATGAAGGCATAACCGTTGAAACTGCCGATTTATAAATCATTTGGGTATGACCGTCTCGCCGAAGAAAAATTGTTTTTTCATCAAAAGCAACAATAATCCCCTGTAATTTAATTCCACCGATTAAAAAAACAGTAACAGGTATTTCATCCGTGTTAATTTTCTGCAAAAAAGCTTCTTCCGTAAAAGACATTTTAGCTCCTTTTGTTAAACCAAATTATTTATATCATACTTAAATAAAATTTTCAAGTTTTTATTTAAAATTTAAATCATTTTTATCTTTTTAACAAAAAAACAATCATTTTTCCCTTTTATCACTTGATATGCGACAAAAAACATTTTATAAACAGTATATGAAAACAAAACTATTTTTGCTCGGCGTCTTTTTTTGTATTCCCGCGGCATTTGCCGAACCTTTCGGGGCTTGCCCCCCTTATAATGCCATATATGGCGAAAATACTCTTTATGATTTAAATCACAAGCCGATTTTATCCTTATTGGATAATGATTTAAAAATGTCAAATCTTTTCGGTAACATTCCCTCGTTCGATTTATTTAAAACAACGCAAAATAACGTTTTTTACCCGAACGGCGACATTTTGGTCTCTTTTCAATCAAATGGCACGCAACTGAACGGCACACAAAATATTTTTTATGAAAACGGAAACTTAATGGCAAGCATTCCTTATGCGAACGGACAAAAAAACGGCACTTTAAAATTATATTACGCTAATGGCGTTTT
>CANQKV010000044.1 GCA_947624545.1 uncultured Alphaproteobacteria bacterium | reverse complement strand
TGATACGGATTTATGCGAACCTGATAATAATGAAGTAACGGTATTATTTAACATTAATAACACGCCTGTTTCAGACGGCGACGGCGATGGCGACGGCGACGGTGACGAGGGAGAAGGCGGCAATAATCCCGAGGGGGGTAACGGTTCCGATGATGATTTAGATGTTCCCGAGAATTGTAAAAGAAAAGGCTATGTTTTTGTAGGAGAAGGGGGCTTTTCAAATGTTATCGGGCAAGGTTCGGGTTGCTGTAAAACTGTTCGTATTTCTCCGGAAAAAGGGATAAATATTAACGATCAAGAAGATGATATGTGTACAATCGATTCGAGTTCTTGCTCGAATTATAATTCCGAATTCTGTTGTCCTTATATATGGACGGGAACTACCTGCTGTGTTGGGTTTGATTCAACGGGTGGCATTGATGTAAATGGTAACAAAGGAAATTGTCCGCTTGATCCCGGATGCAATAAAGAGACGGGTGAGAACATATCTCTCGAAAAACAAACGCATATTTGTTGCGCTCATGTGCATCAAGATGGTATTCAAGGAAATTGGTCTCGTACCGAAGGTAGCAATGGTGAGTGTTGTATTAATGGAAAAAATGTTAAAACCGGAGAGCCAAGTGCAGCTTGTTGCAAAGAAATAAACAAGGCATATTCGAATGGTCAATGCACTGATAATGCACCAACACCAAGCGCAACTACTACACCCAACTTGGAGTGTAGTCAGCTTTTAGATTCGCGGGGAAAACCACTAAAAGAAGGCATTGATCCGGCACGTTTGAACGCCTGTTGTAAAGAAATACTTCGTGATGAAAAAGCTGTTTTTGATCCTAATGCAGGAGAAGGTCATGAAGGAAACTGTTGCGCCGGCGGACTATGTCCACCACCATTGACAACTACACCAATGACCGGTATTACAACGTCAATATCAACCAGTGCTACAACAACATGTAATGGTGGTAATTGCGGAACAACTCCGACAACGCCAATATCGAGTAGTAGCACACCGATTATAACTGATACATGTATGGATGATTGGTGTACGCCAACGCCGACGCCAACGACTACGCCGCCGACAACAACACCGCCGCCGACAACAACGCCGGGGATAACTTCATCAACACGCGTAACGGATACATGTATGTATGAAGGGTGCGGAACAACAACGCCGGTTATATCCACGACCACGCCGCTGACAACAACAACGCCGGGGATAACTTCATCAACACGCGTAACGGATACATGTATGTATGAAGGATGCGGAACACCGCCGCCGACCACTACGCCACTAACGACAACCACTACGCCACTAACGACAACCACTACGCCACTGACAACGACAACAACAGAGACGACAGAACCGTCTACACCTACACCGCCGACAACAACGCAGAAACCGACTCGTCCGCCACACACGGTACCTGTGTCAACGGCAACAACAACGTTAACAACGCAAAAACCGACCACTCTGAGAACGGTAAGAACGACCCCTCCTACTATTCGAACGCCGTCTCATACGTCGCCTGAACAACCGACAACGGCGCCACCAACGACGAGAACAACGACGACGACAACCACTACGTGGACGGCACCTACGGCAACCACGCGTGAAACAGTGAGGTTAACAACACTCACAACAACGGTACGTACAACTACTAGTGCAACAAGAAGAACAACGACGACGACACAACCATTAACAAAGGAGATACAACCATTAACAAAGGAGTCAATCTTGGGTACACGTTAGTTTCCTTGGTGGTACATCGCAGTCAATAACCTTGATGTGATGAGATAATAAAATGTTGTTAAAAAAAAAGAGTCGGTGAACGGCTCTTTTTTTTGTAAAAATCAACTTATTGAATGGCTTCATGCCTGATTGTTCCGATGTCTGCACTTTATTAAAAATACACTTATTTAAAAAAATATCTTGACAAGAGGTTTTAAAATATCTATACTTCAAAAACTTTTTAAACCTGACGCGGCAACGTGCCGCTTTTATTTTTTTTGATTGAAACTTTAAAAGGAATGAAAAAATGAAAAAATCAGTAAGCAAAAGCTTGTTGGGTATCGGTTTGGCTTTTTTAAACGTGTCTTGCATTATGCAAAACTCGTTACCGCCGACAGATAGCGGTCCGGACAGAAATCCGACGAAAAAGGGCAAAATGTATTATTCCGTCACAGCAACGCGAGTTGCTCAAAAGCGGTTTTCAATGCCTGTTTCCGTTTATATGCTGCAACAAAAACAACATACGCGGGTTTGATTTTTCCCTTTTATAAATAAAAAAAATGGCGTTTTCTGAAATATCTTGTTGATTCTCTTTTCAATGAGTGTTATACTTTTTTTTAAAGTAACGGAAAACGAATCAGATATTTATAAAGGATTTTGCATATGAAAGATCATTTCAAAAATCAATTCGATCAGTCGGGAATGGCTGCCAAAGAGTTTATACGCGCGGTTGCGCTGTGGCTCACTGTTTGTTTGTTGGGGTGGTGGGCTTATTCTTTTTTTATGGTTTATCGGCATTGTAATAATGTGATTGATGAACTTAAATTTTTATCAAACGATTTTTCCATTCGTATGCAACAAATGGCGGTTGTTCCGCCCGAGGGCAGCGTGTTGGAAAAAGGAACCGCTTTAAAAGACGGTTATTATTATACCGCTGTCGGATATGAAGATCACTTTGTCATTGAAATTAAAGGATTGTCGGTTGCCGAATGTCGGAAATTGGCTGATTGGAATTGGCCTTTACCCTATGAAATTGCTCCGACCATTGTTAATGATGAATGCGAAACAATCACGTTTTCATTTAAGAACAATCTTTCCGTTCATGCCGATTCGGAGGTTGTAGGATGTACGGTTTTCGGCTCTTGGAACGGCGAAAAATGTATTTGTCAACCCGGGTATATCGGAAACAGATGTCAAAAATGTGATGTCGCCGTCGGTTATGACAGTCAAGACAGTAACGGAAAATGTTATGTGTCGGCAAAGCGAGAGTTGTGTACGCCTGATGCCTTTTGTAACGGACATTCTTCGGCGGTTGACTTTAATCCGACATGCAGTTGTCAAAAATGCGATATGGGTTACTACGGAGAGCATTGCGAACAGTTTGAACCGAGCGGTGACGTGTGTAACGGACACGGAAAAGATTTTTATTGGTATAATGCGTCGGTGGAAAGCAAAAAAGGCAGCGGTTGCGATTGTCAAAACGGTTTTTACGGGAGTCGCTGTGAGCTGACGGATAAAAATCAAGAGTGCAACGGTCACGGGGAAATATATGGTTACGGGTCTTGTGAATGTCATGAAGGATTTTCCGGCAAAGATTGTGAGCAAGCCGTTTCGCTTCCGCCATGCGGTACCTCGCAATATGCACCGCAAGGACAACGCGTTTATTTAAACGGACAGAGTTTTTGTCAATGCAATCAGGGATATTTCGGAGAAGATTGTTCACGACAATGTTTGAACGTGTGTAAGTCGGGTTATCAAGTCTATAAAGGAAATATGTGCGGTTGCGATTGTTATAACGGCTATTACGGCGATGATTGTTCCCAAAAATGCACAAACACTTGTAAATACGGTTATGCCGTTTATAAAGACGGCGCTTGCGGTTGCGAATGTTACAGCGGCTATTACGGCGAAACCTGCGATATGAACTGCGCCAATCAAATTAACTGTATCAACGGCGGAAAAGCTGTTTATAAAGACGGCGCTTGCGTGTGTAAATGTCCGAATAACATTTTCGGTAAAATGTGCGAAAATCGCTGTGCCGATGAAATAACCTGTCCGAAAGGATCGGTTGCTTTCTATGGCAACGGACAATGTTTGTGTTCCGATGTTATTCAATAAAAAAAACGTTTAATCGGTTAATCGAACGAAAACTTCTTTTGTGAGACGTTCCGTAACTTGTTGAAAACATACAGTTTTATGACTTTGTCATACAAAGATATTTATTTTAAATATTTTTGTGTAAAAAGCTGGACAAGTGCCTTTCCTGTTCCTATTGTTAGTAGGCTTCGTATATTTTTAAGAAAGGAGAATAACATGAAGAAGTATTTATTATCAGGTTTGGCGATTGCCGGTTTTATGATGTGTTCTGTCGGCGCGCAAGCTATTGATTTCAGTAAACCTTATATTGTCGGTGAAGCCGGTTATTCATTCGGCATTAAAAACACCGGAGATGCCGGTTTGTTGGGTATCGGCACGGGTTATCATTTTAACGAATTCGCTCGCGGCGATATTACGGTCGGTTATCGCGGTTGGGGCGATGTGAATATGAGAGGCGTACCCAAAAGAAAAACAGATGTCTGGTCTTTGCCTGTTTTAGCTAATTTATACTTAACTTATCCGGTTTATGATAATATCAGTGTCTATGGTATGGGCGGTTTAGGTATGGCTTGGAATAAAACGGACAGTATGCCCGATGCCAAAGGTGCTACAAAATCCAATTTTGCATGGACAGCCGGTGTCGGTCTTGATTACTATGTCAATACATGCCTTTCATTTGATTTAGGCTATCGTTATACGGATTTGGGTCAAGCCCGTGTTAAAGTCAGAGACGGTTATGTCGGACAGGGTAAGAGCGATATGCGGTCGAATGATGTAAAACTTTCGGCGAGATACTATTTTTAAGATGTTCTCTTAAAAATACTGGGGCATACGCGGCGTTTATCCTTGGGCGCCGCGTATTTTTTTATCAATTTGTTTCTAAAAAATTTTTCAGTGCCGCCAAATCTTCGGGCAACGGTACTTCGAATGAGAAATGCTTTCCCGTTATCGGATGAATGAAACCTAAAAATCCGGCATGCAATGCCTGTCGGGGAAAATAGCGTAAATATTCGGGCGCCGTTTTGGGAATAATGCCATAAATCGTATCGCCGATTAATGAGTGGTTGATTGATGCCATATGAACGCGAATCTGGTGCGTTCGTCCCGTTTCCAATACACAGCGAATGTAAGAAGCCGGTCCCGTTTGATAAACGGCAATGCGCTCATAATGCGTAACGGCAGGTTTCCCGTTTGTCTTAACGATTGCCATTTTTTGCCGATTTGTCGGACTGCGTCCGATTGCGCCGCTGATAATGCCCGTTTCATTTAATACTTTTTGCCAAACAAACGCCTGATATACCCGTTCGACGGTGTGCGCCGAAAATTGCTTTGATAAATGTTGATGTGCCGTATCGTTTTTGGCAATAACCAAGATACCGCTTGTTTCTTTATCAATGCGATGCACTATGCCCGGACGAATAACACCGCCGATGCCCGAAAGCGAATCTTTGCAATGATAAAGCAGGGCATTAACCAGTGTTCCGCTCATATTGCCCGCGCCCGGATGAACAACCATACCCGCCGGTTTATTCACGACTAAAACATCCCTGTCTTCATAAAGAATATCCAAGTCGATTTTTTCAGGCTGTGGTATTGCCGGTTGCGCTTGCGGCGGAAAAATTCGAAAAGACTCATCAAGGCGAACGCGGTAATCGGCTTTATCAACTCTTTCACCGTTCTGATTTTTAACACAGTCATTTTCAATAAAACGAATCAGCTGATTGCGAGAATATCGCGGAAAAGATAAAACCAAAAATTTATCAAGACGCATATTTTTTGTTTCCGATGTTACTTTTTGCGTGACAAAACTTTCATTTTGTGTATATAATGTGTCATCGGAAAATATTTCGTCTGAAAGAAAATCAGGCATTTAAATCCTTTCTGTTAAGGGAGAGAAAACAAATGAAAGCTGTCTTGTTTTTAAAATTTTTAGTCTTCATTTTTTCAATTTTGTTGTTGGCGGGTTTTACCTTCATCGCTTATAAGATAGCAGATAGCCGACAACAAAGCAAGATAAAAACACAAACACCGATTATTTCTTTAACGGAAACAAAAAATCCGACATTATTGACGGGAGAAAATATTCAACTGAACGTTTTAATGCCCGATGAAGAAGTCTTTACCGCTTTTGCCTGCGCAGATGATATTTGCCTGATTACGAAAAATGCCGAAAAGCAAAGTCGTGTTTTGGTTATTTATCCGCAAACGGGATATTTGAAAAGTGTGATTCAATTACATTAAAAAAGCGATTTTATCTGTTTTTAAGATGAAAAAAGCATTTCGTTTGAAAAATTTTCATCATTTTTGCAAAAATCATTATTTATTAACGGAATTTTCATTTTTTTGAGCGAAAATACACGCAATCGAAATTGATTAAGGGTTTGTGTTTTGCAAAAAAAACTTATCGAATATATTTTTATAATTTTCGGCGTGTTTATAATAGCCGGTATCGGCTATTTTACGCCGTCGTTATGGTATCGAATCCCCTCGACGGCAGAGCAAAATAAGTTTATTAAACAGTTTGTGGAAAAATCGTTGCCCAAAGAAAATCCGTTTATTCAACCGCAGTATGATGCTTATCTCGAAAAGAAAATGAAAGATGTTTTGGTGCCTTTTTTAGGAGAAGAGGCGGTTCAAACGGTTGTTCGGGCAGAGTTGGAAATTCAAAAAAAGAAAACTGTTGAAAAAATCACGTCGCCGTCATCAACGGATTTGGCGGATAAAAAAGGGCTTGCCGAGCAAAAGAGTCAAAAAATTGTTACGCAAGTGACAAACTATTATGTCAAACAGTTAAACGCCTTTGTTTTTTTGGCAAAAACGAATGATGAACAACGCAATCTCTTTTTTAAACGCAATAAAAGCAATTTGTTGAAAAATGCGCAAATTATTGTCGGATATAATCCGAAAAGAGGCGATACGTTCCGCGTTGTCAATTTCCCCGAAACATTGCCTTTCGCTTCGATTGCTTTACAAGAAACGCAATATCGTCAAATAATTGCGGTAGCGTTAATTACCGTTGCCGTATTGTCAATCGTGTTGTTTGTGTTTTGGCTGTGGTTGTCGAAGCGTTGTCAGAAAAAAATGGATTTTTCCCCGATACGACAGAAAGAAACGGATAATATGTTTTGTCGTCAAATTGTAGGAGATCTTGAAGAAAACTTGGTCACTCGTGTTCAAACAATATGCACTCAAATGCCGGAAATTGCCGTTAATGCGTTGCGAAATCGATTGTATGAGCGATCGTCTTTTAAAGGCGGCGCCAATGACGGTGCTTTTTCCCCGGCGCAGCAGGCAGCCATTGTTTTGCTTTGTTTGGGTAACGAGGGGGTTCGATTAATGTTTAAGCAGATGAGTGAAGCCGAAATTAAAGTCTTTTCACATATTATGTCCGGATTGGGGTGCGTGAAAGCCATGGATATTCATCCGATTTTAATGCGTTTTTATCGGCAAATGCTTCATCCGCAAGATATTGTCGCGCCAAAGGAACAAACAAAAGCGCTTCTGCGCGCAAATTTAACGAAAGAACAGGCGCAAAGCTTGATAAAAGAGCTGGATAAACCTGCTTTCGGACAATCTCTTTGGGAAAAATTAGATAAAGTACCCGACAGTAAAATCAGTGCGTTTTTAGCGCATGAGTATCCGCAAACATCGGCAGAATTGCTTTATCGTTTGCCGGCGGAAAAAGTGGCGCGCGTTTTAAAACCGATATCCGTTCGGTTGGCTGTCGAAATTCTTTTGCGAATCAGCGCTTTTGATGAGGAAAGTTTTAAATCGAAGATTTTTGCCGTTGCTGCCGTTGAGAATAAATCGAATATCACTTCTTCCGGGGAAATGAAAGCCGCTGCCGTTTTGAGTTTGACGGAAACGATTCGGCGTAAAAAATTATTAACATATATGGCACAAACAGCGCCGCAAGCTGCCGAAATGCTTTCAAAACACCTCATAACGTTTGATGACTTTGCTTTTTGGAGTGAAGCCGATTTAAAAACGCTTTTAAAACAAATTGATGATGAAACGCTGGTTGTTGCATTAAGTCATGCTTCCGACAGTGTCAAAGAATCGTTTGTTCGCGTCATTGATCCGAAAAAATGGGTTGAGATTTTGCAAAAAACAACGACGGCGGGCATTGAAAGTATTCAAAAAACGGAAGAGGCACAAACAAAAATGATTCAACGGGCACAATTATTAATTGATACACGAAAATGTAAAGGAAAAATTTTATGAAACTGAAAACATTTTTCGCCGACAGTATTCCCGCGGCAATGACAGCCGTTAAACAAACATTCGGCGAGAATGCCGTTATTATTTCATCGGGACGATTACCCAATCATACGGTTCGGTTGGTTGTTGCGATTGAAGAAAAAGAAACGGAAGCTGATTTTCCCGATCAGGAAATTCGTCAGAAACGAGCGGCGCATTTTCAAAATCTGTTGGCGCCGCACGGTGTTTTTGATTCCTATTATGAACGGCTTTTGAATGCTCTTTCCCGTAAAAGTGCCAAGCTGACGGAAGAAAAATGGTTGGTGGCGGCATTGGAAGAAATGTATGTGTATAAATCGATTGCTCCGCTTAAAAAAAACGATGTCTATGTGTTTTTGGGGGCTGCGGGCAGCGGAAAAACAACAGCGGTAGCCAAAGCGGCTTTTCAAGCAAAATCAAGTCATTTAAAAGTTGCCTGTATAACGCTTGATCGGCAAAAAGTATGCGGTGCTGCCGAGTTGGAGCGTTCCGCCGGATGGATGAATATTGTTTGCACATGTTTAAGTGATATTTCAAAACTTAATGAAACCGTTACCGTTTTAAGGTTAACTCATGATGTGATTTTAATTGATACACCGGCGTATAATCCGTATAACCCGTCTGACTTGGAACGAATTAACGAAATTAAAACACAACTTTCCGATGCCGAAATGATTTATACGCAACAAGCCGGGCTTGATTGTAAAGAAGCCGAAACACAAGGCGCCTTGTTTGCCAAAGCCGGTTGTACGGTTTTGTTGGGTACAAAATTAGATGGGGCGCGTACCGTCGGCGGATTATTACAAACGGCGCTTTTCGGCTCTTATCAGTGGGGCGGATGGAGTAAAAGCAACAAAATAACGGATTATCTTTTGGAAGCCGGCAGCGGTACTTTAAATAACATTATTCGGGGAATGCTTTGTAAACGAGAGGACGATTAAATGGTGCAAGAAAATATTTCAAACATTTATGAACGGTTGGACGGACAAAATATTATTGCCGTTGCTTCCGGTAAAGGCGGTGTCGGTAAAACGTTTTTATCAATCACTTTGGCGCATGCTTTTGCGATAAGCGGCGAAAAGGTTCTGTTGGTTGACGGTGATTTGGGTTTGCCCAATATTGATATTCAGTTGGGTTTAAATACAACTTATGATTTAGGACAGGTGCTGACGGGTAAAACACCGATGAATCAATCCGTTTCTTTTGTTCCTGCCATCGGGTGCGATGTTTTGTCCGGTCATTTGGGATTATCGGCAACAACATTTTTAAGCGACGGGCAGTTGCAATTATTGAGAGATGATTTATATATTTTGGCGCAACATTACGATCACGTTTTTATTGATTTGGGAACAGGTATTGAAAAAACAATTACATTGTTGGGCAGTTCGGCGGGTTCGGTGTTAATTGTTTGTACGGAAGATCCGACTTCGTTGGCTGATGCTTATACATTGGTGAAATATTTATCAAGTCGACCGAAACCGCCGCGTTTCAGTGTTGTTGTCAATATGGCAAACACGCAGAAAGAGGGGGAACGAACATATCAAACGCTTTTAAAAGCCTGTCAAAACTTTTTAAATGCCGAGCTGTCTTTGGGAGGAATTATTCATCAGGAATCACATATTAAAGAGGCAATTCGTCAACAAATGCCGTTTTTAACAACATATCCCGATTCGCCGGCAGTTAAAGATATTGAAACATTGGTTTCTTATTTAAAAAATCGATAGAATCTTTTTTAACGGCGGCTGCATTGAATAATATGCGAAATATGTTGTTCAAGGGTTGACTTTTGGCGAAAAATAGATTATTTCATATAAATTAATTGATTCGTGAAAGGATAGAAATGTTATTAAAATCACTGTTTGGGTCGGCAAATGACAGATATTTGCGAAAATTTAAAAAGACAATAGCCAAAATTAATGAGTTGGAAGCCTCCTATGAAAAGTTAACGGATGATCAGTTACGGGATAAAACCCAAGAATACAAAACGCGTATTCAAAACGGTGAATCATTGGAAAGTTTGTTGCCGGAAGCTTTTGCCAGTGTTCGGGAAGGGGCAAAAAGAACGTTGGGCTTGCGTCCGTTTGACGTACAGTTATTAGGCGGTATTATTTTAAATAACGGTCAGATTGCCGAAATGCGTACCGGTGAGGGTAAAACACTGGTTGCTACCCTGCCTGTTTATTTAAATGCTTTAACGGGTAAAGGCGTTCATGTGGTAACGGTTAATGATTATCTGGCAAAACGTGACAGTGAATGGATGGGGCAGATTTATCGCTTTTTGGGATTAAGCGTCGGCTGTATCGTGCATGACTTAACCGTTGAGGAACGGCGCGCCGCTTATAATGCCGATATTACTTATGCCACCAACAACGAGTTGGGTTTTGATTATTTACGGGATAATATGCGCTTTGAATTAAAAGATATGGTGCAACGGCCGTTTTATTATGCCATTGTTGATGAAGTCGATTCGATTTTAATTGATGAA